>JAFSSC010000001.1 GCA_017445805.1 bacterium
AAACAAAGAAAATCTAAAAATTGACATTGCCAATAAAATTTTTAAAATGTTATATTGTGTCGAAGTTGAATGTGAAAAAAACTATCTTTTTAAAAAAAAAAATTGAGTTTATAGTTTTGCATTTAAATCTTTGCCACCTTTAATCCAAAATAAAATAAAAGATAGTGAAAAAAGAAGAATATATCCATTTCTATACACTATTAAGTACAATTGTTAAAATATTAAAAGAAGATAAGCAAATTTACGCCATGTTTACTCATGATGAATTTAAATGTAATTATTTGACGTGATCTTTGTAAAATATTGGAGGAAAATCGAAAATTAAATGAAGGAAAAAAATAAATTTATCATTAAAGCGAAAAAATAATAAAGAAGAACGATTTAGCAATAATAATATTGAACAAAAATTTCAAAAAGAAAAAAACGATAATAATGATGCCAACGACACATTGATAAAAAATTGTGTTGTGAATTCAATTATAAAAATTTTTAATAACGAACTCCCAATTATTTGGTCGGATAAACAAGGTAATTGAATCAAGGTTAGCTCGTTACCTAATGAAATTAAAAATAAAATAAATATTTTTAAACAAAATACAAGAATAAAATATGTTAATTTAAGATTAGTTTTAAAAACAATTATTCAAATACTGAAAGAAGATATGGAAATTAATGATCATTTTCTCGACAACGAACTCGAAGAAATTATTGTTGGATTATGTAGCCGAAAAAATATTGAAATTTCACATTTTTTTTCCAATAAATCACAATAACTATGAAAGCGGTGTAGCAAAATTATTAATTTACTCTCACAAAAAATAGATTATCGCCACCGTTTTACTAGTTTTTTGGCACATAGTTTATCGTCAGAAACGAAACGGATATATTTATGCGTTAAATTTTTATCTTTTCCGTAACGAAATATTGCGAACGATCGAGAATGATGAAAATGACCGAAAATTTTACAACTATGTTTGTTCGCTTAGTGATCAAAAGTTACACAATATTTTTTCTTATTTCCTAAAGCAAATTATTCTTTTTTATTGTGGTGACTTTTCGTTCCAATATCTTGATGGTATCGATGATTTTACCGTAATCGATGAAATTGACGCTATTTTCGTAAATATTAATAAAATTATTAACGAAATAATAAATAATCATGAAACAGCGATTATTAATTTTTTAACTAATATCGAAACAAAAAAACTAATGTGCTGGGTAAACTACGATAAATTGCGACAAAAATTATATAAAAAATATACTGTAAATAGTAAACACGATCAAATTTTAGATAAAAATAATATTTTTTCAAAAGCAATTCTTTTACCTTATATTCATAATTTCTTTTTGCGGCATTACAATAATTTTACTTTGGATATACAAGACATGATTTAAAAAAATTATGCGAAAATGATTGAATGTATTAACAAAAATTAATGTAAATATTAAAAGAACAATATAAATAACAAGACCACAAAATAGGCAACTGGTAAACGGTGTTTATTGGTTCATATTATTTTTTTGTTCAAGATATTTTTTTAATTTCCTTTGTTCGAGTTCAACTTTTTCTTTAGGAGCTTTTAAGAGAAAATTTTTATTATTTAATAATGCTAGACATCGTTTTATTTCATTATCTAAAAATGTCAAATACTTTTTGATTTGTTGGTTAGTTTTATGCTTATTAATTTTATTAAGAATGATTAAATCATTATCAATCTTTATAACTATTTTATTCGGATCAAGTTTCTTAACAAAATTGCAAAGAAAAAAATTATGTTGCTTTAGTAAATTATTCATTTTATTTTTATCAAATTCTGTTGGCGTTAAGTAATCGAAATTGATAATTCTTTCTTTTTTTATTGAATTTTTCATGCGGTAATCTTTTAATCTAATAAAAATATCAACATATTTTTCAATAAGATTTTTTTCATATTTTAAATTCAATTGTAAAATTTTCATTCGATCATTCCAGATAATTTTTTGATTAATATCGTAATATAAATAATCACTAAGCATTGGGGCAATTGGATAAAAGATTTTTAAATATTCGTTGAAAATAAACAATGAATTTAATTTTTGTTGTTTTGTATATTTTGGATCATTTAAATAAAATTTAATCATTTCTAAGTACTTATTACAATAAATATTTCAAAAACTATTTATGATCATTTTATTGGCAACAGTAAATTCATATTTATTAAAAAAAACGATAACATTTTTTTGTAAATTTTTAACTTCATTTAACATTCAACGGTCGATTTCAGATGTTTTTTCTAAATTAAAATTTTTAATTTTTAATGTGTGATCTTTAATCAATTGATAACTATTTCAAATTTTATTTAAAACATTACTATAATATTTAATTTTTTGTGGGGAAAAATTTAGATCCTCTCCTAGTGTTGTTGAAGAAGTTAAAAATAACTTTAAACAATCGGAACCATATTGTTCAACAACACTAATTGGATCAATTCCATTCCCCAAAGATTTTGACATCTTTCTTCCTTTTTCATCGCGAATTAATCCATGAATTAAGCATTGATTAAAAGGTTTTATCTTTTTATGATATATCGCCATAACAATCATGCGGGCGATCCAAAAAAATAAAATATCATAACCCGTCACTAAACAATTTGTTGGATAAAAATTTTTATATATTTTTTCTTTTCGTCAAAAAGTACAAACCATTGGTCATAAGCCTGAAGAAAATCATGTGTCTAGCACATCATCATCTTGCTTTCAAAGATTTGTATTTTGTGGTGGTTTGATTCCAACATATTTTTGCTTGTTTTTCTTATGGTATCAAACCGGAATTTGGTGTCCCCACCATAGTTGCCGCGAAATACATCAATCCTCAATATTATTTAACCATGTTAGTAAGACATTATTAAATCGTTTGGGATAAAAAATAATTTTGTTTGTTGTTTTTTGTAAAGCAATAACTTTTTTTACTAAAGGTTTCATTTTCACAAACCATTGTTTTGATAACATCGGTTCAACAATTGTGCTACTGCGTTCAGAAAAACCTATATTTGTCGTAATTGTTTGGATTTTTTCTAAAAAATTATTCGTTTTTAATAGTTCAACTACAATTTTTCGAGCTTGCTCAATGGGGATACTATTGTAATTCCGTCCTGTAAAATCTATTGCTTTCTCGTTTAATGTTCCATTGAAATTAAAAACTGAAAGAATGGGTAATTTATATTTTTTCCCAATTAAATAATCATTAAAATCATGTCCTGGTGTGCATTTCATAATTCCGGTTCCAAATTCTTGGTCAACATATTTATCACCAATAATAGGAATGATTTTTTTATTAATTGGATTGATAACCATTTTACCAATATATTTAGCATTTTTTTTATCATTAGGATTAATAACAAGACATACATCACCAAATAATGTTTCTGGACGGGTCGTAGCCACAATAAGATATTTTTTTGTCTTAGCAAGATAGTATTTCAAGTAGTACATTTTTGTTGTAACTTTTTGGTAATTAATTTCAATATCAGAAATTGCAGTTTGTAATTTCATATCCCAATTAACTAGTTTTAAATCTTGATAGATCAAACCTTGTTTGTATAGTTCATAAAAAATAGCATTTACTGCTTTATTAACATGTTGATCCATCGTATAACATTGTGATTGTAAACTCAAAGCTAGATTCATTTTTTGTCATTGTTTTTCAATGAAACTTTTTTGGGTATTTGCCCAAATTTTTAATTTTTGTAAAAAAACTTTTTTTGGAAAATCAAATCTAGTTTTTTTTGTTTCTTCTTTTAAGATTTTTTCAAATTTCGTTTGGGTTGCAATTGAAGCATGATCAAAACCAGCAATTCATAGAGTATTAAAACCTTGCAAATGCTTATAACGAATAATGGCATCTTGTAAAGCAATATCCCAAGCATGGCCTAAATGTAAGTGACCAGTAATATTAGGAGGGGGTAAAATGATGGCAAATTTTTTACCTTTATTTTTTGCATCATATTCATAAATTTTTTTGTGCTTTTTTAAGATATTTTCGACTTCTTTTGCAATATATTTATGATCAAATTTCATTGAATAATTAAAAACAAAAATAAAAACTAATCTTGATTCTTTTTAAATGAATTAACGATTTGGTTAATTTGACTTTCTGATGGTTTTCGTCCCATTTTTTGGTACATTTGACGAATTTGTTCTTTTGTAATTGGAGGGTTGTTTTTTAGTTGTTTCTTAAAATTTTTTTTTGCAAGAACCAAACCAACTAAAACTCCACCAATAAAAGCAAAAATTCCGATTAAAAAACCAAGAGCAATTGTATTCATAAAACTTTGATTTCATTATATTACGAACAACAATATTTATTTTATTTACTTAATATATAATTTAGATAACTATGAAACAAGGTATTCATCCGCAATCAAAATTAGTTACTTTCAAATGTGCCACTTGTGGTACAGAATATAAAATTTTATCAACTTCAAAACAAGATATTGTCTCAATTGATGTTTGTGCCAATTGTCATCCGGTTTTTCTTGGTCAAGCGAATGAAACCGTTATTAAGGGCCGTGCCGAAAAATTAGCGAATAAATTTGAAACTAAAAATTTCAAACCCAAACAGAAAAAGAAAAAAACATCTAATAAAAAAACGATTTCTAATTTTTCCGAAATTAAAGCTAATTAAGTTTTTTATCTTTTTTTAATGGAATACGATAAGAATTTATATTTTTCACTAAAAAAAATTGTTGATCAATGTCAACAAATGCAAGAAAAAATTGAAAAAAATACCAACTTGTCGTTTAATGAAATCAAGGAAATTAATATTCAGTTAAAGCACCATCAACAAGTTTGTGAAAAATTTAAAGAATACAATCGTTTAATTAATAATGCCAAAGAAATTGAACATATTTTAGTTAAACAAAATATAAATGACGAAGAATTTCTTACACTTGCTAAAAATGATTTGGAATCAATCAAAAAAACAATTCCTCTTTTTGAGTTGCAATTAAAAAAATTGCTACTTCCTATCGATCCAAATGATGATAAAAATGTAATTATGGAGATGCGTGCCGCAGCAGGTGGTGAGGAATCATCAATTTTTGTTGCCGACTTATTTGATACTTATAAAAAATATTTTGATCGTCAAGGTTGACAAGTAACAATTACAGATATTTCACCCCAATCACATGGTTATAGTTATTTGTCATTCATTGTAAAAGGAAAAAATGTTTATCGAAAAATGAAATTTGAATCAGGTGTTCACCGTGTTCAACGTGTTCCGTTGACTGAAAGTAAGGGACGAATCCATACTTCAACAATTACTGTTGCTGTTTTACCACAAATTGATAAAATTGATTTTAAAATTAATCCTAGTGATTTAAGGATTGATGTTTATCGTGCTTCTGGAGCAGGGGGTCAGCATGTTAATCGTACTGAATCAGCAGTAAGAATTACGCATCTTCCAACAGGAGTTGTTGCTTCATGTCAAGAAGGTAAGAGTCAGATTCAAAATCGTGAAACGGCAATGAACATGTTAAAAGCAAAAATATGACAACAACTAAAACAACAACAAAAAAGCAAACTTGATTTACAACGTAAAAACCAAGTTGGTACCGGTGAACGAAGCGAAAAGATTAGGACATACAATTACCCACAAAATAGGATTACAGATCATCGAATTGGTTTAACATTGAATAAATTGGATATCATCATGACTTCAGGTGATTTGAACGAAATGATTGATCAATTAATTGCCGATGAACAAGCAAAATCACTTGCAAATTTAAAAATATAATGTTTTTTTTAGCTTTACTTGTTGAATTTACCAAAAAGTATGGTCAACAACACTTAACCGTTTTTTTTGAAATTGTCTTTTTTTTGTCGAAAGCGGTGAAAACAAAAATTGACTTTCATCATTATCGAAACGCAAAGATTGATTTTTCCATTAGAAAGTTTAAAAAAATGTGTAAGCAATATTTTTTACAAGAAAAACCTTTAGCACACATTGTAAAATATACAAAATTTTGCGATTTAAATTTTTTTGTTAACAAAAAGGTTTTAGCACCGCGAGAAAATACAGAAAAAATGACATGAGATTTCATTCATCATTTTCAAAAACTTAAAAATCGAAATGTTGTCGATTTATGTTGTGGATGTGGTGCAATCGGTTTATCGATTAAAAAATATTTACCAACTTTTCAAATTGACTGTATTGACAAATATATTCGTCCAATCATTAATACAAAATTAAATGCGCATAAATTAAAAGTAAAAATAAAAATTGTAAAGGCCAATGTTTTTAAATATCTATCAAAACAAAAGAAATTAGATTTAATTATTTCTAATCCACCATACATTAATAAAATGACTTTTACAAACAAAAAAATGTTGCGATGAGAAAGCAAGAGAGCATTATTTGCCAAAAACAAAGGATATGCTTTTTATGATTATTTTTTTTCATGATTGAAAAATCATAGTTTTCAACAATGTTGACTTGAATACGGTTTTGAGCAAAAGCAAACATTGAAAAAAAAATTAAAAAAAATATCAAATCTAAAATTTAACTTCAAAAAAAACAACTATGTGATTATTGAACATCAATAATTATTTGTTGTTAAATGGTTAAAAAATAATCTTTAATTATTTAACAATTAATTTTGCCTTGCAAACCGGACATGTATCTTTTTTACAGAACATTCAATATAAAATTCCAATGATTGGTAAAGTAAGAAATAAAATAATGACACCAATTATTTGGTTTTGGCTCATTCCCCCTTTGACATACTTTTTGCAATTAGGACAATAACAATTCTTAACTTTCATTCTAAATACTATTATATTCGTGACTACGATTAAATATTGAAGTATAAATATAGTATTTAGTTGGTAATGCTACAATTTTTCATTATTTTTTTTCTTTCTTTTTGTCTATTAATGATTATCGTCTATCTCGTTTTTTTTTTACTTTACTATTCCTTATTTTCGCAACAAATTATTTTGATGAAAAAATGCAATAATTTTATTAAAACAATTTCAGGTATTAGTTTTACAAAAAATTTAGTTTTAGTCGAAAAAAACCCTTATCTAAAAGAGAATTTAAAATATTTAGTTGAAAAAAATAATAAAAACAATAAAAATATTAGGATAATTTCGACAAATTTATCACTTTTGAATGATCAAATTAAGCATTTACACTTTCGTAAAAGTTTAAGCATGATTAAAACCCTTAAAAAAGATCTTTGTCTTTATGGTAATAATCTTGATCAATTTATTAATGAATACAATGAATCAACAAAATTCCACCAAATTATTTCGCATTTATATCTGCATTATTTTGAAATTTATGAGAATTTACGACAAATTTATAATGATACCAAATTAATAAAAACAATAAAAAAAATCGATTTTCTGTTTGATCAATATAAAGATAATTTGCTTAAATTGAATTCAATGTCACTTGTCTTTGATCTTAACAAAACATTACTAGTTCTAGATGAAATGAATAAACAAACCAATGAATGCTTCGTCTTTCTTGAAAAATTTATTAAATTACATCTTGTCCAAAAATATCTACAAAATTTTATTAAAAAAATCGATTTCCTTTTTAAAACAAATCTTACACTTTTTACTGGTAATGAATTGGAAATTGTTGAAAAGAACAAAATTTATTTAGAAGATAAGATGAAAAAATTTAATTATTTTTTTCAAAATATGGATTTTACCAATGCTTTTGGTTTGATTCAAAATCTTTGTTTTTTGACGAATAAAATTTATCATTTCGTTTTTATTCACATTAAATCCTTACCAATCATCGGCAAGTGTCAAAAAATAATTTTTGACCAGACAAATGATATTTTGTCATCAAAAGATAAGATTTTTGAAGTAGCAAAGCAAATAAGATTATTCTTCAAAAATAAAAACTCTTATCAAACACTTATTGATGAATGCACAAAAAAAATTATTGAAATAGAAAGTATTTCTAAAAAAGCTAAAACAATGAAAATCATTTCTTATCAAGACAAAAGTCATGCTCTTTCATTATTGTTCGATTATTCGAATAGGATTTCAATATTAAAAAAACAAATACAAAAAAACATTGAACAAATAAATGGTTTTACTCGAAATTTTATTTTTGTGATTGAAAATTTAAATAATTTGTATGTCTTTCACTATCAACTTCTTGCCATTGTTAACAATTTAAATAAAAAGAATAATGACGAATTAAATGAAATGAAAGAGGCATTATTGCATAATATTCAAATCATTAATCGTTGATTTACAACCTTTGTTCTTAATCAAGAAATTAATTTTATTGAAATTAATTCAATAATTATTGATCTTGATCGTCAATTACAAGTTTTTTGTAAAAAAATTAAACAAAAAAAGATATTACAACAATATGCTTATAGTTTAATCATTTATGTCAACCGTTTCCAACAAAATAGTGATTACGAACAAAATTTTTTGAAAATATCGTCACTTTATCAAATGCAAAAATACGAACAATGCATTGATTTAATCCTATCAATACATTGACCTAAAGACTATGCAGGTTATTAAATATGGTAGTATAATAATACCGCATACTTTTTATAAATCACAAAATATTTGGATAAGTTAATTTAATCTATGCCAACAATACAGCAATTAATTAGGCACAAACGAAAAAATAGGGTAAAGAAATGTAAAACCCCCGCTTTGCTAACGGTTTATAATTCTTTCAAACGCAAAGAAAAATATTCACCTAGTCCATTAAAACGTGGTGTTTGTACTAGGGTGGCAACGATGACCCCAAAAAAACCTAATTCTGCTCTTAGGAAATACGCAAAGGTTCGCTTGACTAATCACCAAGAAGTTTTAGCATATATTCCTGGTGAAGGTCATAATTTACAAGAACACTCTGTTGTTTTATTGCGTGGTGGACGAGTTAAAGATCTTCCGGGTGTGAGGTATCACATTGTTCGTGGTGTTTTAGATACTCAAGGTGTTGTTAACCGTAAACAACAACGTTCTGCTTACGGAACAAAATTAGTAAAAAATAAGGACAATTAGATCATGCGTAAGAAGAATGCCACTAAACGAATTGTTTTACAAGATCCTTTGTACCAATCACGATTTATCACGAAAATCATTAATTATGTTATGCTTGCTGGTAAAAAAAATTTAGCACAAAGTATTGTTTATCAAGCTTTGAAACTTGTTGAAACAAAAACCAAAAAAAAGGCCATTGATGTCTTTAATAAAGCAGTTGATAATGTTATGCCATCATTGGAACTAAAAGTGCGAAGAATTGCTGGTAGCAACTACCAAATTCCAACCGAAGTTCCACCTGGTCGAAAAATAACTCTTGCTTTGAAATGACTAGTTTTTTATGCTCGTTTAAGGAATGAAAAATCAATGAGTGAAAAACTTGCTAATGAAATAATCGATGCTTCAAATAATATCGGCGGAGCGATTAAAAAGAAAGAAGATACTCATAAAATGGCCGAAGCTAACAAAGCTTTTGCTTATTTGAGGTTTTAGTTTAAATTATGCCACGTCAATTTCCTCTTGAAAAATATCGTAACTTTGGGATTATGGCTCACATTGATGCTGGTAAAACAACAACATCTGAACGAATTTTATTTCATAGTGGAAAAACACATAAAATTGGTGAAGTTCATGATGGTGCTGCGACAATGGACTGAATGGAGCAAGAAAAAGAACGGGGAATAACAATTACTGCGGCAGCGACATATGTAACATGAAAAGGTTACGAGTTAAATTTAATTGATACCCCTGGACACGTTGATTTTACAGTTGAAGTTGAACGATCATTACGTGTTTTAGATGGGGCCGTTACTGTTTTGGACGCACAAAAAGGTGTTGAGCCACAAACCGAAACGGTTTGACGACAAGCGAATAAATATAATGTTCCGCGAATTGTCTTTATTAACAAAATGGATAAAATAGGAGCTAATTTTGAGACAAGTTTATCTTCTTTAAAAACAAAATTGGGAGCAAATGGTGTAGCAATTCAATATCCAATTGGTGCGGA
The DNA here is from genome assembly GCA_017445805.1 of bacterium. Taxonomy (GTDB): domain Bacteria; phylum Bacillota_I; class Bacilli_A; order Mycoplasmatales; family Mycoplasmoidaceae; genus Hennigella. Next base: position 10,016 of record JAFSSC010000001.1, read on the forward strand.
AAATAATTTTCAAGGTAGCATTGATCTTGTTGAAATGAATTGTCGAATTTTTGACGGAGGACAAGACGAAAACTATAAAATTACACCAATTCCTAACGAATTATTAGAAAAAGCAAACAAATACCGAAACACACTAATCGAAGAAGCAGTAAATTTTGATGAAAAATGCATGGAAAAATATCTAAGTGGTGAAAAATTAACAACCGATGAAATTAAAAATTGTATCCGTAAAGGTGTTTTGACCGGTTCTTTCTTTCCAGTTTTGTGTGGAACCGCTTTTAAAAATAAAGGGGTGAAGAGTGTTTTAGATGCGGTTGTTGATTATCTTCCATCACCAATTGATACTAAACCAATTAATGTTAAAGATGAGAAAACAAACAAAGATTTAGTTTTAAAAAATTGCGATACTGACAAATTTGTTGCTTTAGCTTTTAAAGTAGCAATTGATCCTTTCGTTGGAAAATTAACTTTTATCCGTGTTTATTCTGGAACACTACAAGCTGGTAGTTATGTGACTAATTCTCGCAAAGGAATTAAAGAACGAGTATCACGTTTAATTAAAATGAATTCGAACCAACGTAACGAAATTCAAGAAATTCAAGCAGGAGACATTTGTGCGATTATTGGATTGAAAAACACAACAACTGGTGATACACTATGTGCTTGCGATGTTGATATTAAACTTGAAACGATGAAATTTGCCGAACCTGTTATTTCATTAACGGTTGAACCAAAAACAAAAGCCGATCAAGAAAAGATGGCAATTGCTTTACAAAAGCTTTCGGAAGAAGATCCAACTTTTAAATATCATACTGACCATGAAACGGGACAATGTATTATTTCTGGTATGGGGGAATTACATTTGCAAATTATTGTTGACCGCATGAAACGAGAATTTAAAGTTGATGTTAATGTTGGTGCTCCGCAAGTTTCATATCGTGAAACTTTTACCAAAACTGGTAATGCCGAAGGTAAATATATTAAGCAATCTGGTGGTCACGGTCAATATGGACATTGTGTGATTAGATTTGAACCAAATAAAGATAAGGGATACCAATTTGAAAGTGAAATTGTCGGAGGAAAAATTCCGCGTGAATATATTAAACCAATTGACCAAGGAATTAGAGAAGCAATGCAATCTGGTCCATTAGCTGGTTATCCTTTAATTGATATTAAAGCAACAGTTTTTGATGGTTCTTTCCACGAAGTTGACTCTTCGGAAATGGCATTTAAGGTGGCGGCAAGTATTGCTTTAAAAGAAGCAGCAAAAATATGCGGTTTAGTTTTATTGGAACCGATTATGCTAGTTAATGTTATTGTTCCAAACCAATATTTTGGTGATACCGTTGGTGATATTTCTTCTCGTCGTGGAACAATTGATTCGGTTGAAGCAATTGGCAATGCTCAATTAATTAAAGCAAAAATCCCTTTAAAAAATATGTTTGGTTATGCAACAGATCTAAGATCATTTACCCAAGGAAGAGGAAATTATTCAATGCAATTTAGTCATTATGCTCAAGCTCCAAAGTCAGTTGTTGAAGAGATTGTGGAAAGTCGAACAGGAAGAAAGAAATAATTTATATTTGTTAAAAAATTTTATTTGATTTAATATAATTGTTTTTTATTTTCTCAATTTATTAGTATTTCTCTTATTGTTTCTATTTGCTCTTTTAAAAGATTTTCAAAGTCATTACCTTTTTTGAATAAAGCATAAAATGATTTAGTTCTTTTTGATTTTTCAACTATTTGACCATTATTTTTATCCTCGAAAATTTTAATATTTCAATTTTGTTGACCATTATTATGTGCCAACATATTTCGTAATAGCGTTAAATTATCTAAGAAATCAAGATCCTCAACATTAATTTTTTTTTGATTTTTGGCATGTAGTTCGTTTAATTTATCTGAACTTTTAATAGAAAAGACCTCATATATTTTTTCTTTTAATGACTCATAACCGACATGTAATAAAAATAGGACAAAGGATTATTAATTTTAGTTATGCTTTTAATCCTACATAAATTGATTGATGCTTCATACCATTCGCTTAACTTCTTTTGCGTATCATTTTTTATTTCATCATCTAATTTTTCAATTTCTTGTGTGTTAATTTTTTCAAATTCACATTTTAAAAGATTAGCTAATTTTTCAATAATTGGTTTGTTTTTTTCATTTTCCTTTCATGCAGTATTATCAAATTGCTTAATAAATTCTTTTCAACTATTGTAATTTTCATCTCACAATTGGGCAAGACAAATAGCGATTAATTCATTTTTGTTTTGTTTAAATTTATCTTTGTTTATTTCTAATCTTTTTTTGAATAACATAATGTTCTTTTTTTCTTCTATTTTTAATATTTCTTCAATGTTAGTTTTTGTTTTATTATCTAATAAATTTCTGATTTTTTCACTATTTACTTCGTCAAAAGAACAATTTAAAATCTCGGTCAATTTCTTAACACTTGCTTTATTTTTATCATTATTTCTTCAACTTTCATCGTTAAATTTGGCAACAAAGCTTTCCCAATCGGTGTAATCAAATAATTTAGCAAGATAAAAAGGAAGTAATCGCTCTTTATCTTCATTGGAATAGTTTACCTCTTTTTTTAATTTTTCTTTAAATTTCATTTTCATCGCCTCATATAACGAAATATAATAATTTGATGTTGGAATACCATAGTAAAGATACGATATTTCATCATATGAAACATTATTATTCACATTAAGTAATAATTTTTTCTTTTCCGATTTTAATATATTTTCACCAGTTTCAACATTAATTATTACTGTATCACCATTTCGTTCTTCACTTAAAAAATTTTTAAGAATAAAAGGAGAATGTGTGGCAATAAAAAATTGACAAATTTTTTGTCCTTGATTTATTTCGGTAGTATCATCAATTATTTTTTTAGTGATAAGTACTTGTTCGTTAGGACAAAGGGAGTTTTCAATTTCGTCAAGAAAAAAATTAATGTTCGTTTTATTACTGTCATTATTTAATTTTTTTATTTTTATATCCTTTTTAATTTTACACAACGATATTAAAAATGAATTTCCTTTTTGTAATCCAGAAGAAAGATAACGATAAGGATAAACATTTTCATCTTTCTCATTAATGTAAACGGTTTTACCATAATTTGTTACTCTAAATGTAATTCCATTATTCTTGTTAAATTCCGCATTTAAAGTAGAAAAAATAGTTTTACCTTTTAGCATTATAACATTCTTTTCAATATCGCCATCGCTCATATCTATAGCAGCGAAACTATCATTAGTAAATTTATTACTTTTAAGATAAAAGTCGATAATTGAAGATATTGTATTTTGTGTGGATAAACTATATGATGTTGGCACACCGTAATGAGATCTTACATTATATTCACCAATTTCTGGAAAATTATTTTCCATAAAATCATTTTTGTTTGTGTTGAGTAAGTTATAAAAAGAAAATTCTTCTATATCCATTGTTAAATTATTGTTTTTTTGTGAAAGAATAAAAAAATCATGATTATCACAATCTAATCGCATATACAATTCAAGATTTTGGTTATTATCTTTCTCAACAACCGGCTCAACAAGTTTTATTTCATTAACTTGTCTATTATTATTTAAAAATTCAAAAAAAACATGTTCTTTTCCATTATTATTAATTGGTGTAGATTTTAATGATTTTGACTTATTAATTATTTGACGTATAAAATCTAATAGTGTTGTTTTTCCACACGAATTTTTTCCAATAAAGATAACAAAGGTTGCTATTTCTTCCTTATCATTGGTAGTAAAATCAAATTTTTTATCTCTTAATTTCACCCAATAACTATCTTTAGAAAAAATAATTTTTTTAAAAAACACGTAATCTATCCTAAATAGTCAAATATTTATAAATTTCACCAATTTTCTTTACTTTTATTTTTCCATGATCCAATTTAAACCCTTCATTTTCTTTATATTTAGGTATGATATGAAGGTGAAAGTGAAAAACTTGTTGTCCAGCAATTTTTCCTTGGTTGGAAACATAGTTGTAACCCAAAGGTTTAATTGGTAAAGATTTATTTAATATTTTTATTACTTTATAACTTAGTTTTACAATGGCAAACAATACTTTTGGTGGAGTATTTTGTCAATCACAATAATGTTTTTTGGGAATGATTATTGTATGACCATCGCTAACAGGATTTATATCAAGCAAAGCAATTGCTTTGTTATTTTTAGCAATAATTAAAGCGGGAATTTGTTTTTTTACAATTTGGCAAAAAATGCATTTATTACTTGCCTTTTTACATTTATTCATACTCTAAAATTATAGAATAAAACACACGAATTTTCTTCTTGAACAAACTTACACAAGTAAAAAAGAAGAGTAAAGATATGTCATTATTTTACTTCTTTAACTTCATCATAATTTGCATAAAATTCAACTTCAATCTTTTTATCCGATGACATATTATTTTCTTCATGTGTTATCGCGCCAATGTATATTGGTTTGTGATCGTTTGGTTTATCACTCATATGAGCCCCGATCATATTAGCACCAATGATGAAATATCCCCGCCTTTGTTTGCTAAAACTGCTTTCAATGCATCAATCCATTCGTCATAATTGTTAGGTTTATCGTTTGATGTACCACCAACATTGTAAAGAATTTTAATTTTCATGAATTTTTACCTTTCTACTTCTAGTATGTTTTTGACTATTTCTACTAACAAACGATATTAAGTCTAAATAAAATATTCTTTGATCCATCGAATATTACGATTTTTGAAGCGAAAAAATATTTTTAAACAATAAAAAATAAAATTGCATATGCAAAATTATAAAAACTGTTGGCAAGACTAAAACTATAAAAATAGTGAAAACTACGTTTTTTTTCCGTGGGATGAATTAAACTTACACAAAGAAAATTGGGAATATTGATAATTGTTGTTGAATTTATTTATTGCAAATAATAATTGCTTGGACTAATTACAAATAATATCTAAATCAAATTATCTTAATCTAACATATTAAAATAACATTTGTTTTTCGGTTTCGCAATAAAAATATTTACAAAAACACACAAATGTCTTGTAATAATTAAAAACAATTAATTAAATTCGTAGTAGAGATCGTAAATTATATGAAAATATCAAGAAAATCTTTAATTGGATTAAGTGCTATCACATCATTGTTGGTATCGGCTAGTGCTGTAAGTATTACAAATAAAATGAGAAAAGAGCCTTTTTCATTAGTAACTAAAAGTAATGTTGATATGTCTTTTCATTCTAGTGAAATTGATGTTGATAAAAACAATTCTTTAGAACAAGATATTGAAGATGTATTAAAAAAATCTTTAGATGAATTAAATAAAAATACTAATCAAAATGGACAACGAATTACTCGTTGCTTGTCTTTGTCTTATTCAATTAGGCGATAAAATTACACTAATTGGAATAGTTTTGTGGCAAAATTTAACGATAATGCATGAAAAGAAAATGAAAAAAATAAACCATTTATTGAAAAATTAGCTGATCTTTTAAAATGTAGTTTTGACGAAGTGAATGCAAAAAAAATTGAAAAATTGTCCGAAAAAATAGAAAGTAATGTTCAAGTGTTATTAAGTGAGAGACAAGAAACATTATAGTTAAAAACAAATTGAACAACAAAGATTTAAGTGTTTTTTTAATCCATTAAATGATGAGATTGTATTAGTTTGAAAAATCTATTGCACAACTAAGTGTTTCTAATAAAAATCATAAAGATGGATTAGTTGTTAATAAATCAAATACTACTTTAAGCTATTTAAGTAACCAATTAAACACCACTCATAAAGTTAATGCTTTAGATGAAAAAGATTATTGAATAAATGAAAAATTAATAAATAAAATTTAAATCGTTAAAAAACGGAAGTAAACAATTGAAACATAAAAAAGAAAATCAAACAAGTTTACAACTTAAGAGTTTTCTTGATAAGATTAACAAAAAATAATAATTTTTGTTATATATAAAAAGCAAAATCAAAAATTTAAAGTTTAATAATTATTTAATTTTTGTTCACAATTTATTTTTTGCTTTTTAATTTCAAATTGATTTATATCGAATTTATTTGTAATATTAAAGTTTTTTGTACTTTATAATTTTTACATTACTAAATATAAATTTATTAATGAAAACAACAAGAATTGATAAATTTTTAGTTGATCGAATCAATCTTTCGCGAAATAAAATTGTTTCTTTAATTGAGAAAAAACTCATTGAAGTTAATGGTAATTTTATTAATGACAAATCACATTTAGTTAATAGCAATGATGAAATTATTATTAAAAAGATAAAAGTTTATGTTTCGCGCGGGGCATATAAATTATTGCATGCAATTAAGCACTACAAGATTAATTTGGAAAATAAAATTTGCCTTGATGTTGGTTGTTCTACTGGTGGTTTTAGTCAAGTCATGCTAGAAGGCAAAGCAAAATTTATTTATGCCATTGATGTTGGTTATAAACAATTTAATCGTAAATTGTTATCAAAAAAAATTTGCTTAAAAGAAAAGACAAACTTTTTAAATTTAAATAGTAGCGATTTCGAGCATAAAATTGATTTTGTTGCTTGTGATGTAAGTTTTATTAGTCTTACAAAAATTATTGAACACATTAATAAAATTTTTGCTTATCCTTTTAAATTGGTCTGTTTAATCAAACCAGAATTTGAGCTAACACCAAAAATTATTGCTAAAAATAAAGGACATGTTGATTTAAAATATCACAAAAAAGTAATTGAAAAAATTTTATCATTGGCGAAAAAATTAAATTTAAAAATACATAAGCCAATCAAATCACCAATTGTTGGTGCAAAGAAAGGAAACATTGAATACCTTATTTTATTGGAAAAGAATAATGAATAATAAAATAATTTTTCATTTAGATCTTGATGCTTTTTTTGCCGCAGTTGAAGAAATTAAAAAACCAAGTTATAAAAATAAACCATTAATCATTGGAGGAAGAACTCACAATTCTGTTGTTTCAACATGCAATTATGTAGCCCGGAAGTATGGTATTAAATCAGCAATGCCAATTTTTCAGGCAAAAATATTATGTCCCCAGGCCATTATTTTAAATGGTGATTATGGTTTATATAATTCCTATTCAAAAAAAATTTTTACTTTTATTAAAGAAAAATTTACAAATGTTTGCGAACAACATAGCATTGATGAATGTTTTTTAGATGTTACTAATATCGTTAAAAGATATAAAAATGTTTTAACTTTAGCTAAGACAATTCAAAAAGCAATTTTTAATAATTTCAAATTAACCGTTTCCATTGGAATTAGTTACAATAAATTTTTGGCTAAAATGGCAACGGATTTAAATAAACCTAATGGTATTACCTTAGTTAGTAAAAATAATTTTAAAGATAAAATTTGACAACTACCGATTGAAAAAATGTATTTCATTGGTAAAACAACCGCAAAAATTTTACAAAAAATTGGGATTAAAATAATAAAAGATTTGGCCCAATTTAATAATTTAAAATTATTAGAACATAAACTTGGCAGTCATTGATATTTTATCCATCAAAATGCTAATGGTATTGGTAGCGATTTTGTTAATCTCCAACTGAGTAATCCAAAATCTTTAAGTGTTAGTTATACATTATTAAATAAAACTAATGATTTAAATGAATTAGAAAATTGGTTAAAAATATTATGTCTTGAGTTATCAGAAAAGTTAAAATCGCATCGAATGTGTTGTTTGAATGTGAGTCTTAAATTTAAATATTCAATTGACAAATTTTATAGTAAAAATATAAAACTAAGTGAACCAATCAATAGTTATGAAGAAATTTATAAAAATGCTTCTATGCTATTAAATAGGATTTTTAATTATCAAAAATCTTTTCGCTTACTAGGGGTAGGGGCAAGTGATTTAATTAAAATTGATACATTTTGTCAACAATTAACGATTTTTTCACAACCAATAAAGATAGTAAAAAAAGATCATTCAATCCAAAATATTATCGCTAAAATTAATGATAAATTGGGAAGAAATGTAATTAGCATAGGCACAAAACTAATTAAAGATTAATTTTTCGTCAAATTAGATATTCCCACGAAAAATTTTTATGCAATTGCTCGAAATATATTATCAATAATGTTTATAAGATGATATTAACAAAATTAAAAAGCATTTAATTATTATTCCAATTATCGAGTATTTATTAATTTTCATTAAGGAGCAAATTAATATATGTTTTATTACTATTCTTCACTAATAAGTTAATAGAAAAACCAATACCATGTTTATAATTGTAACTTTATATTGTTAATGCTCGGTTTAGTAATAATAAAAAACACTAAAGATATCACAAGATTTTTGTTTATCAATAAATAGGATGTGTTTATAAATTTTTAGATAATGGGAATATATTAATTATTATGTGTTATAACGTTTAAAAATTAATAGAATAAGAGGTAGAAAAAAATATGAAAAATATGAAAAAAAATACTTATTGGTTCGTTAAGTGCTATTGGTTTAATGACATCATTAGTGGTTGCTTCTAATGCTATTTCAAATTATTGCAAACAATGTAAAGAAAATTCATTTTCTTTACATCTTCCTGCTTGTTGTGAAACTGGACTTTATAACGATGTTAGTACAGAAGCTTATACTATAGTACTAAAAGAATCAAATAATTAATTTGAAAAAATGAAGAATCACATGATAAACTAATGCAAATAATGTTATAAAACGATTTTGGGAAAATAGTGATTAACTTAGCAAAGAACTAGATAAATAATCATACTAATAAATTGATTATCAATTACGCGAGGTTATAAAAACACCACATGCATGTGGTGTTTTTATAATTCTTCTTAAATAATCCAAAATCTTTGAGTGTTAGTTACACATTATTAAATAAAACCAATGATTTAAATGAAATAGAAAATTGATTAAAAAATATTATGCTTAGGATTAGTAGAAAAATTAAGTAGACCGTAAGTAGTAACAAAAACTTCATTTTTATCAAATAAGATTATCCTTTATTAAAAATTTTTTCGATATATGATATCAGACAAATGTTTTAATCAAAATTGATAATTCTATTGGCAATTAACAATTTTTCACAATTATCGAAAATATAAAAAATAATGGTTTATTAAAAAATATTACCGATAAAATTAATTGTAAATTCAAGAAAAAATGTTACTTGTCCTAGTCAAAATTAATTAGACATTAAAAAATTAAATAATAATATACAATAAAAATAATCTCTTAACAATAATTAATTAGTTAGTATTTTCTTTTTCTTCAAATAAAACTAAACGTAAAAAATCTATCATTTTTTTTAATTTATTAAATTCGAGATTTATTTTTTCCGTTTTTTCTTTTTTATCAAAAATTCTATGAATAAAAATATTGCGCAAATTACGAAAACCTTTAATACCACATTTGATATTTGTTTTTTCGTAATGTTTGTTGTATTTTTGTTTAATAAGTCATTCAACAGCATTAATGCTATTTTTTATTTTTTTCAACTTGCATTTCGAACAAGGTGATATTCCATTTTTTTTCACCTCTTCCTTTCTAATATCATTCTTATATTTCTTACTAGCATGATGATTAAGTATTTCGTATAAATTACAATAAACATTAAATGTTGGAATTTGATCAATTAAATAAGTAATTTCATCTCATGACGGATATGTGTGACCATTTATGTTGTATGAGGTTAAAAGTCCGTTTTTTTCATCATACTTTAACGGTTTATAATTGTTAAAATTATAAACAATAGCATCGTCATCATTCACAAATTCACCAATGAAATAGATAGAATGGGTAATTATAAAAAATTGTATATTTTTAAACCAAGCATGACGAAGAATTTTATATAGGCGCAAAAGATTTAATTGCATTTTTGGGTTTAAATTGTCTTCAGGCTGATCAATAAATATTATTGGATTATCATCATTATTTTTTATTTGCATTATTTTATCTGTTATTATTGCCATTAGTATAAATATTTGTCACTCACCAGTACTTAGTTTATTACCACTAATTTCAACACCATTTTTTTCAAATTGCGGTATAAAACTTCTACTACTATTCGATTCGATCGCTATTCCACCTGAAATTGAAGATGAAAATATAGATTTTATTTTTATTCCTGTTTCCAAAAAACATAATAATTCATTAATAATTTTAATTTTTCTATCGTCATAAATAATTTTTTTAACGACATTACGAACTTCGTGATATTGATCAATGTTATTAATATGCTGTCTTTTTGTCATTACTTTTCAAACATCGTCTTTATAGTCACAGGTACCATCGTTATATTTTTTTGTATTTGAAAAAGATATGTGGATGATGTTAGGTAATTTTATTCACTGATCATTTTCAATTTCCTTAATTAAAGATGCGGGATATTCATAAGGTAAAGTTAATTCGCTTGGAAAATAAGCTCTATATTTTTTATTACAATAATTAAAATCGCAAAAATTTTTATCATTTATATATTTATTTAACTCATATTTTTGATAGATTTTCTCATTTACACTTTTCGTTATTTTAAAATAATTAAAAAAGTTGTTTTTCCTGTACCATTTCGACCACAAAAAATTATTGTTTGGTATGGTTTGCACAATTTATCATTACGAAAATTAAATTTCCTTCCAGCTAAATAACCAACCACTTTATCATTATTAAATTTGACATATTCAATCATTTATTCACTAATTATATCTACATTTAACCGTAAAAAGAAAGCATTCACACCAATTTAATCATTGTGCCAATCTCCGAAGCTAGTTATTGAAGAAATTGTGGAAAGTGGAATGGGAGGAAAGAAGTAGTCTATATTTATTAAAGAGTTTTATTTGGTTTAATAGAATTATTTAGCTATTTTTTCTCAATTTATTAGTATTGTTCGTATTGTTTCAATTTGTTCGTTCAAAAGAAGTTCAGATTTATTTTTAGATAATTCTTTAAAAAATTCATAAAAATATTTATTTTTCGCGTTTTTTTCAAATATTCGATTATTTTCAGAATAGTCATAAATTTCAACATTTCAATTTTTATTACCATCATCATGTGCTAGCATATCTCGTAATAGTGTTAAATTATCGCAAAAATCATCAAGATCTTTTACATCTATTTCTTTCTCCTCCTCCATTTTCATCTTTTTTAATTTGTCTGGACTTTCAATACGATCAACTTTATATATCTTATCTTTTAATGTTTCTAACTTAATATCACATAAAAATTTGGAAAAATGCTTATCCCTCTCACTTTTACTTATATTTGAATTTTTCTTTTTAAAGCATTCATCGAATTTTCATTTCAATTTTTCATATAAAGAATTGTAATAATTTGGTGTCGGAATATCATAATAGAGATATGAAATTTCGTCATATGAAACATTATTATTCTCATTGAGTAATAATTTTTTCTTTTCCGATTTTAATATATTTTCACCAGTTTCAACATTAATAATTACTACATCGTTGCGATTTAAAAAATTTTTAAGAATAAAAGGAGAATGTGTGGCAATAAAAAATTGATGATTTCTTGTTCTTTTTTGCGAATTTTCAATAAAAAAATTAATTAATTTAATTTGCTCACTAGGATATAGTGAATTTTCTGGTTCGTCTATTAAAAAAATACTCTCATAATGCAAACACATAATGCTTCTCAAGACAATTTGATGTTTTCATCCCGACGGTAATTGTGAAATTCCGCGTTGATTGCCACATAATGTAAAATTGCAAAAAAATTCCTTCCCATCGGTTTCGGCAGTACCCATTTTAATATTGTTTTCTTGCAATCAATTTTTATAAATACGTAAAATATCTAAATTTCAATTACATGAAATATCTTGGATTCCAGTGTAATCAGATCTATTTATTGCTAAAATATCATCTTTATAACATTGTTTTTGGGATTCATATTTATTTCTATTAAGCTCTTCTTTGTATTCATGATCACATAAATTTTTTCAATATTTAGTAATTATCGTATCGTTACCATAAGTAGTAGATGTAAAGTACGAATGTAAAGGTAAAGGCTTTCATATATTGTTCTCGTGAAGAACACGGCAATTTAGTGGTGTTGTGTAATCAAAAATTTTATCGTTTATTGGTTTTCACTTAAAAAAGAAATAAACCGATCCATCGCATAAATTTATTTTTATTTTCGCAAAAGGACAATCATTCAATTTATAATTTTTAGCATCATATTCAGGATCAGAAGGATTTTTGCATTGTTTATCATATATTTCTTCATGATTATCAAATAATTTTTGTATTAATGTCAATAAACATGTTTTACCACTACCGTTCTTACCAATTAATAAAACAAATTTTGCTATTTTTTCTTTATTATTTTCATCTAAATAACAAAAGTCAAATGGTGGTAGATTATTAAATATTGTTTTCTTCACAATATTTTCATTCATAAAAAAATTAATTTTTTTAATAATCATAAGTTAACAACATATTTTTATCATTCAATTATGAATGATTTTTCTTCATCATTTCTTGACAACGTGAACATAAATCGTCAGCAATTTCATCTCTATCAAAATAATTTCAACAACGTTGACATTTAATTTTTGTTGTCTTTTCCACTTTTACATCGTATTCTTTATTTTTTACATCAACACTATTTATTGTTACTGTTGCCACATTAAAGATTTTTTTTAATAATTGCGAGCTAATGTTATTGTTATTATTAAACGTTAATATTACATCTACTTCGTTATTTTTATTAATAATCTTGTGATTTCGTAATTGCTCGATTTTAGCAAAAACAAGATCTTTTAATTTAAAGATTTGTTGTCATTCTTCTTGGTTTATCGCGCCAAAAGAAAAAGGAATTTTTTTAACCCAATCTTCCAAAAAAACACTTTCTTTTTTATTTGTTTTATCGAAATAGTTATAAACTTCATAACAGGTGTGAGGAATAATTGGGTTAAGTAAAATAACATAGGTATTAACAATTAAATATAAAATTGTTTGGATGGTTCGACGATGTTTGTTATTAACTTCATCACAATATAAACAATCTTTAATTAATTCGAAATATCAACTTGATAAATCATCAACAACATTTTTTACATTGCGAACAATTGTGGCAAAATTAAATTTTTTATAAGCATCGTTAATTATTTTAATACTTTGAGTTAATTTATTTAAAACAAAAAGATCTTCTTTTTCAAATTCTAAACACGAATTTTTTTCATAATCAAAATCACTAATGTTTGCTAAACAAAATTTAAACAAACTATTACGGATTTTACGGTAAACTTCCCCAATTTGATTTAAGATATTTTTGGAAATTGACACATCAGCAATATAGTTGCTATTTGCTACTCATAACCTTAGAATGTCCGCCCCATAAGTCTTAACAATATCTAAAGGGTCAACCCCATTACCAAGGGATTTTGACATCTTTCTTTTTTTTTCATCAACACACATACCATGACTAATTAATTGTCGGTAAGGACTAAAATTATTGATAATAATCGAAGTGATTATGGAAGAATTAAACCATCCACGATATTGATCATTTCCTTCTAAGTACAAATTAACCGGATAACAATTTGTATTTTTATACATTAGATGACTCGAACCGGAGTCAAACCAAACATCCATTGTATCAAGACATTTCGTAAATTTTGCATAATCGTGCTTTTTATATTTTTCGGTTAGAAAATATTCAACAGGTTTACTAAATCAAATATTCGTTCCTTCTTTTGCTAAAATTGTTAAAATATTTTCTAATAATTGTGTGTCAAGAATTGGTTTTTCATCTTGATCGTAAATTAAACAAATTGGAACCCCCCAAACCCTTTGGCGAGAAATACATCACTCATTACGCTTTGCAATCATTTCTTGCATATGTTTTTTACAAGATTCATTAATAAATTGAACATATTCCAAAGCATTGATAATTTGAGATTTTACTTTTGTAATATCAACAAATCACTGCTTTGTTGCTCGAAAAATAACTGGTTTTTTTGTTCGTCAATCAATGGGAGCAGAGTGAGTAAATTCACTATGATGTAAAATTTTGTTTTGTTGTTTTAAACGACTAATAATGACATCATTAGCTTTTTCATAAAATAATCCTTTTAATTCTGGATCATTAAGCTCATCATTAAAACAAGCATATTTATCTAAGGGGCATGTTGGGTTAATGTTATATTTTTTACAAGCAAGATAATCATCGTCACCAAAACTTGGAGCATTGTGAACTAATCCCGTACCGTCATGATCAGAAACATAATTAGCAAGAATTACAAAACATTGTTTATTTGGGTACAAAGGATGTTGATACACCACATTTTCTAGTTCTTTTCCTTTAATTGTTTTTATAATCGTATAGTCATCCCATTTAAATAATTGCACCACTTTTGCTAATAATGTCTTACCAATAACATATTGTTCGTTTTTGTATTTAACTAACAAATATTCAAAAGAAGGATGGACAGCAACAGCAACATTAGCCGGTAAAGTTCATGGTGTTGTTGTCCAAATAATTAATTGGTCGTTTGTTTGTAACACATTTTTTCCATTCGTAACATTGAATTTTACATAAATGGATGGCGAAATTAAATCTTTATACTCAATTTCGGCTTCGGCTAAAGCTGTTTGACTTGATCATGATCAATATACAGGTTTAAAAGCTTGATAAATTAACCCTTTTTTTATCATTTCGATGAATAATTCTAATTGCCTTTTTTCATAATCTTTTGTAAGAGTACAATAAAATTTTGTGTAGTCAGTTAATAGACCGAATTGAGCAAATTGTTTTTTTTGAATTTCAATATTGTCCAATGCAAATTGATAACAAAGATCACGCTTTTCAACAGCAGTTAATGCATAATATTTTTTTTCCATTTTTTTAAAAATAGCATGCTCAATGGGCAAACCATGACAATCCCATCCCATAAGAAATGGTGCATAAAAACCATAAGCATTTTTATAACGAATGATAATGTCTTTCAAAATTTTATTTAAAGCATGCCCAACATGAAGATTACCATTGGCATATGGGGGACCATCATGCAATATTCATGACTTATTGTTACTATTTTTTTGCAAAACTTTATGATAAAATTTATTTTCCTGTCAAATTTGTTGAAATTTTGGTTCATTTAAAGGCAAATTAGCCTTCATTTGAAAATTAGTTTTTAAAATATTTAAACTTTGCTTTATTGCTTCTTTCGTCATGAGAAAAATATTAAACTTTTATATTTAAAAATTATATGAAAATATAATAAAAATAATTGATGAAAAACACGCAAAAATTACTTTACCATTTAAAATATTTTTTTAGTTGTTTAACGATTTGACCAATTATCAAATATCGCGCATGAGTTAAGCAAATTAAAAATACGAATATTTTGATACAGAAAATCATTGAAAATATTGTTTTGCTTTGTCAATCATACCGAACAAAAATTACCAAAATTTTTACATTTTTTGGTCAAAAAAATAAAAGTAAATATGCCGACACGATTTTAAAAAAATTCTTGATTTTTGAAATTAATAATTCTACTTTTAAAGATTTTTTAAAGTTAAATGAAAGTTTTGGTATTGTTGTTACCAAATTTCTAAAAATAGGAAAGAAAACTTTAGATGCATATTGAAACGAAGTAAATATTTTTAAAAAACAAATTAATTTTTACACAAAAGCAATTAATTCTTTTCTTGGTGAAGTTAAATTTAATTTTAGGAGTTGGCCAAAAAAATATCTAAAGAAAATTTATTTACGAATTAACAATATCTAATAAATATTAAGTTTTTCTTTTATATAAGCATTAATAGTTTTTTTATTTTTTGTTACACACAAATTTAAGTAATTTAAATGCTTTTGCTCGTCAACAAAATCATTTAAATTGCAAGTAGTCCATTTTGAAATAATTTCGGAAGATAATTTTGGATAAAAATCATTTACATTTGGGGGAACTAAATAAAAACACTTATTAATTTTTTTAGGATGGTCAAATTTGGTTGTCGTTTTTGCAAAGATAAAAGAAATGCCATTTTCCGCACTTAAATCGATAAATAAAGATTTTTTTTGACATTTTAAAGTGTTGTCAGAGACAATATTTCATGACGATTTTATTCCCGGTTTAATTGGTAATGAAATTATGCATTGATAATGTGGCAATCACGAACTAATTTTTTCAACATCATATTTAACAACGACAAATTTAAGATTTTTTTCTTTTGCTAAATTAGTTGTTGCTTCAATAATTTCTTTTTCAACATTTATTGGATAAGATATATTAGCAACGATTGTCACATTGTAATTGTTTTTCAACAACACTTGAGCCAATTTACAAGCGTAACTTGAGTGATTAAAAATTAAAATATTTTTAACATTTATCATCTCATTTTTCATTTTATTTAATGTTTCCAAAACATAATTATTTTTGACAACTTGTAATTCATCAAATAATAAGTGTTTTTTTTGTTTAGAATCAAATAAGCAAATTCATTGAAAACTAGAAATATTGTAATAAAGACAATACTCAAGCATTTTGACATTATTTAAAAAATTAACTAGCGTAATAATTGTTTTGTTAGAAGCAATCTTAAGTTCTTTTTTTGTAAAGCATTCTACTTTCAATAAAATGTCACATTTTTTTAAAATTTCCTTTTTTTTAGCAATTTTACATCCAACTTTAGAGTATTCGTGATCAGAAATTCCGAGTTTTTGACCATAATTTTCAACAACAAATATGTCAATTCTTTGTCGTATATTTTTTTTAATGTCTTCAGGAAGAAGAAAAAGAATTTTTGTTTTTTTTGAACCGAGCAAACCTATGCTTTTCATAAAAATAATTATATTTATCTTAATGTTTGGTGATGACACAAAAACATAATAAAATATAATATTTAGGAAAGACTAAAAAATCTTATGGTAAAAATTAGATTAGCACGATTTGGGAGGAAAAATAATCCATTTTATCGTATCGTTACATCGGATTCACGAAATCGTCGTGATGGTGCTTTTATTGAACAATTAGGGACATATGAACCTTTTACGGGAAAGGTGACAATTGACGAAGAAAAATCGTTATTTGCTTTAAAAGTTGGTGCACAACCAACTGACACAGTGAAATCGATTTTGAAGAAAAAAGGAATTTTTGCTAAATTTTTACTTACCAAACAAAAAAAAGCAAAAGCAACGAAAAAAGATTCTCAATCTAGCAATACAGCAAAAAAATAGAGAATATCATCATGGCAAAAATAAATAATTTAGCAATTATTTCAGCGATTCAACAAAAACAAATGCGTTTTGATTTACCTAAATTTCGTGTTGGTGATACGGTTGAAGTATCAGAAAAAATTATTGAAGGTAAAAAATCAAGAATCCAAAAATTTTGTGGAATTGTTTTAAAAATAAGTGGGGCAAATAATACTTTAAATTTTATTGTCCAAAAAGAATCTTATGGTGTTTTTGTTGAAAAAACATTTTTTCTTCATTCTCCACAAATTGTTAAGATTGAAGTTTTAAAATTAGGAAAAGTACGTCGTGCTTACCTTTCGTATATGCGTAATCGTAAAGGAAAATCAATACGAATTAAGACACAAGATGTTCCGATAAAGAGCGAAAAGTAATTTACAAAAATTATTCTTACTTTTAAAATTTTATTCTTGTTATTAATTGATCAATAAAAAATTCGAAGTAAATATGAGAAAAATCGTTATTTTAACCCTTTTTGATAAACCAATTCAACAATTGTTGAATTTTTCAATTATTAAGAATGCTATTACCAAAAAAATCGTTGAAATTAAAATTATTAATTTTCGTGATTATTCTAAAGATAAACATAAGAAAGTTGATGACTATCAATATGGTGGTGGTCCTGGTATGGTTCTAACATTACAACCGATTGTTGATGCGATTAAAAAAAATAAAACGAAAAACATGGAAGTAATCTTATTGTCCCCTCAAGGTAATACATATGATCAAAAAATGGCAAATAAATTTGCTAAAAGTAAAAAAAATTTAATGCTTGTCTGTGGTCATTATGAAGGATTTGATGCTCGTATTATTAATTTCGTTGATCATGTAATTTCAATTGGGGATTATGTTTTAACTGGTGGTGAATTACCAGCATGCATTGTTGTTGATAGCATTGTTCGGTTACTCGATTCATGCATTGCCAAAAAAAGTTTATTAAATGAAAGCTTTAGTAAAAAATTATTGGATTATGATTGTTACACAAAACCCAAAAATTTTTATGGTTACAAAGTTCCCAAAGTTTTATTAAGTGGAAACCACAAACTAATTGAGGAGTTTCGCAAAAAAAATCGCCTTAAAAAAACAAAACAGTTGCGTCCCGATTTGTTAAGAAAATAAGCATTATAATTTTTTTATGCTAAAACCTAAACAAAAACTTTATACAAAGGATAAAATAGATTATTTGTTTTTTGTTGCAAATGTTTTAATTTTTTTTGGTTGTGCAATAACAACAATCCTATTTGTTAAAAAAACAAAAATTAATCGTGATTGATACTTTCTTTTACCAACAATGATTTGTAATTTTTTTTCATTTATTTTTGTTGGTTGATTTTTATTCAAAAAAACAAAAATTATCTTATATCAAACATTTCATTTCCAAAAAAAATGATTATATTTTTATATGCTTGGAATCACTTTATATTTGATTGCATTTTTATTTGATTCCATCTTTTGTATGACCGCAAAATCAAATATTAAATGAAATTGGTCGGAGAAAACAATACAAATTTGTTTAGCTATATATATCATTTTGGTTATGCTTTTAACATCACTAGCAATTTTTTTTCAACGTTTTGCTCAAGGAAAAATTGATTACGAAATTGAACAAAAAAGACATGGTAAAAGTAAGGTAAATGATTAGTTGTAAAGAATGTAAAATCTTACGTTTTACAAATCGCTTGCAATTACGAAAATGATTGGCAAAAAATTGTCAAACTGAAAAAGAATGTTTTGTCACAATAAAAAAAGGCAAACCTAAAAACCAACAAGCACTATGATATATTGATTGTGTTGAGGAAGCATTGTGTTTTGGTTGAATCGATTCTATCGTTCAGAAAAGTAAAGAGCACGGATTATTTGTGCGTCTTTCCCCGCGCCGAAAAAATAGTCATTGAACAATGCATAATATCGAGCGTTGTAAACGATTAATTAAATTAAAATTAATGACAAAATATGGTTTAAAGACTCTACCCAAAATGAATCATCCTTTCAAAATTAGAATTGATTTAAAAAGAATTTTAATCGCGATAAACAACTTGCAAAAAATTTTAATAATTTCCCAAAATTATACCAAAGGATTCGTCTTGATTCAATTCAACGCTATTTTAAAATTGATCGTGCGAAATACAAAAAAGCCAAGCAAAATTTCATTAAAAAAACGAAATTAAATAAAATGTACGGTGATTGAAATGATTATGGTCGTTTACACGATTAAAATTTACCAAATTTTTTCAGTAATTATTTTAATATTATTTGCAATGGCTTTTTTATATTTAGTTGAAGTAAAATCGTTTGCGATTAAGTAATCAACATCGTTTGTAATTGAATTAACAACCGTCGCATCATATTTTTGCTCTAAAAGTTTTTTGATCTCGTTGTGCGGAATATCAAATGAACCCGTAATACAAAAACATTTTTTATAATAAATGCTATTTTTTTCAAAGTTTATCACTGTTAAAAAGTTCATATTAACACCAAATGATGATAATTTATCAATCAATTTTAAATTGCTTTTGTTGGAGAAAAAATTTACAATCGATTTAGCGATTGTCTCACCAACATCTTTTGTTGCCATTAATTGCTCAAAATTCGCTTTCATTAAATTCGACATATTCAAATAAATTTTGGATAATTTTTTTGCGATAACACTACCGACATGTCGTATTCCTAAAGCAAAAATTAAATTATTAAGATTTTGTTTTTTTGAATTTTCGATCGCAGTAATTAATT
>JAFSSC010000007.1 GCA_017445805.1 bacterium
AGCAGGTTCCAAGGGTTCGGCTGTTCGCCGATTAAAAAGATACGTGAGTTGGGTTCAAACCGTCGTGAGACAGGTTGGTCCCTATCTGTCATGCCCGTAGGAAGATTGCGAAGAACTGCTCCTAGTACGAGAGGATCGGAGTGGAGATACCTCTGATGTTCCAGTTGTCATGCCCATGGCACCGCTGGGTAGTCACATATCGAATGGATAAATGCTGAAAGCATATAAGCATGAAACCAGCTTCTAGATTAATCTTCCCTACCCGCAAGGGTAATAAGAATCGTTATAGACGATGACGTTGATAGGTCAAAAGTGGAAGTGGAGTAATCCATTAAGCTAATTGATACTAATTATTCGAAAGACTTAAAGCAATTGATAATTCTTTTAAGCACAAAAATATTAATAGAAAACGATTGTTGATTTTATAAAATTAGCAAAGAACTGGCAGCGTTGATATTGTAATGGAAATACCTGTTCCCATCCCGAACACAGAAGTCAAGCATTATGAAGCCGAAAGTAGGTGCATAACTGAGATTAGGAAAATGTTGCCTTAAATAATGATTAATTCCAAGGAGAAGTGAACCTTTTTCTTGGAATTTTTCTTTTATTATCAAGTGAAATAAAAAAGAGCGTTTGTTAAACAACTATTTTTTCGTCAAAATTATAATTTATATGTGTTAACGGTATTATTTAATTGGATTTAAAATAATGAAATACAAAAAGTTACGATTATTATTTCTTTTATTGTTTGTTTAGCCAATCTGTTTTGTTTTTATTTCTTGTAATAAAATCAAGAATGACCAAAATACGAATGAATTCATTTGTGATTTATCGCCAAAAATTATAAAAGAAATGAATGTTGTACTAATTGAAGATGACCTTGTCCCAAAAGAAAACATAAATGGATTAAATCCCCATTTTGTTTACGATTTAGACCAGTCATTGACTAAAGATCGTTGCTTTATTGAGCAAGATCATAACAATGATGTAACCCGAGAATTAGGAAAAATAGATTCATACTATTGAGATATTAATGATAAGATGAATAAAATAGATAACTATGAAATATGGCTCTTTAAATTTGCGCTTAATCCTGCGATGAAAGAAAAAATAAAAAAATTGAAAACCTTAAAAAATTCATTGATTTTTATTGAGTTTATAAAAATTTTGACAAGAATAAAAACAATTAATTGTCGAAAAAAACAACGATTTCTTATCAACAAAAAATTGCTATTTTGTTCATGGGACTGGATATGTAGAAGATATAAACGAAGGTGATAAAATTTATTTTAATTTTGTCCGTAATGAAAAATTAATTAATAAAATTGCTCAACCTAACGGTTTTTGCGGTGTAATCTTTAAATTTAAGCAGCAAAAGAAAAATCATAGTGTTTTTATCAAATTTCTCAATAAAGAAGTATTCTTTCTTATTAAACAATTTGGTGCTGGAATAACAAATTTTACTTATGATTTGTCAAAATTAAATTATTGTTTTGCTATTGAAGAAATTGCCAACGATAAATTTGAGGATTTTGCTAAAGAAATAATAGAAAATGATAGTGTTTTACCACAACGGTATGCATATGAAGACGAAGAAAATCACTATTTTTTTAAAACGATTAGGAATAATGAAAATAAACCTCGTGCTTCTTTTATAAAATTTGATGATGTTGCTAATGCTGGTAAAGATAATACCTATTTGTTTCAATATGTACAAAAACTAACTATTTATCTGAATAGAAAAATATCGGCACCACAAAATGACGGTGATTTTTTGCATATACAAATGTCTCCATCGGATTATCGTACGATATTAAATGTAAATGAGAAAAAATATATACCCCACCACTTTATGGAAAAATTAAAAATTACCATGCAAGTATTGTTAACACATATAACCCATCCATTTACAAAAATGTACCAATCTTAAATAACAGCATAAAGTTATCCAATATATCCAATCGTAATGATCCCCCCAAAAAATGTACATATAAGTGTATTTTTGATCCATTAAGTTTACAAGAATGTTATGTACTTAAAGAATTAAATGAAAAAAGAATTAGATTGTTTTTTTGAATATAAAGACAAAAATTCAATTTATCGGACAAAAACAATTAATCGCGATTGTTGCACAAAGGATAGTGATGGTTTCCATCACATTAAATTCGGGTTAAAAGTTTTTGGTTGTGACCTTTATTGGCAAGAATTAACAATAAAATTTATTGATTTTGACGACAAATTTTAAAATGTTTTTTTGATTCAATTTAAATAATTACAATTTTCAATAAATTTATTCCGCAAAAATTTAACGAAATAATTTGAAATTTGCGATTAATATTACACTTTTTTTACATTATTTTCGTGCATTGATACTAAATAAAGTTATAATAATATAAAATATAAAATAATTTCGGAGAAAATTAATAAAATGAGTATTAAAACAAAAAAAATAAAATTAACAAAAATATTAATTGGAAGTAGTTTGTTGTTAGCAACAACTGGTTTACCTTTTGCTTTGACAAGTTGTGGTAAAAAAGGTACTAGTGATGGTGATAGTGATAAACATAGCACAAGTTATTTGTTTAAGTTAGAACCAAAAGTTTTTGATAAAGATGGAAAAGAAGTTAATGATAATTTGGTTCTTGAAAATACCACAAAAGAATTATTAGACAAAACAAAGGGATACAATGAAAAATTCCTTTCACAATTAGATTTGTCTTTTGAAAATCATAAATTTGAAGAAAAAGATAAAAATAATGAGAACAATTACAATGATATTACAGCAAATTTAGGTGATATTACTGTTTATTATTTAAACACTAATAATTTGGATAGTTCAATTGCTTTTGATATCAACGAACAAATGTTGAGTAAGTGTAGTAAGATCGACGAAGTTAAAAAATATATTAGTTTTAAGTCTTTAAGTAAACAAAAAGTACAAAATGATGAAAAGCCAAAGTTAGTTGTTGAATCTCTTGATGAAAAAAATTTATCTTTTTTGGGAAAGGATAATGATAAAGATATAGAAATTGGTGAAGATGTATCTAAAATAAAAAAAGCAAAAATTACATTTCCTGTAGATATTTCTGCATCGTTAAAAGAAGATGGTTTATGTGGTTTGCTAATAACATTTAATCCTATTGATGGTGATGAAAAAGTAAAAACAATTGTTGTTAAATTTGTTCAAAATGATGATGAATTTAAATATCTTAACCCAAAATCATATGACGATTTTAATAAAGATATAGAAGATATAGATGAAATGGTAAAAGATTATTACGTTGTTGTTGATAGCATTGGTTCGAAAAAACTTGACCAATACATTACTGATAAAATGAATGAAGAGAAATCTGATGTTGATTTAAGTAAAATCGCTACTAAAACTAGTGATCAAAGTAATAATGAAAAATGAAATTTTAATTCTGGGGATTTTTTTGGAACGAATAGCAAAAAGTTATTAAGTGATCTTAAAAATTACCTAGAAAAGATTTTATTTATTGTACTTGATGAAGAAAAAAGTAAAGATAATGCAACTTTATGCTTTGATGCTTCTTCGCTACTAAATAATAAAGATTACCACTATGTGTTATGCTTTAAAAAGAAAAAGAACGGTGATACCAACTTTAAAAGTTTTAAAAGTGAGGATATATCTATACATTATGGCGAAAAAGAAGCTAAAGATGGAAAATTTAATACATATGACATTCATATTGAAGAAACTGAAAAAGCAGATATTAAAGATGGAAAATTTGTTGTTAAATATGTAGTTAAACAATTAAATTTAGATTTTATAAGTAAAAAATTTGACTTATTAATAGCATTTAAGAAATAAAATTTTAAATTGTTTTTAGTACACTTAATTTCTTTTGCTATTTTGCTAATTGGAAACGATGGTAAAAGGAAAATTATTTGCAAAAGTTGCTTCTTTAACTTTTTCCATACTTGCTAGTTTCTTTACTCCAATGGTTTTATTGTCGTGCGGGATTAAAACTAGTGGTGGTCTCCTTGATGAAGGGAAAAATGGAAAAAGTTTCTTTAATGATGTCGTTAATAATACTTCTTATTATTTTTCTTTTAATGCGAAAGATGATAGTTTTTTGCCATTTGATTCAAAAAACAACTATTCCATTCTGGCAAAATGTAAAAAAGATGAGATTGGTGAATTCCAAAAGCAAAAAAAATTTTTCGTAAAATTTAAATGTTCAAGAAAATTTTATTTGGAAAAAGTTGGAATTATTTTTTGTCTTCCACTAATTACTAAAGTTGATACTAATATACTTAATGAAAATATAAAAAAATGTCAAAAAGATCTGTTTGAATTTCCCGTTATAGATACTAATAACAAAAATAATAATGATGAAATAAAAGAAATTATTATTAAATTTTCAAAGAAGCAACTTGAAAAAATCAGTGGTATCAAAGATTTTAATGTTGGACAAAAAGAGTATGAAATAATTTTTATTGTTTCAATTTTTAGTAAATCTTTATCTTTTGAAAAAATTGAGGATTTGGAGAAACAAAAAAATAACGTTGGGGCAAGAAATGCTAATATTTTTTTACGCTTAAAACTTGAAAAGAATACTAATAATTAATAATTGATTTTATTAATAAATTTTCAATTATTGGTAAATAAAAGTTTAATTATTTTTTAGTACTTTCTTTCCCTTAATAATTTTGGTTTGCTTTAAGATTTTTTTATTAAATAATATCGAATAAATTTCGCTATAATTTTCAACTAAATAAATTGTTACTTCATCAAGTACTTCCGTTGGAATATCCTTTAAAAATCGTTCGTCAGATAAAGGAATAATAATATTTCTTACACCACCCCTAAAGGCAGAAATAATTTTTTCTTTTATCCCACCAATAATTAAAACTTTACCACGTAAAGTAATTTCACCAGTCATTGATAATAAATTAGAAATTGGAACATTTTTTAATGCGGATAGAATCGCTGTTGTTAATGTTACCCCCGCACTAGGTCCATCTTTTGGTATTCCGCCCGAAGGAACATGAATATGAAGATCAATTTTTTTAAAATCGATGTGGTCAATACCGAATTTTTTTGCATTAGCTTTGACAAAACCAATTGCCACTTCTGCTGATTCATGCATTGTTTCTTTTAAATTACCAGTAATTTTTATTTCACCCTTACCAGGAAATTGTGTAACTTCAATTTGTAATAAATCTCCTCCTGCTTGTGTGTATGCCATTCCATTAACAATTCCTGGCATCATTTTCTTTTCGCTGCAAGTGTATTCAAAAATTTCTTTTCCTAAATAAAATTTAACTTGTTTTAAATCGATTATTTTCTTTGTGTTTTTACTTGGTTTTTTTAACAATAATTCAACAACAATTTTACGACAAATTTTACGAATTAAACGTTCTAATTCCCGAACACCTGCCTCCTTTGTATAGTTACGAATGATGTATTTTATTGCTTCATCCTCAAAACAAACATTTTTTGGTAATAATCCACTATCACTAAGAACTTTAGGAATTAAATATTTTTTTGCAATTGCCATTTTTTCTAATTCACAATATGAAGTTAATTCAATGATTTCTAAACGATCATATAATGGTTCAGGAATTTGATCGATATAATTCGCTGTGGCAACAAACATAACTTTTGATAAATCATAATCTTCTTCAATGTAATTGTCATTAAATTTATTATTTTGTTCAGGATCTAAAACTTCTAGCATTGCACAAGCCGGATCGCCTCTACCTTGGTTAGAAGCCATTTTGTCGATTTCATCAAGGAGAAAAACAGGATTTAAAACACCAGCTTTTTTCATTGCCTTAATAATTCTTCCCGGCATCGAACCTAAATATGTTCTACGATGTCCACGAATTTCAGATTCATCATAGACACCACCTAAAGCCATTTTTACAAATTTTTTATTTAATGCTTGGGCGATTGATTTTACTAATGAAGTTTTTCCTACACCAGGTGGCCCAACCAAACAAATAATTGGTGCATTTGAATTTTTGCTTTTGATCCGCAAAGCTAAATATTCAATAATTCTTTCTTTTACTTTTTCTAGACCATAATGACTTTTATCAAGAACATCCTTAACTTTTTTTATATCGTCATTATCATTTGTTGTTTGCCATCATGGTAAATCTAAAATTCATTCGATATACGAACGAATCATTGATGATTCTTGAGGGTTAGAGGCTTCTAAACGATTAATTTCCTGCAACAATCTTACTTTTAGATCTTTGGGGTAAGGATTATCTAATAATCTTTTTTTAAAATTATTTACATCATTTTCTCGTGATGATATTTCCCCCAATTCCTCTTTAATTACACGCATTTTTTCGCGTAAATAAAATTCTTTTTGTTGTTTATTTAATGATTCATTAACTTTTCGACTTATTTCATGATCAACCGTACTAGCATCCGTTGGTTTAGTAACCATTTTACACAAAGCATCAATTTTTAATTTCAATGTATTTAATGATAAAATTTCCTGTTTTTGGTCGAAATGAATTGGTAACTCATTGGCAATTTCATAAATTAAAGTTAAAACATCGGTAATTGCTTGATTCTTTTTTGTCTTACTAGCTTGAAAAATCTTAATTTTTTCACTTAGTTTCACGTCATATCGTTGTAACAATTGAAATAATGTTGATAAAGTCTCTGGAACTTTTTCCACCATTATTTTTTGATCATTAAGAACAATATAATCAGCAAAAATTAATTTTTTTGCATCATCGATTTCAAGTGTATTAATTAAAACACGAAATTGGGGCAACACATCCAAAGTCAATTCATTATTTCCTTTGACAACACTAATGATTTTTGCCAGAACACCAATTTTATAAATTTCATCAATTGATTTAATATGATCTAATTTTGGATCATTTTGTGGAACCAACAAAATCGTTTTATTGAAATCAGCCATTGCTTCGTTGACAGTTTTAATACTATATTCGCGGCCAACAATAATTTTTTTGCTAACATTAGGAAAAGCAACAACCCCCCTTGTAATCAAAAGATAATTTTTCATATATTTAGAATATACCTATTAATAATTTTAGCACATTATTCATTCGAGTGCTAATTTATTTTTTAAAAATTATATCCAACAACTTATTTTTTAAAATAATTGTCCGATAATAAATTTCATTTCGATTCAATTCTTCATTAGCTTTAGTTTCATTTCCATAATAATAAAGCAATTTATCGTTAACAAATTGTTTTTTATCTTGCTCATTAACATCTAGATCATATTGATTGATCAAATCCTCATAGACTACCCCGATTAAAATGTGTTTTTTTGTCTCTACAAGTAGTTGATGATAATAATTATCTTTTGTTTTAGCAAATCCTTGTGCACCTCCACTAATTTTTTGGAAATAATCATCGAGAGTTGCGAATCCATAATTTTTTATTTTCCGTTCTTCTTCTGATAATAACTGTTGCATATAAATCTTAATAAGTGATTGAGGATAATAATTAATTTTTGCCTTATCCACAATTACATCATTAACTTTTTTTAACATGTTATTTTCAAAATATTTTTTTTGTAAAAAATTAATTAAATCTTTTTCATTGTCGATATTTTTAAGACTAAATTCTTTTTCGATTAAATCTTTTGTCAATGTTGGATACTTTATCGTCTTAACCGCATTAATTACAACATCAAATTTTGCCTTCTTCCCCGCATATTTCTTGTTCGAATAATTTGATGGAAATTGCACATGAATTTCTTTTTTATCACCCTTTTTAAGGCTAATTAATTGTTGTTCAAAATTATCAATAAAAGTTTTGCTGCCAATTTCTAATTCATAATTTTTATTTGTTCCATTTGGAATAACTTGGTCGTCAACATAACCGACGAAATCGATATTAACAAGATCACCATTGGCGACAATTTGCTGATCCTTTGGCATAACTACAACATATTTCCTAAGGACTTGTTTTATTTGACTTTGAATTTTGTTTTTTTCAGGCATAATTTTTTGTAAATCAGTTTTTGTTATCGATTGCTCAAAATCATTTTTTGTAAAGTTTAAAATTGTTGGGACTTTTTCAAAAGTTATTTTCACAATAGGAGGGATTGTTTTATTATCGCCTAAATTAACAACTTGATAGCCAACTGCTGTATCTAAAGCTTTAGAGTTACTAAAAGCCTCTAAATCAATTATCTCGCGAACAATCCTTTCATTAAGATCGTAGAGTGATTGGTATAAAACCGACTCGTTATTAATATGTTTATCGACAATTTCATGGGGAACATGTCCTTTACGGAAACCTGTAAGGGAATAAGATTGATAAATTTTATCTTTTGTTTTCTTTACTTGAAGACCAAAATCAGACAAATCTAACTCAACTTCAAAATCAACAGTTTGCTCGTGATCAGTAATTTTTATAATTTTTAATTTCACTTTGTTAAATTATAAAAAAACTTAATCGTGAAATAAGAAATAATTTTTTTCGTTTAAATAATCTTACTATTACATTTTCACCCAATGTATAAGTATTAGTCATAATGACAACAAATAATGACAAATTTTAACATATACCTAATGATATAATTTAATCATGGTTAAAATGCATTTTTTTAGAAAATTATGGGCTACTTTATCAATTATTGGGTGCTTTTTTCCATTATGTTTAATGTCATGTGGTAAAACTAGTGAGCCATCGCTAGATGGGTTGCCATCAAAAAAATACAAATACAAAAAAACATTTGATGCTTCCGTTTTAAATAAGTATTATTCGGGACAATTTACATTAGCATGAGACAAAAAAAGTGATTGTGAACTAATATCAACAAAAGATTTTAAAATTAATCCTCTAGCAATAAACGGGAAGCAGCATCAAATAAAATTACTCAATCTTGGTAATGGACAATTCCGTGAAAAAAAAGATTTTTATACAATGAAGTCAATTGGAAAAAATGCTTTTAGAGATAATAAAAATATTGGCGAAGTCCTTGCCATTCCAACATCGGTTAAGACAATCAATGAATATGCTTTTGCCAATACATCAATAAAAAATATTTGCATTCGAAATGCTACTGATTTTTTACCAATTAACGAAAATGCTTTTGATGGTTGTGAAATTAAAAAAATTTTTGTGCATAATGAAATCTATAAAAGCGATGCAAATTGAAAAAAAATCTGCAAGAATAACGATAAAAATATCGTTTTTAAATCTTATACATTGAATGATTACAAAAATTTTATGGCAAAACGAACTTTTTGCATTGGTGCAATAAAAACTGAAAGTTCTCGTGACATTATTAGTAATGGTACTGCTTGGATTGTTGATAAAGTTAATCGAAACAATGATAGTGATTACAAATATTTAATTGCAACAAATTTGCATGTTTGCAGTTGTATAAGTGATTATGGTAATGGTGAAAACAAAGATTATGTTTTTTGTATTAGTGAAGATATTATTAACCAAAAAAATGATGAGGGCAAAACTAAAAAAATGAAAGACTGCTCAGATATTATATGGCCAATAAAAATTAATATTGATTTAGTGAAAAAAGCAAACCAAAATTTCACTAGTGATTTTTGCATAATTGAAATAGATTTCAATATTGATCAAGTACCAAAACTATATAGTAAAATTGTAAAAAACAAATTAGATGCTTTGAATCGTTGTTTGTTACTTAATAATTCTTTTATTGTTTATGCAACAGATGTTGCAAAAGAAAAGACAAAAGTTTATAGTTTTGGTTACCCTACATCCGAAAATTGGGACAAGAGTGAAGCAAAAGGCACCTTACAAGATTGTGAAATTTATTTCAACAAAAAAGATTTAATCGATGGTTGTTCATATCATAAATGGGTTTACGGCATACGAAATGCCAGTCGTTCTAACTTTGGTGGTGGATCATCTGGTTCGATGATCATTGATGCAAATTTTAATGTTATTGGTATACATCATTCAGTGCTGGCGGAACCATCTTATGATTATGGTTATATAAATCTTAATGATTGTTTACATGTTAATGACGAATATAATCCAATTGCAACATTCTTACACGATTAAAATTATGTTCTATCACTTGAAAAAACCGCACCATGCGACATAACACTAAGCACACCAATAGATTTATTTTTACGATTAAAACGAAAAGCATACAAAAACAATTGAAAATATCTAAGAACTTTAGAGTTTATAGAAAAAGAAAATCACAACCATAACTACACTAATTCAATCGCAAAAAATGCGAAAATAATCAAAACTATTAAGTACGGTTCCCAACCATGAGAAAGTGTTATATTACATGATAAATATAACGAATTAGGCACAAAAAACCAATACACAAGAAACTTTGTAAAACACCAAGCAAAAAAACAACAAGAATGAATATTTAAGAAAACACGAGATTTTAACAACAATACATGAGATAATAATTACACATTAATGAAACTAAAACAACGAAAGAGATTTTAATTAAATAAAAAATGAATACAACAAAACTATTTTATCAATGAAATATATCGAAAAAACTTTAGACTATTAGGTTGACAATGAAAAAAAAAATAATAATGGAAATATTCAACTTAAAAACTAAAAAAGAAGCAAAATGTTTAATAAAAAATAATGAAATAACAACAAACTTTTTCACAACAAAAAATAAAAAAGAAATACAAGAATGACAAATAAAATTAGACTATTTAGAAAAACTAATAAAACAAACATTCAATTAAATGAAAAAAAAGTAAATGTTAGCGGTAATATATCAACACACAATTACTAAAACCGCAAAAAAAGCGTTTTTTTAATCTTTGCTTACAACCGCAAAAACCACCACCAAAAAATAGCGATAAATAACCCCCATTTTTCTAAATGGAGTAAATGCGACTTATATAAATAAAGTCGCACGCGCACGAATGATAATATTCGTAATATTAGCTATTTTTTATTCTAATTTACCAATAAATTATTATTTCACGACATGTCTAAAATCTTCAAAAAAAATAAAACAATAAGTAAATTAATCGGAATGATTGTAAAAATGAAAAAAATATAATAACCATAAATGAAAACTCACCCCCTTGATTTAAAAAATTACATATACGTTAATGGTGCAAAAGAAAATAATTTAAAAAACGTTTCTTTAGTCATTCCAAAAAATAAATTTGTCGTAATGACTGGAGTTTCAGGAAGTGGAAAAAGTTCCCTTGCTTTTAGTACGATTTATGCTGAAGGACAACGAAGGTATATCGAATCTTTATCAAGTTATGCTCGCCAATTTTTAGGAAATGTTACTAAACCAAATGTTGACTCAATTGAAGGTTTGGTTCCTGCAATTAGCATTGATCAAAAAACAACAACAAATAATCCCCGTTCAATTGTTGGAACGACAACAGAAATTTATGATTACCTTCGTTTATTGTGAGCTAGAATCGGTCATGCTTATTGCCCGTATGGTCATGGTGAAATTAAGCAATTAACAACTCGACAAATTTTACAAAAAATTTATTCGCAATGCGAATTAGGTAAAATAGTTTATATTCTTTCGCCTTTTGCCCACAAGGAAAAAGGAACATTTAAAAAAGAATTAGATAAGCTAAAATCTTTGGGTTTTTTGCATGTGCAAATTGACAATAAAGAATATAGTTTAGACCAAGAAATAGTTCTTAATAAAAATAAATTTCACAATATTGAAATCATCGTTACACGTCTTGTTTTAAACGATAATAGTGCAACGAAAAATCGCTTGCAAGAAGCGATTGATCTTGCTTTAAAGCATGGTAAAAATAAAGTCATTGTTAAACAACAAAAACAAACATTCTTGTATTCAAAAGATCATTGTTGTCCCATTTGTGGTTTTTCCCTTCCGGAAATGGAACCACGCCTTTTCTCGTTTAATGCCCCTAT
The DNA here is from genome assembly GCA_017445805.1 of bacterium. Classification (GTDB taxonomy): domain Bacteria; phylum Bacillota_I; class Bacilli_A; order Mycoplasmatales; family Mycoplasmoidaceae; genus Hennigella. Next base: position 11,858 of record JAFSSC010000007.1, read on the forward strand.
TGGTGCTTGCCCAAAATGTAAAGGTTTGGGGTTTGTTTATGAACCTGATGTAGACAAAATGATTCCAGATAAAGATTTATCGATTGACCAAGGCGCTTTTTTATATTTCAAAAATACGATCGACACAAAATCAATCGAATGACAAAAATTTGCGGCAATCATCGATCATTACAAAATTAATCGTGATACACCAATTAAATTGTTACCAAAAAAACAACTTAATCTCTTATTATATGGTTCGGATGAACCAATTAAATTATCAATTAAATCTAATGGTGGGATTAGCTACAATAAATTTGATTATGTCGAAGGAGTTCTATCATTGATTAAACGTCGTCATCTCGAAACTTCTTCTGAATTAACGCGCGAAATCTACAATTCATATATGACAGAAAAAAAATGCGATCATTGCCACGGACAACGTCTTTCCCCACAAGCTTTATCAGTGAAAATTAATAAAAAAAACATCATGGAAGTTTGTGAAATGACGATCGATAAAGCAAAAGATTTTTTTTTGAGTTTAGAATTAACTGATCAACAACGTGAAATTGCAAAATTAGTTCTAAAAGAAATTATTAATCGTTTAGATTTTTTAACAAATGTTGGTTTAGATTATTTGACTCTTTCCCGCCCAACACGAACATTGTCTGGAGGGGAAAGTCAACGAATCCGTCTTGCCGCCCAAATCGGTTCATCACTAACTGGTGTTTTATATGTTTTGGATGAACCATCCATTGGTCTACACCAAAAAGATAATGATAAATTGATTAATACTTTAAAAATGATGCGAGATATGGGGAATAGTCTAATTGTGGTTGAACATGACCAAGAAACGATGTTAGCAGCAGATTATCTAATTGATGTTGGTCCGCAAGCTGGAATTAATGGTGGTAAGATTGTTGCCCAAGGTTCGGTAAAAGACATTATTAATTGCAGTCAAAGTATCACTGGAAAATATTTAGCCGGAAAAAATATTATTCCCATTCCTAAAAAACGAAGAAATGGTAATGGTAAAAAGTTAATTTTAAAAGGAATAAATTTTAACAATTTAAAAAATCTTGATGTTACTTTCCCTTTAGGAAAATTTATCGTTGTGACTGGTGTTTCTGGTTCAGGAAAATCGAGTTTAATCAATGAAACACTAGCAAAAAATCTTACAAAAATTTTAACTAATCCTTTTGTTGATGCCCCAAAAATAAAAGATATTAATGGAATTATAAACATCAAAAAACTTGTGCAAATAACACAAGAACCGATTGGGCGAACACCCAAAAGTAATCCCGCAACATATATTGGTTTATTCGATGATATTCGGACATTGTTTGCTAATACAAATGAGGCAAAAGCACATGGATACACAAAATCCCATTTCAGTTTTAATCTACCTGGTGGACGCTGTGAAAAATGTAATGGTGACGGTTATATTAAAATCGAAATGCATTTTTTACCAAATGTTTATGTCAAATGCGATGAATGCCAAGGAAAACGATATCGTAATGATATTCTCGCAATTCTTTATAAAAACAAATCAATTTATGATGTTTTGGAAATGACCGTTAGCGAGGCTTTAAAATTTTTTTGAAACATCCCTAATATCAAACATAAATTAGAGTTAATGGAAAATGTTGGTCTAGGTTATTTAAAATTAGGAACACTATCAACATCATTATCAGGTGGTGAAGCTCAACGAATAAAATTAGCGAAATTTATTCAAAAAAAATCAAACGACAAAACATTAATTATTCTTGATGAACCAACAACCGGTCTTCATCCATATGATGTCAATAAATTAATAAAAATCTTAAACCAAATTGTCGATAATGGTTCAACGGTAATTGTTATTGAACATAATCTTGATGTCATTAAATGCGCTGATTATATTATTGATCTTGGACCAGATGGTGGTGATAAAGGTGGTAAAATTGTAACAAAAGGTACACCTGAACAAATTATTGATGATGCAAAAAAATCGTATACAGCTAAGTATCTTAAACAAATATTGAAAAATAATCTTTAATTTTATTATTTTATAATCTACTTAATACTTAATAATGTTTAAAATTAAAAAAAATATTAGGAAAAGTAACTTAAGAATAATAATTTTTTTTCATTTTTGCCTTTTTTGTTTTCTTGCATTATTTATTCCTATTACGATATTTTTTGTAAATAAACCATTTTCTTTTAAAAAAGAGCAAGAATACATAAAAACATTTGATGCTTCGTACTTGAATCGATATTATTCGGGAAAATTCACATTAAAATTTACAAAAAAAAATGATTGTGAATTACTCGAAACAAAAAATTTTAAAGTTAATACAAATTGGCAAAACCATAAAACAAATTTTTTTAATTTAGGTAATGGGCAGTTCCGTGATAAAAATAACTTTTATACAATTCAAACAATTGGTAAAAATGCATTTAAAGACAATAAAGATATTAGTCAACATCTTATTGTTCCATCTGTAATTAAAAAAATTGATGATGGGGCTTTTGCTAATACAAAAATCGAAACAATTTACATTAAAAATAAAACAAATTTTTTACCAATTAATGAAAATGTTTTTACCGGTTGTAACATTAAAAAAATTGTTACACGTAATGCCGCATATAAAAATGATCCTAATTGAATAAAAATTTGTCGAAATAGTAAAAATATTGTTTGCAAACCATATACATTAGGTGATTACGAAAAATTCCTATCATTACGAACATTTTCAATTTGATTATTTTGCTTCATCGACAATCCTAAAGAAAATAAAATCCTTCTAGGAAAACATTATAGTGGGGGGACAGGATGAATTGTTGATAAAGTTGATCATAAAAATGACAATGATTATAAATATTGGATGGCAACTAATTTACATGTTTCGAATGTGTTTGATCCTTTGTATGATGAAAATATTAGTAAAAAATATAAAAATAATTGCCACATATTTTGCGCATGTACGTGCAATGATATTGCAGGAAACGAAATTCTTATCGATGAACCACAATTAAGAATAAAAGAAGAAAAAAAAACATTTTATTCGACAAAGTGGAAGCAAGTTGCAATCGAAACAAAGGATTCTAATAAAATTTATAATGCAAACCTAGATCTCGATTATCACAAAGATTTGGTCCATAAACATAGATTTACTGATTTTAGTTTGATAAAAATTGATTTCATGCTTGATCTTAATGACGAAATAACAAAAAAATTAAAAACAAAATTAGAAAAGATAAATAAGCACTTGTTATTTAATAATTCTCTTAATGTCTATATGCCAAATATCGCAAAAAATTCGACAAAAATTTATGGTATCGGTTATCCCGCTAAAATAAGTAATGGCATTCTCTTACAAAATAAAATAGAATACATTTTTCAAAAAGGCAAAGTCATCGATTATTTTAAAAGTAACGAAACACATTGTGATTTTTATATTGTTAAGGAATGAATCGATAATCCAGATGACAAATGATTGTTAACACGTGGTGCATCAGGCACAATGATGATTGATGAAAATTTCAGCACTATTGGTATATTTTGGGGAAGTGACGGTAATACAAAGGAACAAACTGATAATATTTATCAAGATTCGCTCATGTTTGTCGATCGATTTTATGTTAATGGAGACAATCTTGTTGCAAAATTCCTAGAAATCTAATAAAATATGTAATATAGATAAAATAGTTCTTTTTTATTAGTTTATCGCAATTAGTTTATATTTATAATGATTAATTTTCAATTTTTTTGTCTTGGTGGACAAAATGAAAAAGGGAAATGTTGCCAAATTCTAAATGTTGATGATGATATTTATATTTTATCATGTGGGATAATAACACCGCCAAGTATTGTTTCTGGAATCCAAAAAAAAATTCCTAATTTTGATTATTTAGTTGAAAACAAAGAAAGAGTTAAAGGAATATTTATTGGTACTAGCGAATATAAGCAATTTGGTGGATTAGAATATCTTGTTGATGTTTTACCAAATGTTCCTATTTATACGAGTCCAATTGGCAAAGTATTGATTACTTCTTTTTTTAAAAACGATATTTTGAACAAGAAAAGTAATGATTTCGTCCCTAATATTGTTGCTCTTGAACCACTTAAGTCAGTAATGATTGATGGTAAAATGCAAGTAACGACTTTTCGCACTTATAACTATTTTTTATTTGGAATTGGTTTTGTTTTTACTTTTGGACAAAAATCAATAATTTATTTTGATAAATTTATTGTTCCAACATCAATGAATAATTTTTTTAATGATTTAATTTTTGAAATAAATAAAATTACAAAAAATAATAATTATTTATTGTTAACATCGGTTGGAAAAAATATTAATTACCCTAGTTTTGCGACACCTAATTATGGTATAAAAGATTTTTTTGATAATATTTTTTCTAATGAAAAAAATCAAATAATTATCGCGCTTGATGCTAGCAATTTATATTACCTTGCTGTTATCGCAAAACTATGCACTGGATATTCATTACCTTTTTGCATAATTGATCAAACAACAAATGATGTTTTTTCATACTTGGTAAAAAACAAAATAATTAATCTTCCGAATTTACCATGAGTCGATCCACAATTAATTAAAAACTATAAACATTGTGTTGTCATCATTGTTGCATACCGCCAAAAATTAATCCAAAAACTAGAAAAAATAATTAGTGGTGACGACCAAAATATCCAATTTCATGATGAAGACGCTTTTGTTTATGCTTTAGATACCGAAAATGGTTTTGAAAAAATTGAATCAAATATTATTGATGAAATTAGTAAATTACAAAAAGTTACAACTTACCGCTTACCAAAAGATATTATTGAATTATCACAATGTCAAGAAGATCATAAATTTATCGTGAGTTTATTGAAACCAAAATACATTATTCCGATTAACGACTTATATATGAATTTTGTAAAATATGAACAATTGGTTACAACGACAAAATTTAAATCAAATAATGTTTTACTTATCGATAATGGTCAAATTGTTAAATTTATTAACGACCAAATTGAAAAAATTCCTATAAAAAAATCAAACATAAAAATTGCCGAACAAAATATCCGTAGCCATGGTTACATTGATATCCATGCTTCCCATCTAATTGAATCGCAACAAATGGCGAGTGATGGATGTGTTTTAATTAGTTTATTAATTGACCGACAAGAAAAAAAAATAATTAAGTTTAACTATAACCCAGTTGGTGTGATTAACTTATTAAATGAAAAAAATAAACAAAAATTGGTAGAAATAAATACTATTTTAAATAACCGCATGAATGAAATTCTTGATAAATTCGTTGATCAAAATAATCTTTTAACCAAGAAATTACAGGATGAATTTAAAAAAGAAGTAATTAAACTTTACCAAAAGAACTTTGGAAAAAAACCACTAATCTTGATTACAATAATTTATAATAATTCTATTGTTCAACAAAAAAAAAATTGAATATGAAAACCGTTAAAATCCCCCCTCTTTCTCTAACTAATTTTGATGATAAACAAAACAATAAAACAAAAAACGGGGTTATTTATTCCAAAAAAAATTTTTTGTTATCGCGAATAGTTATTTTATTTTTTCTTCTTTTAATTGCTTTTCGTATTCCATATATTGGTTCTTTTTTTGATAATTTAGTTGATTTATTTTTTGGACCAATAAAATACTTATTTTACTTATCAATCTTTTGTATTTGATTGCTTAACATTATTAAAGTTATTCCTTTTAAAAAACTAATGAAGAAAAAAAATGTTATTTTTTACTTCCTAAATCTTTTTTTTCTTTGTTGCCTCTATACTTCGATTTGAGCACTAATAACAAAAAACGATCATGACTTTAAAGAAACATTAATTTATTACTCGGAAAAATGAATTAGTTATTTTCATGCCAATAAATATGAATTTTTCTTTAATAATTCTGCTGCTGGAATAATTCCTTTACTTCTTGTTTTAATTATTTTCTTGTTTTTAAAAATTTTTACGATTGCTTTACTTGTTGTTATTACAATATTAATGACTTTAACTTTACTTAATGCTAACTATAAAAAATCAAAATTATGAATAAAAATATCTAACTTTTTAACAAAAAAAATTGGAATGCACTTAAAAATTGAAACAATTGAAGAAATAAAAAAAAATAAAACAAAATTTAAATTTAAAAAAATTACAAAGAAAAAACTTAAAAAAAGTATAGAAAATTTAACCGCACCATTTTTTGGTTTACTACCCCAAAATAACATTGATAACCAAGTATTGAATCGAAATGATGCAAGTAATATTAAAAATAAAATTATTGGTTATTTATTGCAAGAAAAAATTGCTATTACTAATACACAATTGCAAATATTTGATAATTACATGCAATTAACTTTTACATGCAGCAATAGCAAAGGAATAAAAAAAATTGTTGATAATATTAAAACCATCGTTGATCTTGTAAAAATCAATTATTTCAATTACGAGATTACCGATCTAAATATTTCTTTTCAATTTGCAAACAAGCACCCAACAAAAAAGAGTTTAGCATCAATAACTAACAGTTTACATCATCCAAAACCATTTGATGTTGTATGTTGCTACACTTTAGAAAACAAACCATTTGTTAAGAATCTATTAGAATCGCCTAATACATTAGTTATTGGTAAAAAATTAAGTGGTGCTGTTCCTTTTGTGATCTTATATTGTTTAAGTTTGTGCTTAACCACTTCCACAAAAGATATAGAAATTTCTATCTTTTTAGACAATCCCCATTTGTTTAATGAATTATCTTTTACAGCTCCACATATTAAAAATAATATTTTTTCAAATTTTAATGAAATATTGATTAATCTTAAAATAGTTGTCGAAAATTTAAAAAGTCGTATGACCTTGTTTAAACAAAATAATGTTACTTCTTTAAGCGCTTACAACAAAATTGTAAATCTTGAAGAAAAGAAATTAAAAACAATCCTTCTCGTTTTTAATGATTTAGATTTAATCATAAAAAATGAAAATGCTGATTTAATTTGACAAAATTTATTTTATATTCTAGAAAACGGAAAAAAATGTGGAATTAATTGTTTAATTGCTGCACAAACGATTTTTGAAATCCCAAAAATGAATAAACTATTGAACTTAACGGATAGCAAGTATATCTATACTTTGAATAATGAATATGAAAGTATTCAATTATTTAATGATAATAAATGTGTTCAATTGTTTGGTAGTGGGGATTGTTATTATTTTGATAAAAAAACAATTTCACAAAAACAACCTTTGCACTTACAAACATGCTATATCACAAAAAATGAACTTGAATACGATTTAACATTAATTAAAAATTTCTACTTGCTAAAAGAAAATAATTCATAAAAGCATTAATTCTAGGCTTAATTGATGAAGTTTTTGCTTAAATAGGATTAGGATGTAACATGTATGATATAATACAAGACGAAAGTCTTTTATTTATTATTTAACTCCTTTCTCCTTATTTGATTTTTTGATAGGGAAAAAATCCTGTGGTGAAAAAGTAATACCAAGAGTTATGGGTGCTATCTCTTTGATTGCATCGGTTAAAACAATATGTCAATACTGATCAAATCATTAATAGCGAATTAGATTTGGACAAAAAAATAGAAGAATTGAATAGCAAATTAGAATATATTAGTAAAATCAAAAAAAATATCATATCATATAACTAAATTATGGACATAGCATTACTTTCTTTTCTAATAATATTGAGTTGCGGAGTGTCAATAGTGATAACAACAACAATTATTTATTTGTTATATTGAATAGCGCAATTCTTTAAACAAAAAGCAATTACTGAACAACAAAAAAATAAAAAAGTCAAATATTATAAACCCCAATAATACCGATAAAATTATCGAAAAAATTTAATTTATCTAAGTATTCTCTTTTCAACATATAAACTACAAAAAGATAATTTAGAGACAAAATATTTTAATGCATCGTGATAAGGTAGCGAATAGTATCAAAAATTATTTTAAGTTATAGTTTGATTGTTTTAAAAAGTCAAATGACCATAATCGATTTACTTGAAAACTCATTAACAAAAGGACAACAAGCATATAAAGAAATATTAATTGATCTTAAGAATGTGTTACAATTTTGTCGGGAAAAACAATAAATTTATAATTCATACAATTAAAAAAAATATACCAATCTAAATAAAAAGATAAAAATAAATATCTAATGCTGTATGAAAAAATAAATTTAGATTTCAATAATCAAGGAATAAATAAAAAATAATATAAAAACTTTATTTCAAATTCACCAAGCAAAATTAATTGCTATTAGCCTTAATAATTTATAATAATTTTAAGTTCTAGGGGTGTAGTTCAACGGCAGAACTGTAGACTTCAAATCTACGTGTTGTGGGTTCAAATCCTGCCACCCCTGCCATATAGGATATGAATTCGTGAAAAAGGAATCTTAGACATTGCATAGCTTCAGCTATCAAAGATAGATTTAAGATAAATAATGACTTCTATCTATTACTTAATAGTACCTTTTATATAGAAAACATACCAGGAATTACTTATCGTGTAGAATGCGGTATAAAAATGTTAAGATGTGGAAAGAGCAAAAAGATATCATTGACAGTAGAAAAATGGATGAAAAATTCTAATTATTTGAGTATTATTTTAGAACATTTGAATGATAAGAAACGGATGTATTATTTATCTTCGTCATATTGAAAAACTGATCAAAAAAGTGATATATGAATAAAATGAGAAAAACCTAATACAAATAATACGATTTGTGATGATAAAAAAATAAGAGATTTAAAACAAAAATATAAGGAAATTAGAAATATTGATACAGCATGTGTATTAATTGGTGGTTGTAGAAAATGATTTAGTTCTCGCCGTATAAGAGGCCTAAATTATTTTAATGAAAATTTTTTAGAAAATATTAGATATATTTTTAATAATTGTAATCTTTCTCATAATAATATTGAAGGAGAAGAATGAAGTAAAAATGGTGAAATTTACAAAAAGTCGACGAATGAAAAGTTATATTTATGAACAAGCAAAGATTTTTTTGAATTATGCGATTGTATAGTAAAATTCCTCGATTGTTTTTTTGCAATGTTTGAAATTGGTGATAAAATAATTTCTTTCGCTAAAAAGGCTAGAAAAGACACACCAAATATTAATAAAATCTAAAATAAATTTTCGTCCAATCTATGAATGAAATACCTCATATGTTATAATTCAAATGATTGGGGAACGGATGAAGCCTCTTTAACAGTCCAAGTGTAATAAAAATATCTCTCATTAATTTGAGAGATATTTTTTTATAATGACTATTGTGTCTAAGCTTAATATCTATAAAATTGATTCTAAATATATTGAATATTTACAACAATTTGAAAAATGTATTGCTGAACCAAAAAATAATCGACCGTATATCGGAATATTAGTTTTTTCTAGTAATAATTTTGATTACTTTGCACCATTAACAAGTAAAATAAACAAACCCGAATTCTATTGTGTCAAATTATTCAATGAAAATGGTGAAAAAATTGCTGGAGTTCGAATTAATAATATGATCCCTATACCAAGGAAAAGTACATCAAAAATTGCAAAACAAATCAAATATGGCAAAATTGCTAAAAAGTAAGAATCATTCCGTCGTTAAATATGCTAATTTATTGAAACAAGAAGTAATGTCACTTAATAAAAAATTAATTGCAAAAGAAATATATAAAAAAGCAAGAAAATTTTGCAACAATTATAAATATAAGAATTCTATTAGAAATATTTGTCTCAATTTTAAAAAAATTGAGAAAAATTGCTAAAATACAAGATTTCTAAATAATTTTGAGATGTTGGGGAATTATTTTATATAATAGTACAATTGTGGGTGTAAAAAATATCTCTGTTTGCGGTGCAACGATGTGTGGTGGTTGCAATAAAGTAAAAGGTAAAGTGTTTTACCGCCAAGGTCAACAATGTCCTGTTTATGCATGTGCAAGTAAAATGCCAAGTGGTGATTGCTCAAAATGTGACATTTTAAAATGTAAAATATTTGTTGGTACAAAAGACCCAAAAATGACTGACGAACAATGAATTGCTTGATGCAAAGTTAAAGAAAAAAATTTAAAATCTAAATAATTTATTTATAGTTTTGCATCGTAAATATAATTTTTTTGTTATTTTTTACAAATAATTAAAAATAACAAAATTTACAGCTTTTACTATGATTTTCCGTAAGATTTATTAAGAAATTATTTTATTAACCTATTAATCACGTTTTCTAAATTTTCAATTAATTGTTGCTTTCGCTGAATCAAGCAATTTTTTATTTTATCATAATCAATGTAATCTACTAATCCATCACTACTTAATTTACAATATTTTAAGTCAAAAGTAGAAGATTTTGTAACATTCTCGTGTTGCGAAAGAATTTGACAATTATAAATTGAACAAATTATTTTTTTCAAATCCACATTTGGCTCACTTCATTCATAATTGTTGCTTTTTATTTTTTCATTTATTGGGTCTTTTAACAATGATTTAAGAGGAATTATATGATCTATATGAATTTTTTCTCCAAGATTAGAATATCTAATTATTTATTGTTTCATAAAAATTATCAATTCTACTCTCAGCAATAATTAGCAATGGAATAATGCATTTGCTTTTTTCACTAATATTCTCAATTTCCCGATTTATTTTTGGAAAACTATATTCAATATCATCTAGAAAATTGCCATTTTTAAATTTTAATCATAAATCTTTCAATTTCTTTTTTCGATCTTTTTCGGATCATTTTAGATAAATATTAATGTTTTTTTGACCATCAGTGTTTTTAAATGAAAATTTTGCTTCACAAATAAAAGTAAAAAGAAATATTAGAAAAGCGATAAGAGGATTACGCTTACCAGACATGTAATCGTTATATCTAACCTTGTGTGTTATTTCTTGTATAAATCTTCGATGATGTCGCAATTTCCGTGATAATCATAACGATACCATTATATTTTTGATTTCACTAGAAGAACCTTTGTAGAATGATAGATCATTGTAATCACTTGGAAGAAGAGCAAAACGCTCCAAAGTATCATTAAATTCCAATTTAAAACTTGACAAACTATTTTCACTAATGTATTTCTCAATAGTCTCAACCAAATTACCATATTTTATCTTACCGATTGAATCAGTACCACTTATTGCATTCGCTAAAATTTTAAAAAATAAATATGCCGAAGACTTGCCTTCTTTATATAATTTAGGTCAAATATTATAAAACTCTTTTGTGGAATTCTTGTCATTAAAAACATTTAAATTTAAATATGTTTTAATTTTATCCACATCATCAAGTTCAATGCGTTTTGAATTGATATTATAAAATAAATTTAATTCCATTTCTTTGTCAAGACAAGCAATTATTATAAAACAAACTTTTTTGATAAAAATGTCATAGAAACGATGTTTATCAATACCATTTTCATCAAAATATTTTTTAATTATTTTAAGATTTGCATTAATATTTTCACAATATTCTTTTAATAACAAATTGTCAACAAGTTCACTATCTTTTTCAATTATTTCATTTAAATTTTTATCATTATCATTGATTCGAACACTAATATCAAAATTACAATCATTACTAGATATCTTATTTTTATTAAAATAGTGCAACAAAATAAAAAATGTTATTATTCGTTGTTGCCCATCAATAATAGATCAACCGGAAGCAAAACGTTTATAACCTAAATAAATTATTCCAATATAATGCGAATCGTTCACACCTAGATTATTAATGTCTTCAATCAAAGACACAATTGATTTTTTATCTCAATCGTATGGTCTTTGATAGTCAAGAATAACAAATTTACCAATATCGTCAATTAACTTCCCATTAAAAATATCATCAATTGTTATCAAAAAAGAAGAACTATTATTGTCATTCAAATCGTTTTTTAATTGTATTATTTTAGTATCTCTTTGCTTCATATTAACTAACTACCTTTCTGTATTTTTGAAAAATTCATTGCTTTTCCTCGTTATTTCAACACGAGGGATTTCTTTTTTCAATTTCATCTAAAATTTTGTTTAAATTAACATCAATGTTCATATATCAATTTTTAATTTCTTTTTGACGTTGATTAAATTTAATCATAATCGGATCATTTATATTTAATGTAATTTGACAATCCGCTAACGGCTTTCACATTTCTAATTTAATAAAAAAATATTTAAATAATTCCTTATTGGATTTATATAGTAATTCAAAACGATTCATCGGAATTACCTTTTCTTTTTTTAATTTTTCTTCTAATGATAAACCAAAACCACAACAAATACATCCTGAACGTAAATAGCCTAAATCATAAATTTTACTTATTTTAATTTTGTATTTTTCGATATATTCGTTAATATCCTTTTGTGTAAAAAGACTTAAAGGTTTACAAACATCTGGTTTATTATTAGCATATTGAATGCATCCATATTTTACTCATGTGTGTCGACGCAAGCGTGATTCGTTAATTGTTGTTCCAATAAAGACGGGTCGTTTATCTTTTTTTTTTCCCTTTTATGTAATCACAACATTTATGACTTACTCCGTAATCAACAAAATCTTTGTCGAGAAAATGAATATATTTTAATGGTAATGTTCCATACTTATTGTTATCTAAACCAAAAATTGCTCTAATGTATTTTCGATGACGCGTATTACGCAAATGATTAATTTTTTGAGCAATTTGTTTAGAAATAATAGGAAACCCATTTTCAGAAATGATTTCTTCAAACGATTTAATGGGTGGGACAATCTCATATTCGTTTTTAAAATAATTAATAAATTTTAGTGTTTCAGGATGGAATATTTCACTTGCAATTAATAATTTTGAACGAGGTTTTCCCATTATATCTTGCACTTCATGAACAAGATGACGCAAAACACAACTGTCTCTCCCCCCAGAAAAAGAAATCATTATGTCTTTATTGGGCAATTTCTCTAAAAATTCGATGATTCTGCTTTTTGCCATTTGTATCTTGTCCGCAAGTGAATATTCTTTGAGATACTTACTTTCAACATACAGTGGTAAATATTTAGTTGGTTTTATTTCCGGCAACTTTAATTGGTTTAATAAATACATAACTCTTATCTTCTTTTCACTTTTTAATTGAATTTCATCGAATATATTCATTAAAAAATAAAAAACATCGATCTAGTAAACTTAGATGATGCCCTTTCTTTTATTAGTAAAACGAAAACAAAAAAAATTAACTAGATGCGATAATGAATAAGAGTATATATATATATATAT
>JAFSSC010000008.1 GCA_017445805.1 bacterium
AACCCATACCCTTTTGGTTCGTAGCCAAACGCTCTATCCAATTGAGCTAAGGATGCGTATGGAGGTGACTGACAGATTTGAACTGACGATGCGAAGGTTGCAGCTTCGTGCCTTACCACTTGGCTAAGTCACCAAATAAACATATTTATGATATTATTTTATCAAATAAAAAAGTAATTTTAGTAAATCAATTAAATTTTGGTGGTTGTACAAGAGAGATGTCCATAATAAATAGTTAATAATATTAATATTCTGCTAAATGAGAGTTGTATTATATGATTTAATGTCAACATTTATTACCATGTTAACAAATGCATAAAACCACTAATTATATTTTTGTTTTAATTTTTCTAATATTTTGTTTTTCTTATCTACTAACTCTTCAATTTCTTGCTTTATTTCATTACGTTGATTAAAAAAATCACTAAATTTATTATAAAGTTGTTGGATTATAGGATCATTATATTTGTCATTTGATTTATCAAAAAGCTTATCGTTCTCAAACTTGTTTATAAATATCTCTTTTCATATATCATCAAAATTATCAAGTTTACTTTCGTATATTTCTCTAAGAACATCTTTAATAAAATTAGCATCTATATCTTTTAATTCTTTTAATTTTTTGTTCATATTTATTGCTCCCCTTCTTTATACTTTCCATATAATTTTTTCCGTAAATTATATGACTCTTCATCTGCCTCATAGTTGTCTAGAAAAAGAGAAAAATTACTTTTTTGTGATTGCTTATATTCTCATTTGTCATCATTATTGTTATTGTTATATTTGCATTCTATATACGATATTTTTTTATTCAGCCCTGGAGCACCATATATTTCACTTCAAAGTACATGATTATGCGTTACTAACCATAACTTTTTTGATTGAGATTTTAAAATTTCCACCAACTCCTTCGCAAGATAGTTTTTTATAAAATAATTATCAAATGAATAGTCGGGTTCATCAAAAATTAAAAACTTGTATTTACTTTTTCTTATTTTATCTAAAACCATAAATTTTTTTCTTTCTCCAAAAGAAGCATCAATAAATTTATGTTTTTTAATTTGTAGTATCTGACTTAATGATAGCATAAAATAATTTTTTATATCCACAGATTTTTTTTGTCGGTATTGAAGTTCAAGTTTAAGTGAGTATTTTTCGCCACAATATTCTCCACAATCAATACGATATTTATCTGCATCTTCTTCATTACTCTCATTTATAAAATTATTAAATTCTTCGACTAAGAGATAATGGAAATAATATTTAGCAAAATCGACATTATTAAATGTATATTCTCAATGATTTAGGTCATTAATGATATCGTTCATATCTTTGCATATTTTATTAGTAAAAACAACCAATTCGTTTTCAAGATCAAATGATCGAAGATTTTGTAGCATTTTTTCAACAGTATCAAATAAAACATTAGTGCTTTTTTTGATCATATCGATAGTAGGAGTATCAGAAAAATAATTTTTGATTTTATTAAAAGTTTGATTAAATCAATAATTTTATCAATGCAATCATTAGTATTGTTAAAATATGTACTGTATTTAGATGTAATCGTATTAAAATTACCATACCTTTCTTTAGCCATTAAGTGCCTATTATCATCACCGTAATTTTCTTTAATATTTCTTATAGTATCATCAATGAATTCACCTAAGTAATTGTTAATCACTTTCTTGGTAATGTGTTTTGTATTACTATTAACACGAGGGTCATCACAAAATTTTTTCGAAAACATTTCAGAAATTTTATCAAATCCGCTTTGTCA
The DNA here is from genome assembly GCA_017445805.1 of bacterium. Taxonomy (GTDB): domain Bacteria; phylum Bacillota_I; class Bacilli_A; order Mycoplasmatales; family Mycoplasmoidaceae; genus Hennigella. The sequence goes on from JAFSSC010000008.1 coordinate 1,778, forward strand.
TTCGTGTATGATATCATGAAAATGTTCTTCCATTAACTCCTTATCATTATCTTTACTAATATACTCTCCTTGACTTATAGAGCACAAGAAATCATTATCTTTTTTATTATTCTTATATGTATTGTCCAATGCATTAATAAATTTGTTACATAAATATGTTTTGCCACTACCCATGTGACCATAAATTATTAAACTTAGAGAAATAACTATGTCACCTACTCCATAAAGAAAAATTTCATGATTATTATGAGATAGAGATAGCGATGGGTGATGTTTTGGAGAACTACGTTCAGCAAAAAAAGACTTGATATTTTCAAATATTTGTTCACTTTTATTCAACAAAACTTCATCCTCAAAAAATATGAAAGAAACAAGAGGAGAAACATCTCTATCATTCCCAACTATATAATGATATTTATAATCACCTAATTTCTCATCAAAAAGTTTAGGAATTAAATAGACTAAGGTTCTTAATGAGGAATTTGTTTCGACACACGATATTCTTGGTAAACATTCTATCTTATTCCACTCATCAATTTGGGAGTCGGTAAAATTACGTTTCACATCACCTTTTTTGAAATGTGGAATGCAAATTGCATCACTTAATAATCGCGAATAAGCTAATAATAATTTTTCATCATTCAAAACAAGAATTTTATCATTCTTGCAATCATCCAAATAATAATTACGAATTTTTTCTAACATAGTTTCGACACTTTTAAATATGCATATGATATGTTTTTGATCGTCATCATTACTAAACAAAACATCTAATTCAAGACCAACTAAAATATTGATTTTTCGTTTGTTTACATCTACATCCGTTTTGATTTCTTCCACTTTTTTCTTGTAATTATCAAAAAAACTATCCTTATCATGATGACATTCAAGCATTTCTGAAAAATGATCGGTAAAAGCATAGATTTTTTGACATTTAGCTTTTTTAGAATTATCAAAATATTTTTTTATTTTTTCATCGTTATAAAAATTTCCTTTTCCATCTAGTAGATGATTATGTAAATTAATTAAACATGTTTTCATTTACGCTGTATTGTACTTTAATTATATTTTCTTAGCGAAGGTATTTTTAAATAATCAATAATCGTATTAAATTCATCCGAATTAATTTTTTTTTTGCGAAATTTATCAATTGATTCAGATGAAAATAAATTATTTTTTATCTGGGCAATTTGATAACAAATCTGACAATTTTTTTTGTTTTCTTCACAAGATAAAATTTGTTGATTTTTTTGCGATAACTCGCTAATATGTTGATAGATTTCGTTTAATGATCCATATTTTTGCAATAAACTTACCGCCGTTTTTGGTCCGATCCCTTTGATGCCGCAAAAATTATCACTACTATCCCCAACAATTGCTTTAAAATCAACAACTTGGTTTGGTTTTAAACCGTGAAATAATGAAGAAAAATTATTATCAGTATACAAAATTGTTTTAGACAAACCGACTTTAAACATATGATAATTCGTTAATGGTGTTATTAATTGCAGTAAATCCTTATCGGAAGAATAAATATCAACAACAATATTATGATCATTCATTATTTTTGTAAAACTACCAATTAAATCATCTGCTTCATAATTATCAAAAGCGGCATGATGAATTCCCATGGCACTAATGATTTTTTTCACCCAACCTAATTGAATAATCAAATCTTCTGGAGTTTTACTACGATTCATTTTATAGTTAGAAAAAATTTGGTTGCGAAAAGTTTTACGATGAGCATCAAAAGCAATAAAAACATATTGGTAAGAATTTTTTAATAGCTTGAAAATTGTTGAAACCATTAAAAGAATCGCATTTGTTGGTATTAAATTATTTTTATGGTAATAATCAAGCATTTTTGCAGTTGCATAATAGCAACGAAATAATAAAGAATTACCGTCAATTGCTAATGCTTTCACCATAATAATTAAAAATTATAGATAAATTAAACTATAAACTTTTTTTTAATATGTTTTACACTAAGCATTTTTCGCTGTGGTGTTGATATATTTGCTAATTCAACGAGTAGAAAGTTATTCACTTCCAATAAAGTGTTTTCATCATTATTGGCTAAAATATTATTGAAAACAATAACATTAGTAGTGACCGTTGTCTCATCTTCAAGTGTTAATCATGCAATGTTAACATTTTTTTTTGTTTTCATTCGTTTTATTTTTATGATTTTAACAATCGCTAAATAATTTGCTTTTCGATTGGAAGGAAAAGATTGAATTTCATTGAGTGAATGAAGATGAGGAAAAGAATTATTTTTTTTTATGATTGTAATTGGATTAATTGAAAAATCAATTCCTAATAAATTTGTCTGAGTAATAGTTTCTTGTGCAATTTGTTGTTTGGTTAAATGATCGAATTTATCAAATTTTAATTCTAATAACATGTTGTAATTTGGTGATGATAGTTTTATTGCCTTAAAAATGTTTTCTAGATTTATCAATAAACTTGTTCGATTTGGAACATCACTATTAAAAAAATCATCGAAACATCCACCATTGATTAATATTTGTAGTACCGATAATCCAATTTCATGATTAACAAGTTTTGTCAAAGCATCAAATAAATTAACAAATTTTTTTTCAAAACAACTATTACGAATAGTAATTATTTTTTTTATTGTTTCATAACCAATTCCTTTAATAGCATTAAATCCAAATAAAATTTTATTTTGATAAATTGTAAAATCATTTTGCGAATAGTTAAGCGAAGGAGGTAAAATTGAAATTTTATTCTTTTTTGCTTCGATTAGGTAAGTAATAATTTTATCGGTCGCATTATTATTGTAAGTTAATAAGCAAACAAAAAATTCCAGGGGATAATATGTTTTTAAATATGCCATTTGGTAAGAAATAATCGCATATGAAATGGAGTGTGACTTATTAAATCCATATAAACCAAACTTTAAAACATATTCAAAAATTTTATTTGCCTCATCTTGTTGATAGTTGTTTTTTACGGCGCGAACAATAAAATCAGATTTTAATTGCTTCAAATCGTCATATTTTTTTTTTGAAATTGCTTGACGAAATAAATCGGCTTCGCTCAAAGAATAATTAGCAACTTTTTGGACAATTTGAATAACTTGTTCTTGGTATAAAATGATTCCGTATGTTGGTAACAAAATATCTTTAAGTTTTTCATTAATAAAAGTCATATTTTCTTTTTTATTCTTGTTTTCCAAATACAACGAAATATTATTTCGTGGTCCTGGACGAAATAAAGCAAGTGTATCACAAATATCTCCAATCGATTTGGGATTAATTTTGCGGATAATATTTGTCATTCCCGCACTTTCTAATTGAAAAATACCAACAGTTTCCCCTCGATGTAACATTGTATAAACTTTAAGATCATTAAAATTTATCTTAGATAAATTAAAATTTGGATTGCTATTTTGTCTAATTTTTTCGCTACAATCACTAATAATTGATAAATTACTAAGGCCTAAAATATCCAATTTAATTAATCCAATGCCTTCAAGATATTCTTTCGAATATTGAACAATCTTAATATTGTCATTTGATAAACAAAGAGGGGCAAGATCAGTTAAACTTTGTTGTGCTAAAACAACACCAGCGGGATGTAAACCAATTTGTCTTGGTAAACCAACTAAATAAAAAGCTAATTTAAATAATTGGGGATATTCATTAATTGAGGCTATTAGATTTTTATTAGTCTTAATTTCATAATCAATATTTTTTTCTAAGTCGGAAGTTATTTTTTTACAAATTAAATTTATTATTTTAAGATCAATGTTAAGAATTCTTCCCACATCTCTTATTCCTGTTTTTAATTTTATTTTTTGAAAAGTAATAACATGAGCAACATGTTGTTGTCCATATTTTGCTTGGAGATAATCGATAATTTCATTACGACGACTATCCATAAAATCGACATCAATATCTGGCATTGATTTTCGTGCTTTATTTAAGAAACGTTCAAAGATTAAATCATATTTTAAAGGGTCAATATTTGTTATTCCTAAAACATATGAAACTAATGAACCAGCAACTGAACCCCTTCCTGGTCCAACCATAATATTATTTTGTCTTGCATAGGCAACATAATCTTGGACAACTAAAAAGTAATCATCAAAATTTAATTGATGAATAACATCTAATTCATATTTAATTCGATCAATATATTTTTGGGGAACCTTTTCACCAATACGATAAATTAGACCTTGTTTACATCGTGCTTTTAATAATTCATGAGAATCTTTTTCTGGATCAAATTTTATAAAATAATTATTTTGATTTAAAGGAATTGTTAAATTTATTTTTTGCAATAGATTTGCCAAATTATCCAATTGTAGCTTTGTAAAGATTTGTTGCGCTTGTTGTTGGGTTCATAAATATTTATTCATTAAATCATTACTATCATTAACATCAAAATATAATTGATTGTTTTTTATCGCAATTATTGCTTTATATTTTTCATAATCATCTTTAACAGCGAATAAAGCTTCATGTAGAGCTAAATCACAATCTAAATATTTGTTTTTAGCATTAAATTTTTTTAACCCTTCTTGATTACTAATGACAATAAGATCATCAGTAACATGTTGCATCCAATCTTGGGACGGAAAACAATTAATTATTGAGGAAATCTTACATAGTTTTAGATATCCATTATTGTTTAAAGCAATTAAATATATTTCATTATTATTTAAAGTTAAATTCAAACCAATTATTGGTCTTAAATTATTTTTTTTTGCCTTTGTATAAAATTCAATTGCACCATACATGACATTTTTATCAATTAAACTAACATATTGTTGTTTATTTTTGATCGCGAAATTAATTATTTCATCAATCGAAATTGCTGAAATAGATATTGAATAATATGATTTTGTGATTAAATTAACAAACATTAAATCGCACCATGGCAAAAATTTTCTTTCTCACATAAATATTTTTTTAAATCATTAAGAATTTTTTTAAATTCACAATGTTTTAAAATTTTAAATCCCGCCGCCAATTTATGACCACCACCATGATATTTTTTGGCAATATGATTTATTGGTAACGATGCACTACGCAAAGAACCTTTTCATTGTTTTGCATCAAAATCATAATAAAAAGATAATCAAACTTTTATTTTGTTAATATTTGCTAATGTATTTACCATACTATTACAATATTTTATTTTATAGCGATGGTAACATTTTTTTCCTAATTTCACTCAAGCAAGGCCTAACTTTTGATTAAAATGAGCTTTTTTTATTACATATTTTTGAAATAATAAATCATTAACTTCTTTTGTATAAATTGCTTGGTGAACTTTTTGTCGTTGACAACCAATTTTCACCAATTCACTAACAATTTGATAGGTCGATGGTAAAACCGCAGGATAAAGAAAACGATTTGTATCTGTAACAATTCCAGCATATAAATAATTACTTACTAAAATTGAAACATTTTTTCGATCTCATTTTAATAGCAATTCAGCAATCATTTGACATGCTGCTGGGTATTTTTCATCAATTCATTCGATATTAGTAAAGGTTTTAATTTTTGGATGATGATCGATTAAACATAATTCATGACACAATTGATATTTCACTGTGGCAATACGCTCTTTTATTGGTGTATCAAGAATAATTCCAAAAGAATTTTTAATTTCATTATCATCAACTTCTTTATTTTTTAAAGAAAAAAATGAATTTCTGCTTTGTTTTTTAATTAAACTAAGACCAACAATGTTAATTGCCTTCTTTGGATATTTTTTCATCAAAAAATTTTGTAAAGCAAAACTAGAGCCTAAAGCATCAAAGTCTGGTAATTCATGAAAAAAAATTGAAATATTTTTATATTTCTTGATTTTTTTGATAAATGTTTTTAAAAACTCTTTTGAAACCATTTATATTTCCTTTTTTACAATATTTTTTATCGTTTTTTCATAAATCGCTTTTATCATTATCATTTCTTTTTCCAATTTTTCGGCAATTGCAATTTTTGGTTTAGTTACTGGATTTGTTGGAACAAAACTACTACAAGCATCGGGATAAGGTAAAATTGAAATTTCAAAACTTCCGATTTTTTTCGCAAGTGAAATAATTTCCTCTTTATCATATGTCAAAAGTGGACGCAAAACAATTGTATCTTTAATCACATGCGAAATCGTAATAATACTTTCGATGGTTTGGCTTGCGACTTGTCCCAAATTTTCACCCGTTGCAATCGCAGAGTAATTATGTAATTTTGCAAGATATTGTGCAATACGGAAGAAATATCGTCGCATAATTGTTATTTGATAAGAATGATTAGAAATATGAGCAATTTCATGTTGCAGTGGTGTGAAATTACAAATATATAAAATTGGTTGTTCAATTCGTTTTGATAAAGTAATTTTTTTTATCAAATCAATTGTCTTTGTCAAAGACTTTTTTGTCGTATGTGGGGGGGAGATAAAAGTTAAAAAATCGACATGAAAACCTCTTTTCATTAGTAAGTGACTAGCGATGGGGGAATCAATTCCACCTGAAATTAAAGCAAGAACTCTTCCATTAATTCCTAACGGAAAACCACCCAAACCATTTTGCTTATTCCAATAAACAATAAAACATTCATTATTAATTTCAATATTAATTAAAATTTGTGGTTGATGGACATCAACTTTGGCATTGCAAAATTTTTTTAAGACAAAATTACCAATGCCACAATCAAATTCTAATGAACTTGTTGGATATTTTTTATCGATGCGTTTTGTTTTAATCTTGAATGTAAAAAAATCTTTTTTTGGTAAATTTTTCGTTAAAAATGAGCATAGTTTAATGCGATTGCGAGGAATGAGATTTGCCTCAATAACCAATCTAATTCCTGGAATCATTTTAATAATATTAAAAATTTCGATAAAAGATTTGCTTGGAATATTTTTGATTAAAATAGCATCATATTTGTAAACAAAGATTAATTTCCTAAAATCAAATAAAGCTTTTTTTATATTTTTTAAAAGTAAAGTGGAAAATTGATGACGATTTTTCCCTTTCAAAACTAACTCACCAAACTTAATATAAATTATTTTTGTAATTGTGTCTTTACCCATATTTCATCCTCTTTTGTTAATGCTGGTGAAATTCCTTTAATCACATAGTTTTCGTATCATTTTTTGACTTTTTCAATAATTGCACCAAACTGCTCAAGATCAACATACATTTCTTTCAATTTAATGATATGATTATTTATTTGAAATTTTTCGGGATTTTTGTAATCATCTAAATTAAGAAAACAAATGGCAAAAATACCATAATTAGTTTTACGTAAAAATAAATATAAAGCTAATTGATAAGCATACTCATCATTAATTTTTAATTTATTTGTTTTCGGATCAAATCACGATTTGTATTTTGCCATTTTTTCTTTAATAATTGGAAACCCGTCTTCATCTTTTTGTAATACCAGGGTACCATCAATTTTTTTGTATACTAGTCCATCGAATGATGATGTTTTTATTTCTAACATGGGTTTGCCTTCTTCGTATAAAAAATTTCCGTTGGTATCAACCGGTTCGCCATCAGGGATACCACCAAAAATTTTGTTTTCTTTAAAAACATCTCATTTTATTGCAAAAGGATCATAGGATTTAAAATTTATATTTAACTGTTGACTAACGAAATCCCTAATTTTTGGTTCAATGGTATGACCAACATGAGCAAGTGTTGCATCCATTTCTTCTTTATAAAGATTAACAATTGATAGTCAAACACGAAATGGCGTAACATATTTATTCAAACCCAAAATGCTTGCAATTCGTCCTCCAGTAATTTTTTTAAAATGTGATAAATTGTCCTGCAAATATGTTTTTGTTAAAACAATATGACCATTCTCAAAATAAAAATCGGTATCTTTTTTTTTAATAAGTGGCATATGTTAATATTTTACTTTTTTTGTAGGGTTGATTGCAAATGTTTTTTTCGAAAAAAACTAATACTAAAACGATGTACCTCGTTTTGAATTTTTAGTAAAAAATTATAAAAATCAGAAGTACGATCTAATTTAATAATTTTATCATTAAAATAAATGGCATTTGTTTTGTGTAAAGAATTTTTGACTAGACCAATAACTTTTGGGGGAGAAATTTTTAATTTTGAAAAAACACTTAAAACCGCTTTTGCTTGTATTTTACCACCATCAACAATGATTAAATCTGGTAATTTATTTACATGTTTTGCTAAATATCTTTCAAAAATATGAACAAAACATTCATAATCTGAATTTAATCTTTTTTTAATAATATATCTTCGGTAATTATCTTTTATAAATTCACCATTGCTCATACTTATCATTCCTGCTACTTTATCATCATTAAATAAATTAGAAATATCAACAGCAATAAGTGTATTCAACTTTGAAAGATGTAAAATTTCCTTTAACTTATTCCATGCAGAATTTAATTTTTGTTTTTTTAGTTTGAAAAAATTGAAATTATTTTTAAGATATGCTTTTAAATTTTCTTCAACATTTTTTAAAATTGCTTTCTTTTTACCTTTAATAGGATGAATAATTTTTATTGATAAATTTTTTGTAAGTAATTGCAAATTATGTTTAGAAAATAATAACGATATGTAAAGAATTTTTGGTCTATTAAAATTTTTGAGATAGTATTGAATAATCCAATTAAAAATCGTTTCTTCAATGGTGTCGTAATATTCATAAATTTCTTGAATTTTTGTCAATAATTTACCATTAACATACTTGAATAATCCAATAACTAAAAAATTATCTTGTACCGAAAACCCCAAAAAATCAATATTGGAATTGGTTGTTAATTGAATATTTTGGTTATTTTTTAATTCTTGGATTGAAGTAATTATTTTTTTTATTGTATCAGCTTGTTCAAAATTCAATATCGCAGCAGCTTCTTTTTGCTTATCTCGTAATAAAGTAATGATTTGTTTTGTCTTACCATGAAAAAAATGAATAATTTGTCTTTTGATCGAATCATATTGTTTTTGGCTAACTTGATTGATACAAGGACCTAAACATTGCCCTAAATCGTAATACAAGCACTTTTTGTGGGGGATATGATTACATTTTCGCAAAGGAAAAATCGCATCAATTAATTTTTTAAATTCATGTTTTTCGAAAGTAGAGGCGGCAAAAGGACCAAAATATTTACCACGATAGCGATTAAAAAAATAAGTATATTTCAATTGTGGATGTTTATCATTAGTTAAAACAAAATACGGATAGGCATTAGAATTTTTTAGAGAAATATTGTATTTAGGTTGGTGTTTTTTTATCAAATTGTTTTCAAGAATTAAAGCTTCGTTTTCGTTGTCAACAACAAAAAATTCAACATCACATATCTCAGCAACAAGTTTCGTTGTTTTAAAATCGCGATTTGGATTAAAATATTGATGACAACGCTTGAAAAGATTTTTTGCTTTTCCCACATAAATTACTTGTTGATCAATATCTTTTCATAAATAACATCCTGGTTTCTTCGGAAGATTATCTAATTTAAACCTTAAATTACTATTCATTATTTAATATTTGTAACAACCGATTGAATATCCTCGTCTTGCTCACATTGATTAAGAAATCTTTGAATTTTTTCCATAAGTAGATTGTCGTGAACTTCTTTCTTTTCATTAGCGACTAATTTAACCTCACCAAAAATAATATCGCATTGAGCCTTTTTTAATTCATTGTTGATGGCAAAAAAAGTCTTTAGGTTTAGCTAAAATTTCATAAATGTCTTCTTCAATAAGATCAACAATTTCATATGGAAGTAATAATTCCAATAAAAAATCATATGTTGTTTTACCATTTTTATTAACATGAAAAACTGCCAACTCGGTGAAAAACATTTTCACACTATTTTGTTTAGCGATTTGTCCGCCTAGTTTTGTTAAATAACCATGCAAATTGGCAACAACACGATTTTGGTTATCAGTTAAAGCATTGACAATAATTTGAATACCATTAGGTCCATAACATTCATAAGTTAAATTAATTAAATTTTTTTGATCTTTATTTGCCCCTAAAATATTACGATTAATTGCCTCTTTGGATAAGTTATTTTGCAATGCCTTTTCAATTGCCGCTTTTAAGCGAGAGTTGGATTGCGGGTTAGGTCCACCAATTTTTACTGCTGCCTTTATTTCACGAGCTAACTTTAGTCAAATTTTAGCTTGTAATTGTTGCTTCTTATTCGTTATATTAGCAATTAAATGTTTGCGTGGAATTGTCAATCTCCTATTTTAGTAAATAATTATGACAGCAAACAAAAGCAAAAATAACTAAAATTAGCGATAAAATTATTTTTCAACTACTTTTAATATATGTGAAATAAGAAATTTTGTGTTGAATCAAAAAAGGAAGTAAAAGGGAAGTTGGTGATAATAAATTAACAATAATTATTGCTAACAAGAATGCATGAAAGTATGTTGCATAACCAATTCCTTTTGTGATTAATGCATAATTAACAATTTTAAGCAAAATATCACCACTTCCCAAAACCGGATTGACCATCATCAGCAAACTAATAAAAATTAAAAAAATAAAAATTGTTGTCTTTAAAGCAAACGGTTCGCCAACAATAAAGTTATGGCATTTCATATGAATTAATGCGAATAAACCATGTTCTAAAAAATTAATCTCAATGGCTTTACATAAGATAATAGCGACAATAAATGGAATAAATTTTTTAAAATTTTGTGCGAAATCCGATCAATCTATCTCTTTGTAATTAAAAATGATAAAAAAGAAACAATAACACACAATAATTCAATAATTTGCATAACGATATATGTGTCTTTGAGAAGCAATAAGAGGCATGTCATCTAATTCATATTCAGCACCATTTGGAACAAAATGATTTGGTGGTACGATCCAAAAAAAGAAATTTTTAAAAAAACTAATAAAAGAATCAAACCATGATAAAGAAGTTGTAAAATAATAAAATCAATTATGATTTGTTAATAGTAATAAAAAAATAACAAAAATAAATGAATAAAAATTATTAATTTTTCTTGGTGTTAAAACTAAATTTTCTTGCAAAAAATCACTACTATTTTTCGTTGCAATCGTTGTATCATAAACAACCGATTGGGTTAAATTATTCAATGTTTTTTGGGCATAATTTAAAACAAAAAAAATTGTTATAGATAGCAATATAACAAGTAAAAGAAATTGAATATGAGCCCCCATTTTTAATCATGGATTGGTTTCAATCTTTAAAAAATTAACAACGAGTGGATTAAATAAACTTGTTCCATACCCTATGGTTATTGAAAAAAATAAAACATAAAAAACAGTTAACAAATCAAAACCAATAAGAAGCAAAAATTTCCCATAAATCGGATAAAAAATAATAATTTCATGATATATACCTAAGAAGTGACTTAGCAAACATATGATAATCATTGGAATAACGATGATTCGTTTTGTTTCACCTTTTGTCCTTAAAATCAATCGATTAATAATCACATCAAATGTCGATGTTGAAGCAACGAGCGAATAACAAATAACCAATAATAAAAGTAATATACAAAATATCGCTCCATCATTTTCTTCCGACATAACATATAATGATTTAGCAAAAGCTGGTTTAATATAAAAAAAACTAGTCCAACCAACAATAGCTTTAACTGGTAAAATAAATAAATCGAAAATGGTTGGAATTGTAAAATGAAATGGTTGTTGGGAAAGAATATTACCAAAATTAATGTATGAAATTCCCCCCTTGATCATATAAATCATCCAATAAGCAACGATAATAAGCATATTAATGACAAGCAAGGAAAAAAGCGATTGATAAGGTGAATATTTTGTTTTAATCGAATATTTTTTCCGCATGACATAAGTTCAAACAAAAAGATAAATCGAACCAAAAATTGGAATTAGAGCAAAGTAAAAATTCCAAACAAAAAAATCTAATTTCTCTTTTGACAAAGTTTTCAATGCACGATCGCGCATTCGGAAGATAAAAGCAAAAGAAAACAATAAAAGAAAAATAGAAAAAATCATTCCACCAATAATTTTTAAATGACTATCTTCTACTAAGCTTGTTAATTGAAAAGGTACATACTGTGGCGCAGATAGGATTTCAATAATTTTAAATAATAAAAAGAAAAGACCAAGCGAAAGAAAAAAATTAAGAACAATTAATTTATTACATTGCTTTAAATGCCAAAGAAAAACAACATTATCATTCCTCAAGTCAAATTGTTGATTTTTTTTAATATTCATGTTTTAATGGTGCTCGAGAAGGGACTTGAACCCATACAAAGATAACTTCAATAGATTTTGAGTCTATCGCGTCTGCCGTTCCGCCACTCGAGCAATCTTTTGCCATTGTATAACTCTTTTATTATAATGTCTTAATGATGTCTAAAAATATTCGTTTATATGATACACATTGCCATCTAAATTCGCAAATGTTGATTAATAATTTTGATGAAATTATTAAAATTTGTCAGCAAAAAAAAATAATTTTAAATTGTGTGGGAACTAATTATAAAGATAGTTGTATTGCTGTTGCACAAGCAAAAAAATATCCAAACATAATTAAAGCAGCAATTGGGATACATCCGTATGAGATACAAAATATTTCTGACATCAAGCAATTAGAAGAATTGTATCTATCAAACAAAGAGTATATTGTTGCATGAGGTGAAATAGGTTTAGATTATTATCAAAAACCAAATAATGAAACTATAAAACAACAAAAACTTTTCTTCATTCAACAAATAAAATTGGCAAATAAATATAATTTACCAATTATCGTTCATGTTCGCGATCAAAAAACGATTGCCATGAATGATTGTCTTGAACTTTTGGAAGTACACAGCAAAACAAGTAAAGTTTTAATTCATTTTTTTACAGGGGATAAAGAAATATGCAAAAAAATAATTGCTCATGATTACTATATATCTTTGTCTGGTGTCATTACTTTTAAGAATAGTCAAGAAATTAATGATGCACTAACTTTGATTCCTTCCAACCGTTTATTAATCGAAACCGATGCTCCTTATGCTACACCTATCCCCCATCGTGGAGAAACGAATAGACCATACTATCTAGAATATATTTATGAGTATTTAGTTAAAAAATTAAAACACGATGACTTACAAAAACTCTTATTGGGAAATTCATTAACTTTTTTTGGTATAAGAAGTAATGATGAAAATTAATTTGAATGCATTATTTGAACGGCAAAGAAAGTTTGATGAATTTATTCACAAAAAACATCAACTAACATACAAAAAAGTATTTATGGAAACAAAATTGGCTTTGTTTGTTGAATTGGCTGAATTGGCGAATGAAGTTAAAAGTTTTAAATTTTGGTCAATTAAAGGAAGTGGTCCAAAAGAAAAAATTTTGGAAGAATACATCGACGGCTTGCATTTTATCACATCATTATGTCTTATGAAAAAAATAAATCCAATTTTTAACATTGATGCAAAAGTTAAACGAACACTTACAAAGCAAGAAATTACAATTAAATTTCTTGATTTATTTAAAAAAATTTATAAATTAAATTCAAAAAATAGTTTAATTAAGTGGTTTATAAAATTTTTGAATTTTGGATTTTGCTTAAATTTTTCACTAAACAAAATCCTTAATGCTTATGTGAAAAAGAATAAAATTAATTATCAAAGACAAGAGAATAACTATTAATTCGTAATTTCTTAATTTAAAATTGCTTCTTACTAAAATTTTAATTCGCAAGCACAACCGAAACAGAGACAAAATTAATTTTCTTATTTAACTATGAAAGTTATCTGCTTCTTTTAAAAATTCTTCTTGTTTTCCAATTCTATTCGATTGATAACTATAGCAACAAGCATGATTAACATCAATAAATAATGGATATATTTTTTTCGAAGAGAGATTAAATAAGCAAAATATGCGACAAGATTTTGACCAATCATAACAACGCGATTCAAGAAATAAACAATTACCGTAATCACCGTCGCTTAATAATTGTAAGATTTCCATGGATTTTTGTTGGTTTTGACAAATCTTTTCATATATAAGTTTAATTGCTTCAATATGTCATTCCACATGTATACGCTCAAATCGAAATTTGCACGATCAAAAATACCAATCATTAATATTCTTCATGTCTTTTTTAAAGATATTGATCGCTTCATAAAAATCTAATTTATTCTTAAAATCTTTCTTAGGAATTTTATTATGAAAAAAACTAATGGGTAGATTGTTGATTACGAAAGAGATAGATTTATATTCACGCCAATAATCCCACAACCTCAATCATAATTTACATCGTTAAAATCGTAAAATTTCTTTAATTTCTTCATTAGCAACTTCTAAAAAACTCACGAAATCAGGAGTTGACTCGTCTAAAAACAAACAACATGGTTGCCATTCCTTAATGCCACTTCTTTTTCTAACATTGATGTACTCCAAATTTTGGTGCGATCAATCAATTAATTTATTAGATTCGCATTCATTTAATTTATTGATTATTTTATCGTACTCCTCAAACAACTTGATATCATCGTCACTTAAAAAATCTGCTTCAATTTCTTCTTCATGAATTAATTTATATCGCATGAAATTATAAGAATCTATATCCACTGGTCCATAAACCCAAGCTTGAAAAATTTTTGTTTTCTTTATCAAAAATAGGAGAAATTTTAATATTGTTTTTCTTTTCATATACTCGTAGAAAAAAAAGAATTTTTTGAATTCTTAAATTTGAATTAACACGATGTTTAAGGTATAAATACAAACTGAATTTTTCAACACTTTTCTTTATTGTTGTCATAATTGATAATAGCACACCTTTATCCAAATTATAATGTAATGGTTTTTGAATATAAATGCTATTAATTTAAAAAACCAAAAAATTTATTCCGTTTTAAAATGTTTTTGTTTATAAAAATTAGTAATTAATCTCACAAGTAAATTTTATATAATGAACAAATGGCTTATTCTATAAAACATGCTTGTGCCAATAATAATGATGAGCTATATACTCCTAAGATATTAGTTGAAGCGATTGAAAAATATTTGGTTAGTCTTTATAAGAGAATAG
>JAFSSC010000009.1 GCA_017445805.1 bacterium
ACATCAAAAATTTTACCAATAATGATAACAATGTTGCTTGCGACTATACTGCCTTTGTTACAAAATATGAAAAATATAAATATTGCATCAAGGCAATAAAACAAAGTCATGTAAAAATTGCATATACTAGCAATATTTACAATTTGTTATTTGATCAAGATATAGGTCAAGAATCATTCATTAAAATTATTGATAAACAAATCATCATTGGAAAATATGAAAATGCAAAACTTATTGACACTAAGACAACAACTTTTGATATTGATTATATTCACACTAAGATCGCTAAATTTTTCAATTTATCAATCGATAAAATTAAAACAATGTTGACACTACTTGATAAAACTATTTTAAATGTTAGTGATAATATAAAAATAGCCGCTAATCTTGTTGCAACAACATCAACACTAAATTTTATTCATTCTAGTACACTATTAAATGAATTCAACTTTTATTTTACAAAGGAATTAAATCGATGCTTTAGATCATTAAATCTTACTTTATGTACCAAAAAATATTTCGTCGGAGCAAACCAATATAATAACTTAATCAAATTCTTGACTACATATAATTTTTTTTCGTATCAACAAAACTTTGATTTCACATGATTGATAAATACGACATTAGAACAAAAAATCGTGATAAGCAATTTAATTAAAATTAAAGAAAAGCGAGATTTTTCTGTCAAAAAATATATCCCAAAGAATGAATTTCTTTTCCCTTATTTTGGCGAAAAATAAGATTTAAGAAAGAAGGAAAAAAACATGAAAAATAATAATAAAAAAAATTTTATCATTTACGATAGTACAATAAATGATCAAAATAAACAAAATGAAAGTATAAATAGTAATATGGAACAAAGTATAACTTCAAATCAACGCAAAAAATTTTGTAATTTTAATCTTGATGATGAAATAAATGATAAAAATACTTTCAATATCAAAGTTATTGGAATTGGCGGGGCAGGATGTAATATTATTAAAAATATTGCAGAAAAACATCCAATTGTAAAAAAATCAGCATCTTTGTATGCTTTTAATACTGACAAAAATTCTTTAAAACTTCTTTTTGGAGCAAATATCGAAAATATTTATCTCCTTGATAAAGAAAATTTATCTGGTTATGGTTCGGGTGGTGACCCAATTATTGGTCAAAATGCGATTAAGCACGATAGTGAAGCGATTAAAGAAGAATTAAAAGACACTGATATTTTGTTTATCATTGCGGGAATGGGAAAAGGAACAGGTTCAGGCGGGGCACCAGAATTAGCAAAGATTGCAAAAGAACTAGGAATATTGACCGTTGGTATTATTACGATGCCTTCTTTGGCTTGTGAAGGAAATCATGTCTACAATAATGCCTATAATGCTTTAACAAAACTTAAAGAATATTGTAATTCCATCACAACAATTAGTAATGAAAAAATTATTAATAATGAAAAAGGAATAAGTTTCATTCATGCTTACGAAAAAGCAAACGATAAAATTGCTAATATTATTGAAGAAATTGTCGACATCATTTTTAATCCTTCACAAATTAATATTGATTTTGCTGATCTAAAAAACTTTTTCACAAAAAACAAATTTTTCATGATGGTGAAGACTATTTTTAATGAAACAAATACACAAAAAACCGAATTATTGGAACAAATAATTAAATCGATTAGTGAAAGTTATAGTGATATCGATATTGTTGATGCAAAAAACATTATTATTAATTTAAAAATCTCTAATGAAACTGCTTCTAATATTATTGAGGATATTCGCAAGAGTTTCATTAGTGTTACAAAAAGTAGTTCCTTATCTTTGGTTTCAGGAATTAATTCTAGTGATGAAAAGCAATTATCCCTATCGGCATTAATTTCGGGAAAAATAAAAACAGATTTTGATAACGATCTTTCTTTTACTTTTACCGATAATGACAAGCAAGACGACCTAAAAAATTTTTCCAACAATGCATCCGAATTTGATGATAATGCTTCTTATTCAACAAATAAATTGGAAAAAAAGACAAAAGACAACCAATTCGACGAAGAAATCGAGTAATTTTTATCATTAGCACTCTTTTTCAAAAAGTGCTAATTTTTAGTATAATTTTGATATGGCAACAAAACGCGATTACTACGAGGTTTTGGAAATTTCACGAGATGCAACCGAACAAGAAATTAAAAAAGCTTTTCGGAAGTTAGCGATGAAATATCATCCTGACCGTAATAAATCACTTGATGCCGAAAGTAAGTTTAAGGAAATTAACGAGGCTTATTCGGTTCTTTCTGATCCCCAAAAAAGGCGAACTTACGATCAATTTGGGCATGAAGGTTTAAACCAAAGCGGTTTTTCCCAAGCAAATGTTGATCCAATGGATATTTTTAACCAATTTTTTGGTGGAAGTGGAAATGTAAAATTTTCGTTTGGTGGTGATGATGACGAAGAAAGTGATTTTAGTTTTGCCGATTTATTTGGTCGAAGAAAGACAGCAAGATCCAATCGAAGAAAACGCGAAATTATCCCTTATGAATTAAATTTACAAACATCAATTACAATTAATTTTATTGAATCTATTTTAGGATGTAAAAAAGATCTTACGATAAAAGTAAAAACAACATGTGATGCTTGTAATGGGACTGGAGCAAGCAATGATGAAGATAGTATTATTACTTGTCCTCATTGCGGTGGTAATGGTGTGGTAATCGAACAAAAACGAACAATGTTTGGAATTATGCAATCACAAATTACTTGTCCTTATTGTCATGGTGAAGGAAAGATTATTAAAAAGATTTGTAAAAAATGTCAAGGAAAGAAGTACTTAGAATCTTTTAAAAATTTTGAAATTGAAATTAAACCCGGAATTGATAATCAACAAATAATTATTGAACAAGGCAAAGGAAATAGCTATAAGGAAAACTATGGTAATCTTTATATTACTGTTCATGTTAAGCCATCACCATATTTTACAAAACAAGGAAATTTAATTTATATTGATGTTCTTGTTGATCCCCTAAAGGCAATTGTTGGAGGAGAAGTAAAAATTCCTACTCCTTATGGAAGTAAAACGATAAAGTTATTGCCACAAACTCGTGATGGTACAGAAATTAAAATATCAAATGCTGGAATAAAAAATTTAAGACAAAAATTGTTTTCGACATCTAATGGTGACTTAATTGCCATCATTAAATATGCCACACCAACAAACTATAATCAAGAAACAATTAAGATTTTAAAAACAATTTTAAAAGATAATAAAAATAACGAAGTGGAAAAATATTACAATAAAGTGGCAAAGGAGATTGAATAATGGAAAAAGATAACAAAATAAAACAACCAACACAACAAAATAACGAAAAAAATGATAAGCAATTGCACGAAAAATTGGCAACACTAACAAAAAAATATGAGCAAATGCAAAAAGAAATGTTTGAAAAACAAGCAATTATTCTCCAACAAAATGAAAATTTAGAAAAATTAAAAAAAGAAATGAATTTGCATAACGAGCAATTTAAGGATTTGATTACAAAAAAAACGAAAGAAGCAAATGATCTACTCACAAAAAAAATGAAGGAATTGGAAATTAAAAGCAAAAATGAATTGGAACATGCAAAAAAATATGCAATTAAAAATCAAGCTTTGGAATTAATTAACATTATTAATCAAATGGAAATTGCTTGTAATTTCAAATTAAATGACGAAAAATTAATTAATTATCAAAAAGGTTTTAAATTGATTTTGACAATGTTTATTAATTTGTTGGCAAAATTAAATATTGTGCAAATTAAACCAATCATTGGGCAAGAATTTGATGCCAAAACAATGGAATGTGCCGAAACCGTTTCTTTTTCCGAACCAACAAAAAAAGATAACACAATTGCCGAAGTAGTGAATAATGGTTATAAATTATACGATTATATTTTAAAACCTGCTTTAGTTAAAGTTTACAAGAAATAATATTACTATTGTTTTCGTATAATAATATTAACGTTTTTTTGTCATAAGTAACATGAAAAAAATCGAAATTAAAACTATTTTTATAAAAAAAAGGAGTTGGGAAAATTTATGTGTTGAAGGATGGATTAAATTTAATCGCGATAATGGGAAAATAATTTTTCTTGAAATTAATGATGGAACGACAATTAATAATTTGCAAGTGACTTGCAAACAAGAAAATTTATGTAATTTCGAACAAATCAAAAATTATAAATTTTCTTCGGCAATAAGGGTTTTTGGTGATTTAAAACCAACAAATAATCAAAAAACACCTTGAGAAATATTGGCAAAAAAAATTGTTTTTTTAAAGCAAGCAAGTGATTTTCCTGTACAAAATAAACAACAAACTAATGAATTTTTACGCAACATTGCTCACTTGCGTATTCGAACAAAATTTCAACAAGCGATAATGAAAATTCGTAGTGAGTTGGCTTTTTCAATTCATGATTTCTTTCATCGAAAGGGTTTTTCTTATGTTGCAACACCTATTTTAACGAATAATGATTGCGAAGGGGCGGGCGAAAATTTTAAAATTGCTGATGATAAAAATAATCCATTTTTTCCAACAATGACGACATTGACTGTTTCTGGTCAATTAAATGCTGAAGCAATGAGTATGGGATTAAAAAAAGTTTACACATTTGGTCCAACTTTTCGTGCCGAAAGAAGTCACACCCATCGTCATTTAGCAGAATTTTGAATGGTTGAACCAGAAATTGCTTTTTGTAATTTAAAAGATTTAATGAAAATAATTGAACAAATGTTTAAAGTGATTATTAAAAAAACGATAAATAAATGTCAAGATGAATTTAATTATCTCGCCCAAAAAACACAAAAAAATATGGTTGCGACTTTACAAAAATTGCTTGCTTCAAAATTTATAAGATTATCTTATAAAAGGGCGATTGATATTTTAAAAGATGCATGTGCAAAAGGACAGAAATTTTTTGATTGCGACATTTTCTTTGGCAAAGATTTGGCCGCTGAGCATGAGAAATATTTATGCGAAGTTTATTTTAATTGTCCAATTTTCTTATATGACTTTCCAAGTGAAATAAAAGCATTTTATATGAAACAAAATAAAGACAATAAAACAGTGGCAGCTGTTGATTTATTGGTTCCAGGAGTGGGGGAAATTGTTGGTGGTAGTCAACGAGAAGATGATTATGAAAAAATTGTTAAGAAATGTCACCAAAAAAATATTTCACTCCAACCGCTACAATGATACCTTGATTTAAGAAAATACGGTTATTATAAAAGCGCTGGTTTTGGTATGGGATTTGAAAGAATTTTAATGTTTATCACTGGTGTTGATAATATTAAAGATGTTATTCCTTTCCCAAGATACGAAGGTTATTTAAAATACTAATGAGTCATCATAAATCAATAAAAAAAAAAATATAGAAACATACCTAATTGTCTCACTTTTTTTCGAATATTACTTACACCACTAATTGTTATTTTTATTTTTTTGCAACAAGAAAAATATCTTATTTATCAATTAAATTTTTCTTTTCAACAAAAGATTATCGTAGCAAAAATTTATTTGTTTTCTTTTCTTGCAACTATATTATTTGTTATTGCCGTTTTAACCGATTTTTTTGATGGTTATTTAGCACGAAAAAATAATTTAATTTCAAATTTTGGTAAGATTTGAGATCCGATTGCTGATAAAATTTTAGTTAATTCAATTTTAATTAGTTTTGCAATTAAAACATATATCCCTTTTTATCTTGCATTGATTAGTATTGTTCGCGATATCATTGTTGATGGATACAAATCTTATGCTGCTAGTTGTAATATCGTTATTGGTGCAAATATTTGAGGAAAAACTAAAACCGTTTTACAAATGGTAGGATTAACAATAATTTTTTTTCTTTTCCCAATTAAAAAGGAAGAAAGTACACTTATTTTTTATTACCTTTTGCAAAATCTTTTTATTTTTTTTGCAACGGTTGCAACAATAATTTCTGGTCTAATTTATACAATCGAAATTACTAAATGCACGAAAAGAAAAAATGAAAAAAATTAATGAACAAATTGTAAAAAAACTTATCGCATTAAAACTCACAATTGCAACATGTGAATCAATGACGGGAGGGTTGCTTGCCAATAAACTTGTCGAAGTTGAACACGCAAGTAATGTTTTTCTTGGTGGGTATGTTTCGTATAGCAAAAAAAGCAAAATAAATATTGTTGGTGTTGATGAAAAAATTGTTGCCAACTATGGTACGATTAGTCAACAGTGTGCCGATGAAATGGCAAAAAAAACACAAACAAAATTTAATAGTGATATCGCCATTTCCATAACTGGTAATGCGAGTTTAAAAAATCCTGATGAGAATAAACAGAGTGGTATTGCTTATATCACAATTTATGTTTTTGACAGGAAATATGATTTTTTTTACCAAAAACAATTTGCATCAAATCGTAATGAAATTCAATATGAATGCACTTTATTTGTTTTGAATAATCTTTGATCAATTATCCAACAATACAAAAAATAATTTCACATTTATTAAAAATTTATTGACTAATTTATAGTTAGTGAAAATAAAAAAGAATTGGTTAATTTTAATTTGTTCCAATGCAATATGAGTTATTGTTTTTTTGTGTTTGCTAAATTGACGAACAAAACCACCAAAAAATCTAATTCCAAATTCGCTTGAAATTATTAATGATTTCGGTCAAATTGAAATTAAAAGTGATGAAGGTTGAACCAGTGATGAATTAAAAACGATTTGCAAAAATAATGAAAACGAAAATGTTGATCAAGATGTTCATTTTTCACTTAATTGTTCGAATGAAGAATTAAATAAATATTTGTCCATTCAAAATAAGCATTTAGTAATTAGTGATAAAGGGTTAAAAACACCTGGAGAATATGTCTTTGGAATCAAAGCAATAAGTGATTTTAATAATAAAATTGTTTCCAAAGAAAAAGAGATAAAAGCGAAAATTTTTAAACCAATTTATCCTCCACAAAAAATTACCTTTCAAAATTTAAATGATGTTTGTTTTGGGGCAATAAATTGTGGAGCTATTATCCAAAAATTTGATTTTAAAATGATAAATGATCAACATGAAGATATTTTTATTAATCGCGATCTGGACATTACATTGCATATTTCATCGAACAATAAAACAATTGACACGAAAGGTAATCCAATTTTAAAAATTGAGAAAAATGCCAACACAAATGAATATTTTATTTACCTTTCGGAATATGTTGATCAAAGTTATATTGGGGATTATTTTTTAACAATTACTGCTACTTCCAAAATTGATAAAAACATCATTGCACAAAAATTAATTGAAATGAAAATAATTGAAGGTCTTGAATATAGGGAGGATGGAATAAAATTTACACGAAAAAATCAAAAAGATGATTGAATCGCAACAAGTGTTGACAAAAATGTTTGTGAAATCAAGTGGGGAAAAGATAAAAGAATTTTAGGAAAAAAAATTAAAGGCTTTGCAGATCGTGCCGCAGAAGATAACACAAATTTACAAACCGTAATTTTGAAAAATGATTTAGAATTTTTTGGAGAATATGCTTTTGGATGGTGTACAAATCTTAAAGAACTAGATGTCAATGTTAAAGAAATTAAGCAAAGTTGTTTTATGAATTGTTACAATCTTATATTACCATTAATTGATAACACAGAAATTATTGGTGATTTAGTTTTTTGCAATTGCATAAATATTAAACGAATTACTTTTGGTAAAAAATGTTGCATGATTGGAAGTTCCATATTTACATGTTGTAATTCATTGTGTACCGTTACTTTAGATTGTGAAAAACCACCAATCATTGCTAATGCAATTATTAACTATTGCAAGAAATTTACCCTTTTCATCGTCAATAATAAAAATTTAAAAACAAGTGATTATTTGTGTCAACCAAATTGGTGTGATTTAAAGCAATACTTTTAAGTTTTTATCGCTTTAGGGCAAAAATGTAATAAAATAAAAGTGCTATATTAATAATGTAATGATACCACTTAATTATTTAAACATAGAAGCATTTTGTTGGGATTATTATTTATTGTTTAGGTATTGTTTTTATGGAAAAAGAATTAAGAATAAAATTGTTTTCATACGATCAAGAAGCTCTTGATTTATCAATTAAAAAAATTATTGAAATCGCTAGGAATAACGATTGTGATATAAGGGGGCCTATTCCCCTTCCTACAAAAAAAGTTATTTTTACTTTTTGTCGCTCACCCCATGTAAATAAACCCGCAATGGAACAATTTGAAAAACGCACCCATAAAAGGTTAATTGTTCTAGAAAATATTAGTGCAACAATTTTAGATAATTTAAAGAGATTAATCATTCCTGCATCGGTCAAGATAAAAGTTAAATTGTAATTTTAAGGTGTAACAATGAATTGTATTTTAGGAAAAAAAGTTGGAATGTTGCAATTGTTTGATTTTAATGGTAATCTATACCCAGCTACAATTATTCATTGTGAACCAAATAAAGTAATCAAAGTTAAAACAAAAGCAAAAGATGGTTTGGATGCTATTCAAGTTGCTTTTGATATAGTCGAAGAAAAAAAACTTAATCGTTGCCAAAAAGGAATTTTTAAGAAAAATAATTGTGACAAATTTTATAAGTATCTTCAAGAATTTTCTGGTGTAAGTGGTTATACGGTTGGACAAGAAATTAAAGTTGATCAATGTTTTAAACCTGGTGAGTTTGTCGATGTGCAAGGCAAAACAAAAGGTCATGGTTTTACGGGGGCGATCAAGCGATGAAATTTTAAAATTGGTCCATTAAGTCATGGTGCTGGTTATCCACATCGTTATCAAGGTTCGATTGCATTTGGTCGAGGAGGAAGTCAAGCTCAGCGTGTGAAAAAAGGACAAAAAATGTCTGGTCATTATGGTTGTGAAAAAGTTACCATTCAAAACTTATTAGTCCTAGCAGTTGACAGGGATAATAATACGATCACAATTAAAGGAAGTGTTCCTGGTCCAATTAATCAAATTTTAAAAATTAAAAATTCAGTTAAAAACAAAAAAGCAGTTATTGTTCCTGATTTAATTTGCAAAACAATCGCACCAACTTCCTCAATTAGTGATGATTCAAAAAAAATAGAACAAAACAATGTTAGTGTCAACCAACAAAGCAAGATTGTTCTATCACAACAAAAAGAAAAAATAGTCGCAAAAAATGAGGGTAAATAGTTATGGCGAAAATTAATTTATTTGATTTATTCAATCCAACAGTTAAACAAATTGAAATTAACGATAATTTTTTATCTAAGAAGATTTATCAACAAGCAATGTTTGACCAAATAATTGCCGAAAACGCCGGAAAAAGGCAAGGTACACATTCAACATTAACAAAAAGTGAAGTAGCTGGTGGAGGCAAAAAACCTTTTGCACAAAAACATACTGGTCGCGCTCGTCAAGGTTCAATCCGAAATCCTCATTGGATTGGTGGAGGTGTTTGTTTTGGACCAAAACCAAATCGCAACTATAAATTAAAATTAAATGCAAGAATTGCCAAAATCGCTTTAAAATCAGCATTGACAATTAAATTTAATGCCAATGCGGTTTGTGCTTTAGATGATGGTTTTATTGCAAAAGAAAAAAATCTTCATACAAAAGATTTTGCTAAATTTTTAGAAGCAAAAAAAATGATTAATAAACGTGTATTATTCGTTTTTGATTTCACAAATAATTTGATTGTTAAAAAAGTTAAAAATATTGAAAAAGTTGTTGGAAAAAATTGAAATCAAATTTCAACACAAGATCTTTTAAAAGCAAATTTTATTGTTTTTCAAAATCAAGCTTTAAAAAAGATTATGGAAAGGATTGGATAATTTATGCAATTAACAAATATTATTTTAAAACCTTATTTAACTGAAAAATCTTATACAAAACGTTCGGATGCAAATAAAAAGTATGCTTTTTTGGTTGAACCAAAAACGAATAAAAAAGCAATTGCTTTGGCTTTTGAATCAATTTTTAATATCAAACCTTTAAAAATTATGACCATGATTCGTAAACCGACAACAACCAAACTTGGAACAAAATATCCCGGAAAAACAAAAATAATAAAAATTGCTTACATTTGTTTACCAAAAGGAAAAGATATTGCAATCACTAAAGAAGAAGCACAAGAAAAAATGGTAAAACAACCACAAAAATCAACAATTAACAAAAAGGCAAAAGAAATCGATGTTAGTGAATTTTCGGCAAAAGAAAAAAAACATAATGAAAAGCAAGAAAAACTTGGGAAAATAAAAAATATTAAGGATACGAAATAATGGCACTAAAGTATAATAAACCTCGTTCAAGTGGAAAAAGAACATATGTAAGAGTTAATTACAAAAAACATCTTACAGCAAAAAAACCTTTAAAAGCTTTAACTAGTGGTAGTCATAATGTCTCAGGAAGAAATTTCCAAGGAAAAATTACAATCCGTCATCATGGAGGAGGACATAAGCAAAAATTACGTGAAATTGATTTTAAACGTGATAAGGATAATGTTATGGGAACGATAAAAACAATTGAATATGATCCTAATCGTTCATCATTTATTTCCCTCGTTGCATATCAAGATGGTGCAAAAAAATACATTCTTACACCAAACGATGTAAAAGTTGGTCAAAAAATTGTTTCGGGAAAAAAAGTTGAAGTTAAAGTTGGTAATTGTATGGAAATTCAAAATATCCCTGAAGGTACTTTTATTCATAATGTTGAATTAAATAAAGGTCATGGAGGACAATTAATCCGCTCTGCTGGAACAGCTGCACAAGTTTTGGGTCATGATGAAACAAATAAATTTATGTTAATTAAATTAGCCTCTGGTGAAGTGCGAAAAATTAGTAACGAATGTCGAGCAACAATTGGTTTTGTTTCTAATTCTGAACATAATGTAATTAATTTAGGAAAGGCCGGAATAAACCGTCATTTAGGTGTTAGACCAACAGTTCGTGGTTCGGCAATGAACCCAAGTGATCACCCACATGGTGGTGGTGAAGGACGTCAACCAATTGGTAAAGATGCTCCACGAACACCATGAGGTAAACGTCATATGGGTGTAAAAACACGTAATAAACGTCGTTATTCAAATAAAATGATTGTTCGTAATCGAAAGGTTAAATAATGTCTAGAAGTAATAAAAAAGGTGCTTTTGTCGAAAAAAGTTTAATGAAAAAAGTGCAACTAATGAAAAAAACACAAAAGAAGAAACCAATTAAAACATGGTCACGAAGAAGTACAATTTTCCCTGATTTTGTTGGTTTTACTTTCCAAGTTCATAATGGTAAGAATTTTACAAGTGTTTATGTTACTGACAATATGGTTGGATATAAACTTGGTGAATTTGCCCCAACACGAATCTTCAAACAACACTCTTCAAATAATAAAGCAAGTGATGCCATTAAAGAGGCGGAAAAAGAAGGTAAAAAATAATGAAAACTTGTGCAATTGTTTACAATATTAATGTTTCTTACCGCAAAGCAAATCTTGTTTGTCGCTTAATTCGCGGAAAAAAAGTTAATGATGCTTTGACAATTTTGCAAAATGTACCAAAGAAAACCGCAAAATTTTTAAATAAATTATTGGCTTCGGCGATTGCTAATGCAACAAATAATCATGCTATGAATAATAAAAATTTGTACGTTTACAATGCCATTGTTGGGCAAGGAAAAACTTATAAAAGGATGGTACCACGAGCAAAAGGGGCAAGCAATGTGATTAAAAAACGTCATTGTCACTTGAAAGTTATTCTTTCTGATGATCCAAAAGAAAAAGAAAAGGACTTGTTGCTTACCAAACAAAAAAAGCAAAAATTTGTCAACGATAGAAGTAAAAGCAATATAAAGAAAGAAGGAAAAAAATAATGGGTCAAAAAGTTAATCCAAATGCATTAAGGATAAGTATTAATCGCTCATGAATTTCAAAATGAGAAGCTAATGATGCACACCAAACTGCCAAATGAATTATTGAGGACGAAAAAATTAGGAACTTTTTCTTAGTTAACTATAAACTAGCTCAAATTGTTGAAACAAAAATTGAACGAACCCAAAAAACGATTGCTGTTGATGTTGTTGCAGGACAACCTGGTTTAATTTTTGGTAAAGATAATGCTAATATTAAACCAATAACTTTAGCAATTAATAAAATTGTTGGACGAAAAATTAATGTTAGTTTTAATGTTATTGCATTTGAAAATACAGCGACTTCAGCTCGTTTGATTGCACGCGAAATTGCCAATGCTATTGAAAAAAAAGTTTCTTTCCGTGTCGCACAAAAGATGGCAATTAAAAAAGCCTTGCAACAAGGTCATGTAAAAGGAATTAAGACGAACGTTTCTGGACGATTAGGTGGCGTTGAAATGGCACGGGAAGAAGGTTATTCCGAAGGTGTAATCCCTCTATCAACACTACGAGCTAATATTGATTATGCTTTTGAAATTGCTCACACAAAATACGGAACAATTGGTGTCAAAGTTTGGATTAATAAAGGGGAATATTTTAAAAAAAACAGTAAAAAACCGTTTGCCGCTAGTCCCAAAAAATGACGAACAAAAAAATTTGAACGAAATGTTTTAAAATTACCTAAGGAAGGTGAATAATTATGTTACAACCGGCACGTGTAAAATATCGTAAACCACATCGTACAAAATATGAAGGAAAAGCAAAAGGTAACAAATATGTTGTCTTTGGTGAATATGGTTTAAAGGCAACAACCGGAAATTGAGTAAAAGCAAAACAAATTGAAGCCGCACGGGTTGTTTTGTCTCATTTTATTGATCAAGAAAAAAAAGGTAAAATGTGAATTCGAATTTTCCCCCAACTTTCACTAACAAAAAAACCTTTAGAAGTTCGAATGGGTTCAGGAAAAGGTAATCCAGAAGAGTGAGTGGCGGTTGTTAAAGCAGGAACAATTATGTTTGAGTTGGGTCAAATGTCACCTGAAACAATGAAAAAAGCTTTAAAACAAGCTGGAAATAAATTGAATGTTCTTTGCAAAGTCGTAAAGAAGGGAGAAGAAGGCAATGAATAGCGAACTTAAAAAAAATACAAACGAACAACTTTGTGCCCTACTTGCCCAATTGAAGACGAAATTGCTTGAGGCAAAATTTAAAATATCTTCTGGGGAATTAGAAAAACTTAATCTTTTAAAACAAATGCGCAAAATGATTGCACAAATATTAACGGAATTGACGATTCGCGGTTTTAAAGTAGGTTTAACTTCTTACGGCGTTGTTCTTTATGATAAGAAAAATCAACCAACGATTATTAACGACAAACAAATTACTAATAATTTAAAAAAATTTCTTCCAAGCAAATCGAGCAAAGAAGGAAAAAATCTTGAAGTAGCAAAAAAACAACATACAATTAAAAAGGGTAAAGAAAAGTAATGGAAAAGAAAAAAAACATTAAATCTTTTATTGGGGTTGTGGTCTCAACAAAAAATAAAAAAACTATTACCGTAAAAGTCGAAAATAAGTTTCGTCACCATCTTTATAAGAAAATGGTGATTAAACACAAAAAATATGCTGCCCATGACGAACAAAATGTTGCCAGTTTAAACGATGTTGTCAAAATTTGTGAATGCAAACCCATTTCCAAAACAAAACATTTTTATTTAGCAAAAATTATCAAGAAGGCATTATAGGAGTAACGACAATGATTCAATTTATGACGAGATTAAATGTTGCAGACAATAGTGGGGCAAAAGAGGTAGGTGTCATTAAAATTTTAGGTAATTCGTGACAAAAAACTTGTAATATCGGTGATATTGTCAAAATTTCGATCAAAGATTCACTTCCTAACGGTCAAGTAAAAAAAGGAGAAATGTCATTGGCAGTCATTGTGCGAACAAAAAAAGGTATTAGGCGAAAAAATGGAACAAAAATTTGCTTTGCCGATAATGCTTGTGTCTTAATAAAAGAAGATAAAACACCAAAGGGAACAAGAATTTTTGGTCCTATCGCTCGAGAATTAAGAGAAAAGGGATTTATAAAAATTATTTCATTAGCACCCGAAGTGTTATAAAAAGGAAAGAAAAGATGCAAAGAATTAAACTTGGTGATTATGTTCGTGTTATTTCCGGAGATAGTAACATTTACGGAAAAGAGGGTCGAATTATTAAAGTTTGTCCGAAACAACAAAAGGCTCTTGTTGAAGGAGTAAACAAAGTTAAAAAACATTTTAAACCATCTAATAATAATAAAGGTGAAATTAAAGAAAAAGAAATGTGATTACCATGAGCAAAATTGGCTCTTATTAATAAAAAAACAACACGTGGGATTGATAAAGTAAAATTTATTCTTGATAAAAAGGGTTCAAAAGTTCGTTTCTTTAAAAAAACAAATACAATTGTGGAAGTGGTAAAAAAATAAAATGAACATTTTAACAAAGAAATATAAACAAATCATCCAAACGAAATTAATGCAAAATTTTAACTATAAAACGGTAATGCAAGTACCGACTTTAGATAAAGTTGTTATTAACGCTGGGGTAGGAGACGGGGCAAGTAACTCTAAATTCGTTGAAAGTATGATCAATGAAATTCAACTAATTACCGGACAAAAACCAATAAAAACAAAAAGCAAGAAAGCTATTGCTACTTTTAAATTACGACAAAATCAAGAAATTGGTGTAAAAGTTACATTACGTAAGGAAAAAATGTGGAATTTTATTGAAAAATTAAAAAATGTTGCTTTACCACGTGTCCGTGATTTTAAGGGGCTTAATCCAAAAAGTTTTGACGGTCGTGGTAATTATACTTTAGGAATAAAAGAACAAAATATTTTCACCGAAATAAACTATGATGACATCAAAAAAATTCGTGGTTTTGATATTACTTTTGTTACTTCTTCCCAAAAAGATAGTGAAGCTATGGCAATTTTATCTGCAATTGGTTTTCCTTTTATTAAAAAAAAGTAATATAAATAAACTATGGCAAAGAAATCTTTACGAATTAAAGCAATGAAAAAACCTAAATATCCTACAAGGAAATATCATCGTTGTGTTCGTTGCGGAAGGGTTCACGGAGTTATTGGTAAATATGGTTTATGTCGTCTTTGCTTCCGTGAACTTGCTTATAAAGGAGTTCTACCCGGAGTAAAGAAAGCTTCGTGATAGTTAAATTGTTATGTACATGGATCCAATCGCTGATTTAATTTGTAAAATTAAAAATGCTAATATGGCAAAACTACCCTATGTTAAAATTCAAACTTCTTCGTTAACAACGAATATTTTGAAAATAATGCAAGAAGAAGGATACATTTTGGGTTTTGAACAAAAAGTATTTAAAGCAAAAAAGAAAAATGGTAAAAAACAATTCACTTATATTAAATTGAAATATAAAAATCGTGTTCCTGTTATCAATGAAATTAAACAAATTTCTAAGCCGGGGTTAAGAATCTACCAAGAAGCAAAAAAAATCCCCAAAGTTTTAAACGGTTTAGGTATTGCTATTATTTCAACAACCCAAGGAATAATTACTGATAAATTAGCTCGTAAAAACAATGTAGGAGGAGAAATTATTGCCTATCTTTGGTAGGTAATAAATGTTTTAAGAGCAAAAATGTCACACAAAGGAAATAAATTGATTACTTTACCGCAAGAAGTTAAAATCGCAATTAACAAAAATGATGTTATTGTTAACGGTCCTTTGGGTGAACTAAAAGTTAATTATCCATCCCAAATAATAAAAATCGAACAAATTGATAATAAATTAAAAGTAACTCGTGACAACAATGAAAAACATACAAAAATGTTGCATGGAACAATTAATGCAAATTTAAATAATGCGGTTATTGGTGTTAAATCTGGTTACAAGAAAATTCTTAAAATCGTCGGAGTTGGTTATAAAGCAAAAATCGAACAAGATAATTTAGTCCTAGCAATTGGTTATAGTCATTTAGTAACAATACCGATTCCAAAAATTCTAAAAGTTGTTTGTCCTAGTCCAACCCAAATTGAAATTAGTGGTTATGATAAAATTGTTGTTGGTGAATTTGCCGCAAAAATTAGGTCATTAAAAAAGCCCGAACCATATAAGGGAAAAGGAATTATGTATCTTGGTGAACAAATTATTCGTAAAGTTGGTAAAACAGCAGAAGTTGCGACCGGAGCAAGTGCTACACCAACAAAAGGAAAGAAATAGAAAGTATAATTGTTAAAGATGAAAAAGTTTGCACAAACACGAAAAGAAAAGCGTCAAATGAGGCACATCCGTAGTCTAAAAAAAATAAGGAAATATTCTAATAATCCATTGCGCTTAATCGTAACAAAGACAAATGCAAATATTTTTGCGCAAATCGTTGATGATGAAAAAGGTGTTACTTTGGTTAGCAGTTCTTCGTTGCAATTGAAGCTTAAAAATGGAAATAAAGAATCTTGTGCAAAAGTTGGTGCTGACCTTGCCCAAAAAGCATTAGCAAAAAAAATTACAAAAATTGTTTTTGACCGTGGGGGAAATAAATATCATGGTCGCATTGCTGCATTAGCCGATGCCGCACGAAAAAATGGTTTACATTTTTAAAAATACTAATCATGACAGCAACAAACAATAATTCAAACGAAATAAAAAAAACAATTGTACCAAATGAAAACTATACTAACCAAAATTTAGAAAAAGAAGATCAACCAAGAAAAGACCAACAACAAAAAACTAATCCGCACGAAGAAAATATTCTTGAAAAAAAATTTTCACCAAATAGAAATTTTATTAGTAAGAAACAAAAAAAATCTTATTTTGCAACCGATGGTTTTGAAAAAAAAGTTGTTAAAATTAAACGAATAAATAAAACAACAAAAGGGGGAAGAAAAATGCGTTTTTCCGTACTTCTTGTTATTGGTGACCGAAAGGGAAATGTTGGTTTTGGAATGGGGAAATCGATTGAAATTCCTAATGCGATGCAAAAAGCTTTAAAAAATGCCAAGAATAATTTGACAAAAGTAATCATGACAAAAAAGGGATCAATTTATCATGACATTATCGGTAAATCTTGTGCCGCAAAAATTTTATTAAAACCTGCTCCATTGGGAACAGGAATTGTTGCGGGAGGGGCAGTTCGAACTGTTATTGAATTGGCCGGATATAGTGATATCTACACAAAAAATTTGGGAAAAAATACTCCTACAAATATGATTCAAGCAACAATTAATGGACTAAAGGCACAAAAAACAATTGAATATATTGCGAAAATGCGTGATAAAAAAATTTCAGAATTGTAATCTATAATTAACGGAGTAAATAATGCAATTACATCAATTAAAATCAGTCAAAGGAGCAAGAAATCATAAGACAAAGACCCTTGGTCGTGGTTATGGTTCCGGTTTTGGTAAACGTTCAACCCGTGGTCAAAAAGGACAACATGCACGTAAAAGTGGTAATGTCCGTCTTGGTTTTGAAGGTGGGCAAACCCCACTATATCGAAAAATTCCTAAAATAGGTTTTACTAATATTAATTTTCAAGATAAATATATTGTTTTTACAACGGATGAACTAGAAAAATTTTCGTTAGAAGAAATTAATTTGGAATCTTTAACCAAAGCAAAAATTATTTCGAAAAATGCAAAGGCAAAAATCAAAATTATTGCTGGAAAAAAACCAATGACAAAAAAAATAAATGTTTGTGTTAATAAAATTAGTGCTGGAGCAAAGAAAATAATTGTTGCTGCTAAAGGTATCATTAAAGAAAAAAATAAATAATTTTTTCAATGGTAAATAACGTTAATCCTCTTTCTAAACAAAAACATTTTTTAACAATCCGAAATATTTTAAAAAACAAGAGTATCATTCATGGAATTGTTATTACTTTGTTTTTTATGCTTATCTACCACATCGGAACAATGATAACATTGCCTGGTATTACCTTACCACCGTCTTATCATCAACAAGCTAAAACAAGTTTTCTATCAACAATAGATTTGTTGTCCGCGGGGGGGTTTGATAAGATGTCAATTTTTGCGATTGGTTTAGGTCCATATATTACTTCCCAAATTATTATTCAATTACTATCATCAGATCTAGTTAAACCGCTAAAAAATCTTGCTAGTTCTGGCGAATACGGTAAACGAAAAATTGAAATTATCATTCGTCTTTTGACTTTACCTTTTTGCTTAATCCAATCTTATGCTATTTTGGCAATGATTTTAAATTCTAATTCTTCTGGTTCACGTAGTGGTATTAAAATTTTTGGTTGTGAAGAGATAAAAAATATCCCAGTCCAAAATTTGATCAGTTTAATGTTTTTATTATCAGCAGGAACATATATTGCTATTTTTTTTAGTGACATGATTACAAAACGAGGAATTGGCAACGGAATGACAACTTTAATTTTGGGGGGGATTGTTGGATCTTTATACCGAAATTTTAATTATGCTTTCAATAGTATTAAGCTTTTGATTGTTCGACAAAATCGAAATAGTGACCAAATCACGATTTTCTTGTCATTTTTTTTATATCTTTTCATTTATCTTGTCTTACTCGTCTTTATCATTTTTATTAACGGAACAATTCGTAAAATTCCTATTCAACAAACTGGACAAGGACTAATTTTGGATAAAAAGCAATTGCCTTTTTTTACAATTAAATTGAATTCTGTTGGTGTGATCCCGGTTATTTTTGCCTCTTCTTTAATCACAATCCCAGGAACAATAGCGCAATTTTTTAAAAATAATGAACCACGATGATTTATCGAAAAATGGTTAACTTTGAATAGTTGGGTGGGAATTATAATTTTCTTTTTCTTTATTATCATCTTTACCTTTTTTTATTCATATGTCCAAATAAATCCAATGATGGTTGCTGATAATTTCCAAAAATCAGGAAAGTTTATCCTTGGTATTAAAACAGGAAATGATACCGAAAAGCATCTTTCAACTGTCCTTTACCGAATTAATTGTCTTGGTGGGCCAATTTTGGCAGTCATTGCAATTATTCCTTACGTTATTTCTATTACAACAAAAATTCCAACTGGTATGGCATTAGGTGGAACAGCAAATATTATTATGGTAACCACTTGTCTCGAACTATTAAACTCCATTAAATCAATTGCCACAACAAGCGGTTATAACATAACAAAAAAAAATATCGATCATTCAAATAACGATAAATCGACAAAAAATATTACATCGTTGTGGTAAAAAGAAAATGGTTGTTTTATTATTAGGAGCACCTGGTTCAGGAAAAGGAACAATTGCCAATTATTTAGAAAAAGAATATGGTTTTTTTCACTTGGCAACAGGACAATTATTTCGCCAAATCACAAAACAAAATTCTCCTTTAGCACAAAAAATAAAAAAGATTATTAATGCCGGAAAACTTGTAAATGATGCATTAACAAATAAACTTGTTAAAAGCAATCTAATTAAAAAAATGAAAAAGAATGTCGTTTTAGACGGTTATCCACGTAATATTGAACAAGCGAAATATTTGAATAAATTTTGCAAAATTGATTATGTTTTTGATTTATGTGTAAAAGAAAATATAATAATCAAAAGAATTATTGGACGAAGAATTTGTCCGGTTTGTCAAGCGATTTACAATATCTATTACAAAAAACCGCAAGAAAAAAATCATTGTAACTTTGACCATCATATCCTAATAAAACGTGATGACGATACAAAACAAACAATTAAGCAACGTTTACAAGAATACAAAAAATTTAATCATCCCCTTGTTGCTTTTTATCAACAAAAAGGAAATTACAAAAAAATTACACTAACAGGAAAAAAATTGATCAACCAAATTAAAAAAATTTTGAAACTATAATTATGATTTACATAAAAAGTCAGCAAGATATCGCAAAAATTAAAGAAGCTTGCAAAATTTGAAAAAAAGTGCGTCATGTTTTACAAAAAAAAACTAAACCGGGAATAAAAACTGAACAATTAGACCAGATTGCCGCAGAAACAATTAAAAAAAATGGTGCAATACCAACTTTTTTTAATTACAAAGGTTTCCCGGGTAATATTTGTATTAGTGTCAATGACGAATTGATTCATGGAATTGGTTCACAATATGAATTAAAAAATGATGATATGGTTACTTTTGATATTGGCGTCACATACCAAAAATATATTTGTGATGCCGCTTTTACTATTGTTTTAGATAAAAAAAATGAAAAAGCGAATGCCATTAATGATGCCACTTGACAATGTTTACACCAAGCAATAAAAATGATTCACCCAAATGTGAAAATTGGTAATATTTCAAATAAAATTAACGAAATCGCAACAAAAAATGGTTACAAAGTTATTAAAAATTATGGTGGCCATGGTTGTGGAATTAAGTTACATGAAGATCCTTTGATTTTAAACTATGGGGCAAAAAACACAGGTTGTTGTCTTCGGGTTGGAATGATAATATGTCTTGAACCAATGTTAATGACAGAAAGCGATAAATATATTGTCGATCCAGTAAATAAATGAACAATCAAGGCTCAAAACAAAAAATTGACTTGTCATAACGAACATATGGTCCTTGTAACAAAAAATGGATACGAAATATTAACAAATGATTAAAAAAAATGACAAAACAAGATAAAATTAGAATTAGGGGAAAAGTTATGGAAGTTATTTCCAATGACCAATACAAAGTCATGTTAGAAAATAATGTAACGATTA
The DNA here is from genome assembly GCA_017445805.1 of bacterium. Lineage (GTDB taxonomy): Bacteria > Bacillota_I > Bacilli_A > Mycoplasmatales > Mycoplasmoidaceae > Hennigella. Next base: position 20,593 of record JAFSSC010000009.1, read on the forward strand.
AGGCTCATATTTGTGGAAAAATGAGATTACGCAAGATAAAAATTTTACCTGGTGATTTTGTGGAAGTCGAATTAAGTCCATATGACTTAACACAAGGTCGTATTGTTTATCGATCAATTTAATTAAAAGGAAGATATTGTTATGAAAGTTCGTGCATCGGTTAAACCTATTTGTAAAGATTGTAAAATTATTAAAAGGTATGGTAAGGTTATGGTGATTTGTAAAAATCCTAAACACAAGCAAAGGCAAGGGTAGTTTTAATGGCACGTTTGATGGGTGTGGATATTCCAAATAATAAACAAGTAATGTATTCGTTACAATACATTTATGGTATTGGTAAATCAACGGCGGGTAAAATTTGCCAAGAAGCAAAAGTTAATCCTATGACAAAAGTTAGTAATTTAACCGAAAAAGAATTTGTAGCAATCCGTGAAGCAATTGCTAAATACACAATTGAAGGGGATTTACGTCGTGATATTGCAATGAACATTAAACAGTTAATGGAAATAGGTTGCTATCGTGGTATTCGTCATAAAAAAAATCTCCCTGTTCGTGGACAAAGGACACGAACAAATGCTCGTACACGTAAAGGTCCAAGAAAAACAATTGCAAACAAGAAAATTGAAACAAAAAATTAAAATAAGGTAATTATGGTTAGTCCAAAAAATAAAACATCTATCGAAAAAAAATCTCAAAATAAGCAAAGTGTAGCAAAAAAGAAAAAGAAAAAAATTTCTTCGCCTAAAGGTATTGCTCACATCCACTCAACTGTTAATAATACAATTGTAACTATTACTGATTTAAGTGGAAATGTAATTAATTGATCATCTGCAGGATCGATTGGTTATAAAGGAACAAAAAAAGCCACTCCTTATGCAGCAGGAATTGCTGCGGAAGCTGTGGCAAAGGCATGTTTAGCGTTAGGAGTGACAACAGTCGATGTGAAAGTAAATGGAATCGGTCGGGGAAAGGATGCGGCAATCCGTTCGTTGGCTACAGCTGGTTTGCAAATTACCTCTTTGGAAGATGTAACCCCAATTCCCCATAATGGTTGTAAACCACCGAAAAAACCGCGATAATTAAAGGAGAAAGAAAAATGGAAAAATTTATTAAATACGAAATTAAACCTAACATTAAAACATTAAATGAAAATTATGGACAATTTGAAATTGGTCCATTAGAATCAGGATTTGGAATAACAATTGGTAATGCTTTGCGTCGTGTTATTCTTTCTAGTATTCCTGGAGCAGCAATTTTTGCGATTAAAATTCCTGAAGTACAACATGAATTTTCTGCGATTGATGGTATTAAGGAAGATGTAACACAAATTATTTTAAATTTAAAACAATTGGCATTACAAATTGATGAAAGTGCGATTCCGCCAAATTGTCCGATTGAAAAATGGCCAATAATGAAAATAATGGTAAAAGATTCTGGCGTAATTAAAGCAAGTAATATTGAATTGCCAGCAGGTTTTAACATTGTTAACAAAGATTTATACATTGCCACAAAAACTTCTAATAAATCTTCTTTTGTTATGGAAATTTATGCAAAAAATGGTCGAGGTTTTGTTAATTTTAAGCAAAACCACGAAATGATTAATACATTAAACATCATTGCGACTGATAGTAATTTTTCACCAATTTTGCAAGTCGGTTATCTTGTTGAAGAAAAGAAAATTACAAAAAACAAAATGGGTGATTTTGTTAAATTAGATATTGCTACTAATGGGGTGATTTCTCCGGCTAATGCTTTGGCTTATGCCGCAAAAATTTTAACCGATCATTTTGATCAAATTACAAGTATTAACGAAAAAATTAAAGAAATTAAGATGATTAATGAAGAGGAAGCAATTAAAAAAGTTCGTCATCTATCAATTTCAATTGATGAATTAGATCTATCTGTTCGTAGTTATAATTGCTTGAAAAAAAATGGAATTCGAACTTTGCAAGAACTAACAAATAAAACAAAAGAAGAAGTACAAAAATTTGAAAATTTAGGAAAAAAATCTTTCCGCGAAATTCAAAAGAAAATGATGGACAATGGATTAACTTTTAAACCATCATCATTTATTGCTAATAATTCAAAAGAAGAAAAATAATTATGTCATTTGTCATCACTAAACGTAAGGATTCGGCATGAAAAAAAATGGTAATTAGGCAACAAGTTACTGATGTTATTGCTTATGGTCAAATTAAGACAACATTAGCTAAAGCAAAAGAATTAAAAAAACATGTCGATCATCTTATTACATTGGCAAAGAAAAACACTTTAGCTGCTAAGCGCGAGATTTTATCAATTGTTTTAAATAATACAAAAATGGATCGACAGCAAATTTTAAAAAAAGCACTAACATTGGCAAAAAAATATACGACAAAAAAAGGTGGTTACACACGCGTTTTACGTTTAGGTAATAAGCAAGGTGACAATACAAAAATTGCTATTTGCCAATTGGTTTAAAATTAAATTAATTTTATTTTAATTAATGAAAAAAATTTATATTACAACCCCTATTTACTATTCATCGGGAAAACCACATTTGGGTCATGCTTATACAACAATTCTTGCGGATGTAATTGCTAAATATAAAAAAGCAATTGGTTACGATGTTTTTTTTACAACCGGTATGGATGAACATGGTCAAAAAATATTTGATGTTGCAAAAAAAATAAAAAAAGATGTAGAACAAATGCTTGATGATAATGCAAAAATTTTTCAGGAATTGTGAAAAAAATTAGATATTAGTTACGATTTTTTTGTGCGGACAACAAAACAAAAACATAAAAAAATCGTGCAAAAAATCTTTAGCTATTTGTATAAAAAAAAATATATTTATGAAGGAATTTGAACTAGTTACTATTGTCCAAATTGTGAAGAAAATTACACAAAAACACAAGCAATCAAAAAAAATGGGAAATTATTTTGTAAATTAGGACATGAACTTGTTTTTAAAAACGAACCAAGTTTTTTTTTGAAAACGAGTAAATTTCAACAATGAATAACTAACTATTTTCAAAAACACCAAAATTTTATTTATCCTAGTTTTCGTGCAAAAGAACTTATTAATAATTTTTTAGAGGAAGGATTAAAAGATTTATCAATTTCACGAAAGACATTGCATTGAGGGATACCAATTAAAGAAAATAAAGAACATGTTATTTATGTTTGGTTTGATGCTTTATTTAATTATTTAACAAATCTTGATTTTGCGACAAAAAAATGCCAAAATTTTACAAAATACTGAAAAGATAAAAAATGCGAAATCGTGCATCTAATGTCTAAAGAAATTAGTCGCTTCCATTGTATTTATTGGCCAATAATGTTAAAAATGTTAAATTTACGTCTACCGAATAAAGTTATTATTCATGGTTGAATCATTAACAACAATGAGAAAATGTCTAAATCTAAAGGGAATGTAATCGACCCATGACAATATATCAATAATTTTGGTTCTGATGCACTACGCTATTTCTTAGTAAAAGAAAGTAGTTTTGAAAATGATTTTAATTTTACCGATAAATTCTTTTGTGACGTTTATAATCATGACTTAGCTAACAACTATGGGAATATGTTGACAAGAATTGTTGGAATGATCAAAAAATATTGTCATGATGTTGTTCCATCATTAACCAAAACAAATTTAGATCACAATGATCAAAAAATTATTATTAAGCGAAAAGAAATTTTAAAAAAATATAAAAATTTCATCAACAATTATAAGATTAAAGACTTATTAAATGAAGTTCAAAATAGTTATTTATTATTAAATAAATATATCGATGAAACAAAGCCGTGAATTTTGTTTAAAAATAGGGAATTTAGTAAATTATTTAATTTCTTAAATATCATTTTTAATTTTAATTGCGATCTAATAATTTTATTGAGTCCAATTTTGACACAAGCAACAAAAAGAATCGAAAAAATATTACATTTAAAGTTAAATTTTGAATTACTAAATAAGGATCATGCAAAATTAAAAATTCATTCTTGTCCACCACTTTTTGAGCGCAAATAAATATTAAATTTGAATATTATAATAATTGTGTAGGTATTTATTATGAAAAAAATATCGATTGCAATCATTGTTTGCAATTTATCTGAAGAAATCGAAGTGATTGTTCCGGCAGATTTATGACGAAGGGCAAATATTGTTGTTTCATTAATTTCTGCAGAAAAAAAGAAAAATCTTATTTTACAAAATGGTGTTAAAATATCTTGCGATGATATCTTGGTAAAGGAAAATTTATCAAAATATAGTGCAATATATTTACCTGGGGGCAAAGGTTGTTGTGATTATTTAGACGAAAAATGTGAAAAATTAGTGAAATATCTAAAAAAGAATATGCTTAAAAAATCTTTTTATTTGTTGTCTGCTTGTGCTTCACCATCAGTAATCGCAAAAATGGGAATAATTGATAAAATCAATGCTACTGTTTATCCTGGATATGAAAAGGAACTAAAAAAATATTGTAATAAAAATGTTGTTTGCGACAAAAATCTTATTACGACAAAAGCAGCAGGAACAATATATGATTTTGCCTTAACGGTTATTAGTAAGTTTATTTCCAAGGAAAAAGCAAATAAAATTGCTATGCAAACATGTTATAAAAATTGAGAATAATTATCGTGAAAAAATGGAAAGAAAACTAACTGATCAAGAAATAATCCGACGAAAAAAATTACAAGAGTTGAATGATTTAGGTTTGAATCCTTATCAATGTGATAAGTATATTCGAACTTGCTCATGTTATCAATTTAAAAATAAATATTTATCAGTTGCAAAAGAACAATTACATGGCAATAATCAACAATATAGCCTAGCTGGACGAGTAATGGCAATTCGCCAAACTTTTGGTACAATTTCTGATTTTTCTGAAAGTGTTCAATTTTACATAAACAAAAAGGAATTTGATCTGCAAAAATTTGCTTTTTTTAAAAAATTTGTTGACATTGGTGACATTATTGGTATTACTGGAACACCAATGAAGACAAATACAAATGAAGTAACAATCAAAGTTATTGATTTTGTTATTTTAACGAAAGCACTAATTCCTTTGCCAGAAAAATTCCATGGTTTACTTGATCCCGAATTGAGGGCGAGGAAACGATATCTAGATTTAATCATTAATAAGGAAACAAAACAAACATTTATTCAACGTTCAAAAATTATTAAATATTTACGCGAATATATGGATGAAAACGGTTACTATGAAGTTGAAACACCAATTTTAACCAAAATATTAGCTGGTGCTGCAGCTAAACCGTTTATTACCCATCATAATACATTAAATTGCGATTATTACTTACGGATCGCAACTGAACTTTCATTGAAAAAATTAGTTGTCGGTGGTTTTGAAAAAGTTTACGAAATTGGGAAAATTTTTCGTAATGAGGGAATGGATACAACCCATAATCCGGAATTCACATCTATTGAAGCTTATGCCGCATATGCTAACTTAGATGATATGATGTTTTTATGTGAAAATTTAATTAAACATATTGCACGAAAAATTGATCGAACAAAATTCACTTATAAAAATGTCGAAATTGATTTCGATAAACCTTTTACTAAAATTAGCATGGTTGATATGATAAAAAAAATAATTAATGTTGATTTTAATTCAATTAAGTCTGATTTAGATGCAATTAACATAGCAAAGCAATATAACTTAACATTGGAAAAACATCAACAAACAAAAGGACACATCATTAATCTTTTTTTCGAGAATTATTGTGAAGACAAATGTTTACAACCAACATTTATTACGGATCATCCACTTGATGTTAGTCCATTAGCAAAAAAAGACCAAAAAAATCCTAATTTTACTAAACGCTTTGAACTATATATTTGTGGAAAGGAATATGCCAATGCCTTCGCTGAATTAAATGATCCAATTGATCAACTTAAACGCTTTGAAAATCAACAAAACGAAAAAAATCTTGGGAACAAAGAAGCAAGTGAAATTGACTGAGATTTTATTAATGCTCTTGAATATGGAATGCCACCAACAGGTGGAATCGGAATTGGGATTGACCGCTTGGTGATGCTACTCACACAAAAGGAAACAATTAATGATGTTTTGTTGTTTCCACACATGAAAAATAAAAAATAGTATAAAATGGTTGATCTTCACCACAAACCAAAATACATTCGAAAATACGACTATATAAAGAGTCTCTATTCACCAAAAAATCTTTGGTTTTGACCAACCAACACTCTTATTAATGAACTTAATAAGTTAATTACAAAAAAAAATAATAGTTTTTTTGCCTTTGATGACGACGAAGAGAAACAATTTTTCTTTGAAGATGGTTATGCATACGATTTTTATGATGAAAGCAAAAATTTAAATGACGATTTAAGTGATAGGGATGCAAAAAAAATTGAAGGACAATACATCGACAAAAAATCGCAAGAATATATTCTTAATTTTTTTAAAATGCAATTTGCAAAATTGAATATTGAAGCACAAAATTATACAATTGTCAATATTGAAAACAAATTTAAAAATTGTTCATTAAGCGAAAAATGTGCGAAAACAATAAATTTACTAGTAAATCATTCTAACATTATCGTTTTTCAACCTGTTTTTATTTTTGACGGACAATTAATTGATATTCCTGATGCAATTATAAAAATTAATGATCTATTATTTTTGATTGAAACAAAAGCAGCAAAAATACCAAAAAAGAGATACATTATTGATTTAATTTATCAAAAAAATGTTGTTAATGCGGTATTGAAAGCGAATAGGATGAAACAAGTCGAAAAATTTTTTTTGTGCTTAATTAAAGATTGTCCGAATGAAAAGATGAATGTTTCATTCGTCCTTGAAGAAATTTTCCTAAAAAAATTAGATAATTTAAAAATAAATGATTATTATTTAACCATTCAGGATGTAGCGAAAAAAAATAAAAGAAAACAGCATTTATTCAATAATTTTGTAAATACCAATAATGACTTTTGAAAACAAATTAACCAATTGAAAACAACTGAAAAAACAAAGTTAATTAATTTTGCTCCTTGCAAGCAATTTAAGTCTTTTTTTGAAAAAAATCCATTTTTTAACATACTACAAAAAAAATATTACCGCATAAATAATTCTTATCCCTTTTTGGGCTATAGTGGCAATTTGATTAGATTCGAAGAAGCAATTTATCTATACGAAAAGCATAAAAATTTTAAATGCGATGTTTTTGAAAATTTTACTTATTTTTATAAAAAAAAATCTACCATTAAGCAACCAAAGAAAATAATACAAAATTATTATGCAAATATGATGATCGCAAAAAAAGCGAATAAGACAGAATTTCTTATCACAAAAAAAACAATTAATTATTTGCGCGCTAAACAAAAAAAGAAAAAAATCTATTTCGACTTTGAAACGCTAAATTCTTGTTTATCTCCAATCGACAAGTGTTATCCGTATCAACAAATCGTCACACAAGTTTCAATTATTGCTAATCATAGTCAACAAAGAATTGAAAATTTAAAATGCAAAAATTTTATTATTGATCCGCAAAGAATTAGTATTTCATGATTTAAAAAAATTATTGATGAAATTTTGGAAAATATTGACAATCCTAATGAGTATAGTTTTGTTGTCTACAATCAAAGTTTCGAAAAAAATCGTCTAGAAGAAATGAAACAATACATAAATGATGATGTTTACACAAAAAAAATTGATGGAATCATTAAAAATATTTTTGATCTAGCTAATTGTTTCAATCCCCAAAAAGAAATGACATGTTACATATGGGAAAATAAAGGTTTTTACTCAATTAAATTTGTTCTTGATTTCATTTTGAAACATAATCCGAACTATTTAGAGATATTAAAAATTAAAAGTTATAAAGCATTACAAATTCAAAATGGGAGTCAAGCACAAAACGAAACGACATTAAGATTTTTTAATTTAATTAACGATGAAGAATGACCTAAAATGGAGATGAAATTAAAAGAATATTGTGAAAACGATGTATGAGCAATGATTATCCTAGAATATTGATTGTGACAAAATCAACTAAAAGATTAATTATTTCGCTTTTTCTTTTTAAAATGACGAATTATTAAAATAATGACAAAAACAAAAAGTAAAGATAATGTAAAAAAAATAATAAAATTTCTTTTATTTTTATTTTTTTTAATTTCATTTATGTCACTATCACTAACTATCTGTACTCCATAAAAATTATCAATTCTTGTCGCACGAAAGTAGTTTGTAACTAACAAAGTAATATGCAAAAATAGTGTAAGAAATATTACACTAATGGGAAGAAACAATAAAATTAAATGGACATGATGAAGATGTGTTTGATAGCTAATATCTCCAAATTTTGCTTTACTAATCACCCATGCGGAAAAATAATTAATAAATATCGTTCATAAACTAAGAGTGTATGACAAAAGGCACATCCAATTAATGTTAATATGAGCAGATTTTAATCGCTTATAAAGTTTATTCACACTAATACTAACTATCTTTCCCTTACTAAAATCAATTGTTTTTGCCTCATTAAAGTAATTAATGTAAATCGTAAGATAGCGGACAAATAAAATAAATATCAAAATAATTCCAAATAATAAAAATAACGACAATGAATTGTTCACCCTTGTATTTTTCACAATAAAATGAAAGGCAATCGCACCAAGAATAAATCAAAGAACGATCGCAATGAATCAAAATATCGATAAATAAAAATATCTTTTTAATTCTTTCCAATAAAATTTTGGGAAAAAAATGTAATTTTTATTAATGTTTCGTATTTTATCTAAATATGATTTTCGTTCCCATTTTTGCTTATTTTGTACCGGAATTGATTGAACAACATGAGGAACTTTTCCTGTTGTATTTGTAAAAATATTGCTTTTAAATTTTTGATCAATGACTTCAATATCACCATTTAAATAAGGAATTTTTTTCGTTTTCATATTTTTACTATATAAAATTATATTTTATAAGAAACTAGAGTTAATATGATATTATCATAATTAAACTAAGGTAAAGGTATTTTTATCGAATGTTCGACAAAATAATATGGATAGCAAATGAAAGAGCAAAAGATAATTTTAATTTTTTATGCAAAATTTAATCCTCCAACTAATTTTCATATTTTGCTCATAAAAAAAATAATTAAAAAGATTAACCCTAATAAAATTTTTATCGCGATTGATCGAAATAAAACAAAAGTTGATCATGAAATTTTTCCCCCTTTTTCTTACCATAAACAAATGATAAAAAATTTGATTGTTGAAAATAAAATTAATTGCAATTTATTTGATTTTTTCGAAAATTTTAATATCAATAATGTTAATAAATATAAAAATAATAAAATTTATTTTTTAATTGATACCGAAAAAATTAAGCTACTGCAAAAAAATAAAAAAATCACAAAAATTAAACAATTTGTAAATTTTATTTGCTACCATAGTAAAAAAAATGAAACAAAAAATTTTATTTACTTCGATAAAAAAGTGCTTGGTAAAACAAACATCGATTATATAAAAAATAACCATTTATATTTAGAGCATGTGATCAAAAATAAGTTGCCATTATCACGATATCTACATACATTACGTGTTTTAGATACGGCAACTAAAATTGCATACGGAAATAATTTCAATGATAAAGAAATTCTTCAAGTGCAAATTGCTGCTATTCTACACGATATTGGCAAAACATATAGTGATGAACAAATTAGAAAAATTTTGTCAAATAATCAATTAAAATGATTTCCAACAATTCATTGTGCACACGGCTTAATCGGCGCTAAAATCGCTAAAAATCAATACTCAATTAGTGATAAAACTATTTTAGTAGCTATTGCTAATCATGTTATTTGTAAAGACAATAGTAAAGTGACTAAAGCACTTTTTTGTGCGGATAAATTAGAACCAGCTCGCACCAAAAAAGATATTCCGCATCGTCTTCAACTATATCATAAATGCATTAACAATGGTCTAAATAAAATTTTTCAAAAAGTAATAACTTTGAATAAGGAAAAATACTAAATGATTGGTATCATAATTGCTGATTACGATGAAATACAATGATCACATTTAAAAAAAGTAATAAAATTACGAAAAATTGAAATTAATGGTTTTTGTTTTTTTTTGTTAAAAGTTTGTAATAAAAGAATTCCGCTATGTTTATCTGGTATTGGTAAAACTAATGCAGCAGCGGCTACGATAGCAATGATTGATAATTTTAAAATTAATGCAATTTTTAATCTTGGTTTATGTGGAATAAATAAATCAACAATAAAAATTTCTTGTCCAATTATCGCTAAGTCAGTTGAATATTTTGATGTCGATCTAACTAATTTTGGATATAAAAAAAATCAAATACCACATGAAAAAACAAAAATACTTATTAAAAAAAAATATATAAAAAAACTTTCCACTTTATTGAATGATAATAATGAAAAACCAATTATTGAATCTATTGTTTCTGGTGATTCATTCGTTACAAAAAAAAATATTAATTCTTTTTCCAATCTGGAAAATAAAATTGTGGGAATTGATATGGAATTGATGGCCATCGCGCAAATATGTCAAAAAAACAAAATTGATATTTTTAGTCTTAAATTCGTTTCAGATTTTGTTTTGGCATATAAACAACATTCAACTTATCAAACATCATTAAAAGAATTACAAAAAAAAATAACAACTTTTCTCATTAAATTCTTGTATTCAAACGATTAGTTTTGACTAAATAATATAATTTTATTATGGTTAAAAACACGAAAAATAAACACATTAAAATAAAAAATGATTCGTTAAATATCACTGATTTAACTAGTGAATGTAATAAAAAAATATTTTTTACAAGAAAAAAAATAATCATTTTCTCCCTTTTTTTTCTTTCAACAATTGCATTGTTCGCTTGCACAATAATTTTTGTTTTTAAAACAAACATTTTTTCATTAATGATGCAAATCAAATTTGGTCTACTAGCTAGGAATAAAAGATTTTGATTTTTGTTATTAATTATTTATTTTTTGATTACACCAATTTTTAATGCGATAAGTTTATGAACACGAGTGCGACGGATTACAAAAATTAGTTTTATACAATGATTTTGTTTAATGATAACAATTGATTTTATTAAAGCTGTTACGCCAGCAAATTTTGTTTATGATCCTTATACAATCTTTTGAATGAAGATGAATGGTGTTCCAATACGAAAAGCTACAACAATTATGTTTATTAATGCTTGACAATGACAATTAACACAAATTCTTATTACTGTTCCTTCATTCATCATTATTGTTAAACATAGTTATGCAATGTTAACGAACCAATTAAATATTTCAATTTTTTCACTAATGATTATTGGTTTAAGCATTGATATAATTGGTTTGATTATTATGTCACTTTTATGTGTATCGACAAATGTTCATTATTTTCTATCATCAATTCTTAATTGATTTAAAAAAAAAATTAGATTAAATTATCAAACAAGAAGTGAAATTGTTGAAATATATAAAAAACAAAAAGTTATGCGAAAAGATTTTTATGAATACCTAAATGATTATTCAAGTACGATTCTAACATTTGTTTTTGTTTTGTTGGAAGAAATATATGTTTATGCAGCAACTTACTTTGCATTTGCTTTTTTTCTCCCTCACGGAGTAGAAATTAATTTTATGGGCATTTTCAATGTTGCTAATGTTGCTTATACGGCTAATAAAATGATACCATTACCAGGGGGAGAATTTTCAACCCAATTAATAATGAAACAATTATTTGATGTTTATGGTGGAATAAAAAATTGTTCGCAAAATGAAAAAGAAGATTATATTGCAAATTCTATTTTATTGTGAAAATGATTTAATTCCTATTTAGTTGCTTTTTTTGGTTTTTTTGGTTTCCTATATTTAACATACGACCAAATAAAAATAAAAAACAAAAAATGCTAAAAAAAAAAGAAGCAATTATTATAGGAGCTGGTTTAGCTGGGGCAACAGTTGCCAATATTCTCGCAAAAAAAAATTATAAAATTATTGTTTACGAAAAAAATAATTTTATTGGTGGTAATTGTTTTGATTACTATAGAAAAAATATTCTCATTCATAAATATGGACCACATATCTTCCATACAAACAAAAAAGAAATATACGATTTTGTTTGTAAATATACAAAATTAAATAATTTTATAAATAAAGTTTATGTCCGACATAAAAATTTATTATTTCCACTACCAATTAATTTTACAAGTATTAAAATAATCGCTAAGGATGATGCTAATTATATCATCCAAAAACTTAAAAAAAAATTTGGCAAAACAAAGTTAATAACTTTGTCGCAACTAAAACAAATAAATGATGCAAAAATAAAAAAATTTTATCATTTTATTTTTCAAAATGTTTATGCAAACTACACCGCAAAAATGTGAGGTGTTAAATTTGATAAAGTTAATCCAAAAACAATTAATCGTGTAAAGATAATTCTAGGTGATGAGCATAATTATTTTCCTCAAGATAAATATCAAGGATTACCAATTAATACTTATACGCAAATGATAACAAAAATGTTCGAACATAAAAATATTAAAATAAATTTAAAAATAGATGGGAAGAAAGTATTAAAATTTGACTTTAAAAACAAAAAAATTTATTTGAATAAAACAAAATTTAATGGTTTAATCTTTTATTGCGGATCACTAGATGAATTAGCTAATTACAAATTTGGTATTCTACCTTATCGCAGTTTAAAAATAGAATTTCTTTTAAAAAAAATGAAAAAATTTCAGCAAAATGCTATCATTAATTACCCTAGTCATCCAAAAATGACACGAATTTGTGAATATAAACTGATGACACAACAAAAAAACATTGATAATACCATTATTTCAAAAGAATACCCTAAACCTTTTATTTTATCAAATAAACAATGCAATCATCGCTTCTATCCAATTATTAACAAGAAAAATTTGGTTAAATATAACCGATATTTAAGATTATTTAAAATTTTTCCAAATTTTTATCCTTTAGGAAGATTAGGATTATATAAGTATTTCGATATGGATGATACAATTGAATATGCGATGAAATTAGCTAATTCATTTCACTAGCAAAATGATATTAATACAACATAAACAAAGAGATGATAAATACCTATATATTACTTTATTTTTTATTAAAGCAATATAATATCGATATGGCAGTAGCACAACGAAGGACTTCAAAGACAAAAAAGGGAAAACGAAGAAGTCATCATGCTTTGAAAATTCCAACAATAACATTTTGTCCAAAATGTGGTAAGCCAATAAGACCTCATTGTGTTTGTTCTTATTGTGGTTATTACAACGGAAAAAAGATTTTAAATATATAAAAAATTCTAGGTGTAATTGTGAATTTTAATCTAGAATTTCTTTTTTTATATCAATTGATGTTATTGTATATAGTTGAAACCATTGCTATGGATATTCATCTACTTTTTGAGAAACAAATTGACTAATGATATGTATATAGCAATACCACTTCGAAATAAATAAAAAAAAGACAAAATGGTAGAAAAAATAAATTTTAAAAATTTTTGATAATTTAGAATTTTTGAATTATTTAATAAATTTGTGAATAAATATGTTAACTATTTTGATTAATAACTTTAATTTAAATAACAATGCTATGATCATATGAATCAAATAAAAATCAATACCATCAAAATATCATTTTGATTTAATTTCATCGACAAACGATAAAAAATATATCAAAGTACATTAAAATATTATCAATATATTATCAATTAGAAACAAAAATCAATTTTATACGAAACCAAAGGTAGCTTTTATAATGTTTTAAACAATTGAAATCTTTTTTAAGAAAACATAAATAAATCATAATGGTTATATTTTTATTGATCTAGTGTTGTTTGTTGTAATTTTTTTAGACTTTGATCAAAAGATAGACGTATTGGTATTGATATTGATCCTAAACAAGATAATAAATTATGTAGAGAATTAATTAAAAAACTTTTGAAAATATTGCATTCCAAAGTTCAAATCTATTCTAATTGGAAATCTCATCTTTTGGTTCAAGAGGGAATTTAGCATTAAGATTTATTAATCATGCAAGAGATTGTAATTTTATTGCTTTTATTCTACCACCTCTGTGAAAGTGAGATATAAGAAACTCCTAAAAAAAAGAATTAAATACCATAAATTAGTCTATTTTTGAAGATTATGTTTAAATAGTTTTCAATATCCAAATGGCAAAAATGTTTGTGTATCACCACTTTTTCAAATCTGAGTTAAAAAATAATTTAGTATTAATAAAGAAATTATTGGTGAATATGGCATGGATAAATCCATTAAAATTTACTCTCTTGAATTGTCCGATAAGTGCTTCCAAACGAAATGTAAAATGATCGATAAATGCGATTTGGATTTGCCATCTACATGTTTTTCAAGAATGAAAGCATTAAGTCGTTCAATTAATTACCAAATAAAGATGGTATGGTATCATACATTAGACAAAAAATAAGTGAAAAATTTTAAAAAGAATGAAAAAAATTGATTGAGCTAGTAATTATATTTTGTATCGATAAATTCTACCTTATATTTGCGATCCAGTTTAATCAAAAAAGTGTATATGTAATATATCAAAAACTATATAATGTCATGTGTTTTTTTGAATGAAATATTTCTGAAACAAATTAAAATACTGGAAAAAAACGCAAAAAAGATCTATAGAAGTGCAGTGATAATTTTTTTGAATTAAAATATCACCAAATGAGCGTGGAAGAAATGGACAAGAATTCATTAAAGAAATTTTTAAAATGAGTGAATTTGAAGCACAAGGTGATAATGAAAAAAACTAATGATTGAGATATTGAAGATTGACAATAATCGAGTTGAGATAAAATCCACTACTTTTAATTGCAATGGTTCTTTTCACCACAATGGTTTGCATAAAACAAACAATTATGATTTTGTTTTTTTTATAGTTAGTTTGCCCTAATGACATCTATTTTTCATGTTATAAATACATGCAAATACTTTCAATAAATTGCATGAAAAAGGAAATGAAAATAATCACTCTAAACGAGCAATTGATTGCAGATTTAAATGAGATTTCAAATATAAAAGAAAAAGTGAAAAAAACTAAAACATTTTGGACTAGTTAAAACAACTAAAAATATAATAGAAATTTTTAATAAAAATAAATATGTAAATGGTAAAAAATAATACTCTCCCTTAGATAAAAAATTTTTTTAAATTTGTTTTGCATTCAATCACCAGCTATGAAATGATTTTTGCAGTCAATTAAAATTTTATTTTCAGTAAATATATTTTATTTCTTTAAAAATTTAATTTACAAATAATTTTTCATTTTTGTTATTAGAATTTATTTCATGCATAAAACTATTTTTTTTCGTTATAATTGCTTGTATAAAATTTTATTTATTTTTGACTTGTTCATACTATAACATTCAAAAAAATGAATACATTGTTAAATGAATAAATTCAAATCTAGTCAAGTTTTTTATGTTCAATTGCGAACAGAAAAATTTGTAAATCCTATCCCAGTTGTTTACTGTATCCCTGAAATAATTGATAAAAATACTGTTGTTTACATCTTTAATTGTGGTTTAGGTTCGACTAATACTTGAAATTTGTATATGAATTATCAGCTTTTCCAAAAAAATTATTTTGTCATTTATGAAAAGCAAGGACATGGATTAAATCGTAATAAGCCGAGTCAATACCTAAAAAAATATATTTATGAACTTGATGCTGTTATTCAATGAACAAAAAATTTCTTTCCCAAATATCAAATCTTTTTGTTAGGTGAGTCATGAGGAGGATCCATAAATTGTTTATATTATAAAAAATACCACTATCTTTTCCCACAAAATCATATTAAAGGTATGTTTGTATGGAATATGCCGAATAAACCTGTTGATATTAGCAATAAATCATTGTGACAAATTATTAAAATTGGTTGGAGATTGGTTCTGACTTTGTTATTTAATTTTTCATTTAAGGACCCCTCACCAACTTTTGTCCAAGATAAATTATCTCAAAATACTTTGTTAGTTCGTGCACAAAAAATGGCACCATTATCTAGCCAAAACACAAGATTATTACTTGCTGTTTGACGTAGTTTAAAAAGTTCATGATCATTTTTAATTAAAAATATAAATAATGATGATATTTTTTATCTTCAATCTGGACAAGATGTAATGATTGATTGAAAAAAAATCAATGAATTAAAACAAATTGCGACCGAAAAATCTTTTAAATTTATTCCAACCGGTTACCATGTCCTTTCGTTTGAACCAAACGAAGCACCTATTTTGTATGAAACAATCACTAACTTTACAAAAGTAAAACAAAGAAATGTAATTAGCTCTTCTAAATATTTTTAAATTTTCGACAATCTTTTAATCAAAAAAATAACGGCAAATACAACAATTATAGTGATTATTGCCACCTATTTTTTTATATGATTAATAAATTTATTAAAAGTTAATTTTAGAATCATATTTAAATTATTTCTGTTCACATAATAAGTTTATCCACAAACTTTCATTTTTTTTTGATAGACCTCCAAAATTTTTGCAAATTATCTCAAAAACATTACCTTTTTTCTTCAAAAATTACATTGTAAATATTTACAATAATCGTGATAATTTTCAAATATTTTTTTAGATCAATCTTTGTGAAATGCTAGAATAAATTTATTAAATATGTGGGATTGATATTATTTAAGACAACGCAAATAATAAACGTGAAAAGATAATTACTACTAATATAAAATAACTTTAAAAAATTTAGAGATTTTTAAAATCCATGCTTTTTTATAAGTATGTGAATATATTGATAATGCAACATAATGATATTTATCTTAAAAAGTACCAAAAAATTATTGAAATCAATTTAATACTATTCTTTCCATTTGTCTGTTAAATCGAAAGATTATGACAGTAATTGGTAA
Source organism: bacterium (assembly GCA_017445805.1). Classification (GTDB taxonomy): domain Bacteria; phylum Bacillota_I; class Bacilli_A; order Mycoplasmatales; family Mycoplasmoidaceae; genus Hennigella. The sequence continues at coordinate 37,537 of JAFSSC010000009.1, forward strand.
TAATATAGTAAAAAGCATTAAACCTAAAAATAAAATAAAGAAATGATCATGTTTTAAAATTTTGGATAGAAATTTTGTTTAGAACAATATAAACGAATAAAATCACATTGCATTTGCCGTAATTATTAAAAAAGAAAAATTTTATTGAACACATAAAACAAAAAATGGTAGTGATGATTATATAAATTTAAATTGCTATTCCACAATGTTCATAGTCGAAAAAAACAAAGCGTTAAATGACTATTGTTAAATATTATGATTCTGCAATTCCAATTTTATACTATCATGTTCATCATATAAATCATTAAATCGTGAAAATGGAATAAAATTTTCGCGACAATATTGAATTAGAAATGCTAATAGCATTATCATAAAGATAAACTATTGCAAAAGTAACAATGATTAAAGCAAAAAAATTGCGGTAAGTAATGCTATATGTTTTCCCATAACAAGAACTTAAAAAATTTTTCATAAATTTCATTGATATCGTTAGTTTTTGCTACTAGAAAATTACATTGATAAATGTAGTGATCATTTTAATTTTAAATGATAAAGCGAAATTAATTGATAAATTACTAAACAATCATCTTTTGATAAAAAAGTAACATTTTTTTCATTTTTATTTTTACCAACAACACCGATTGCATAATTCTAGAAGTTAACTTCACATTCATTTATGTAAATTTTATTTTGTAGCACACAAAATCACAAATTGGGATATTTTGATCGAAAAATTTTTTAATAACTTTCGTACCAAAATGTTGACCTAGTAATGATAAAATAATTTTACCTTCGATATCAAAAAATAGGTGGTATAAAATAATCACTATTTATACATTGTATATATTTTTTATCTTTCAAAAAAATGAATTTATTAATTTTTAATGATTGCTCAATGATCTTTTTCGGCGACATAATAAAAAAATAAAATTTTTATCATGATTAGGTCAATAAGCATTAAATATGATTATGTCAGCAAGTGATAAAAGAATATCATATAACTTAATTTTAAATTTTCACTATTTTCTTTAAAATTAACAATACAAATGTTTAATTCCATTTTCTGATGTTTTTTTCTAATCAAACATAAGCTATCACTAGATAAATTGTAGTTTGTTTTAATATTACCCATTTTGTGAAATTTTCGCAATTGGAAGTGGTAAAGAATGATCAACATTTTGACAATATCAAGTCAAATTGAAAAGGTTTTTGTACAAATAACTTTTTCTTCTATCATAGTCAAAACCAAAAACATTAAAAACAAATTTACTAGGTGGCTTTAACATATTGGTTTTATCGTAAAACGAAGTTTGTTGAAAAGAAATCAAATTCATTTAAATTTGATACGGAAATTTTATTGATTAAATTTAAATCAACATTTTTAGACAAATCAGATGCAAAGAAAAATTCGCACGACATCGGTTTTGTTATATCGTTAGTAGTAATTAATGTATGATTAATCAAAAAAATTCTTTAACTCACAATTTAATTCGTTCGCATTTTGATCATAAATGTAGATCTTTGACCTAATGATACCGAATTATTTTTGTACTTCTCCTTTATTTTGTGATATTAGTTAATTTCATTTCTTTTTTCAACGCTATTAAAATCAACTAATAATCAATTAATTTATATGTTTTATTAAAACATAAAGAGTGATGAAGAAGAATAATAATCACCTTTATCGAATCATAAATTTACTTGCAAAAGATAAAAAGAATCATGAGAAAGAAACTATTTTTTTCATTTTTTCGCTTTTACAATATATTTAAACATATTTCGGTATTTCACGTTTAGTATTTGCAAACCATGAAAACCGTGATTAAACACTATTTTACCTTTGATTTTAAGCCTTTACCAAATAAAATAGTGTCTCGCCCACAAAAACATAAAAAATAGAAAAGACGGAAAAATATCACCATTGTCAAGAATAAATTTAGAAAATATTGAAGTTTTTTTAATTTTAAAATTCATTTTTTATGTTTACCAATATTACATCATACTGCACAATTTTGCAGTAAAATTAGACAATTTAGTTTTAATAAAGCGATCATTAAAAATGCGAATGCATGCGGATAAGTCGTTAGCAATCGATTCACTTTTGAAACTAATTGTATTTTTCACGATTGTTCCATTTTGTGATATATTCCATTTTTAATTTTTTGTTGTTTAGAAATGGTTTTTTGCTTAAAAAAATTGTCCTATTCAATAAATAAAAATTATTAATGGAATTAATAATGTTACTCCTAACATTCGCTACATTACTAGAAAAACTATTATTAATACTCCATAATTTGGTTATATTAAATCTCTTATTCTTAATTTTTAGTTTCATTGTATTAAAATCTTGTGTATTTTTAAAAATTGTATCATATTTATTTATAAAAAATATTTAATAAAAACATTAAATATGACTTTTAGAATATTTTTTTGTCGAATTTATAATCATTAAATGTACTGCAATAATTGTCTAATTGCTTTCGTTAAACAATGGTTAAATTAAAACATATATACAAACTTAATACATAATCATGAACAAAAAATTTTAATTACCTACTTCACTATAAAAAGCAACTTAAACTTAGTTTTGCTACAACATTATTGCAATCTATAATTAACAAATGTGCAAAATTAATAAATGAAATATTCTTTTGTAAAAAAACCGCTTTTTAACCGATGAAAACAAAACACTGGATTAAATCATATAAACCAAATCAATAACAAAAATTGTTATTAAATATTTGATAGGATTAGTAAATATAAATTTTGCTTGGTGGATCATGATAATTTTTTTTAATAAAATGTTTGTATGGCAAAAAGTATTATCATTTTTGAAAATAATACGAAAGTATATTCATTATATGCACCAAATAAAACGATTGATTTCACCAACAAATTTCAAAACAAATCATTATTCAATTTTTAAGTTGCATCCTGCACTTTTTATTTAAAATAAATAATCAAAATATTCTATTAACTGTAATTAAAAACAAGATTATTATTTGGCAATGCCAAATAATAGAGAAATCATGATCATTTTTAACTAAAAAAACGATAAACTATGTAATTCTCTATTGATAAATTCTTTAATTTTTTCTTGCAATATCTTTTCGTAGGAAGTGTGAAGTTTTTTGGCATATTCTTGGGCTTTTTCGATAACGGTTTCGCTAATCATGGCCCCACCAAAAGAATTGATGTCTTCCACCCCAAAAGCTGCACATACTTCGTTGCTGTGATTTTGCTTTCATTCGTGGTCAAATTGATTTTTTAATTCGTCAGTAAATTCGTTCGCTTCTTTTTCCAACAAAAATTGTGATAAAAGTAATATTTGTTTGTTTTCTTTTTCGTTTTGGGTTTTAAATTCTTCAAGTTTTGCACTCAAAGCTGTTGCATAGGAAGGGTGAAGTTTTTTGGCATATTCTTGGGCTTTTTCGGTAACGGTTTCGCTAATCATGGCCCCACCAAAAGAATTGATGTCTTCCACCCCAAAAGCTGCACATACTTCGTTGCTGTGATTTTGCTTTCATTCGTGGTCAAATTGATTTTTTAATTCGTCGGTAAATTCGTTCGCTTCTTTTTCCAACAAAAATTGTGATAAAAGTAATATTTGTTTGTTTTCTTTTTCGTTTTGGGTTTTAAATTCACTAATAAATGTATTTTTTCCTTTTTGTACCATTTTTTGAAAAGCAGGAAACATATCTTTGACATACTCCTCAGCCAAAGCAATAATTTCTTTATTTATTTGCAAATTAGCATTAAGTTCACTAATTTCAATTCCAAGCTTTTCGCATAACATCATTATTTCATTCATATATTCGTTTTTTCATGTTTCATCATCAAATTTGTTAAGCAATTCTGCATAAGGAATTATTCCATCCGTACCAAACATAAAACAAGATAAAGCATGAGCCTTTTTTGAATTATTTTGTCTTACTATTAAGTTGTTTGCTACTATGATTGCTGCATCAAGATCTTTAACACCAAAAACCTTCAATAAATCATTTGATATTTTGATACCATTTTCCTTGTATTTAACGAGCAACTCACGTAATTCTTTAAAAGTTTTAACATTAAGTTCTTTCATAAGCGTAACAAGATTTTTTTTCATCTCTTTTGCATCATCGTCAACATCATCATTTTTATTTTGTTGGCATGAATTTAAAAATGCAAAAGATGGTATCAATGACAAAAATGATAACAAATATAATGTTTTCAGTTTTTTCATATTATTTCCGTTGTACCCAATATCTATCGATAATAATTATAAACTGAGCATCATAACTTATTGATATGGATAAGCTACTTGATGCATATACTTAATTAAACAATAAAACGCAAATATGTATGAAATACTACTTAAATAGGACAAATATTTGGAATTTCGTAAATTTTTATAGACTAAACATCGTTAATTTTAGAAAATATGTTTAACATAATATCTTTAAAAAAAAACATTATGACACTGATGATGAATAATACCTTTCACCCTTATTTTAATTAATTTCCACTCCATAAACATAATAAACAATACTAAATATTTTTTTCGAATGCAAGTAAAAACTTTAATAATAAAATTTTGTCTTATGTGGTGTAAATATTTAAACAGAGAATAATGACTCTATCTTTGCACAATTCAACACCATTAAACAATAATATTACATCTAAACAAAACTTACAAACCAAAATAATTAGAAAAAATCATATTTTATAAATTTTAATTACGATTATACTTTACTAACTTGATTAGAATTAGAAATGAAAATAACGATACATTAATATAAATGCGATATATATTTATCAAATCCTTCGCTATTATCACTAAGTTCTTCTTTATTACTATTTTATCGTTACCATTTGAAAAATTATCGTTAATTATGTTATTATTACCCATGTTATCAAGGTTATCAACATTATCATCATATTTTAATGCTAAAAAATCTAAAAAATCTTTTTTACCTTGACTATATTGAAAAAAATATTCTGTACTAATTGCATCTAATTCGAGAGTAAAATAAGTAAAGTATTTTTTATAACCATATTCACCACGTTCAGCAACATAATTTTTCGATTCTTTTTTAGCTTGTTTGTCAGACTCACAAAATCATAACAATTGATAGCAAAAATCTTTGATTTTTTTTATTATTACATCATTTTCTTCGCTAATAAAACCTTCACTAATTAGTTCACGTATAATTTGACCTACTAAATCATCAAATCTTGTGGAATAAGTGTCATAATCAAGATTATTATTTGAAGTATCAATTTTAACGCAATAATAAGTCTCCATGCGATCAACATCACTTACTTTAACAACTGATATTTTATTTAATTTTTGAATAACAAAACAAAGAATGTAATCGTTTATTTTATATTCTGGATTATAAAGAATATCCAATTGCTCTTGAACAATTTCATATTCTAATGCTGGTTTAAATCACGTAAACCAAGGATTTTTTCTAATATTTTTTAATCAATCACTTATTTTTTTATTATATTTTTTGCTATTATTACTTTGAAATGTCTCCACAATTGCCTTTGCCATATCTGATAAATAAACTGGTTTTGTATTCAAATATTTTTGAACTGTAATCGGTAAAGATTTAATGGAAAAATAAGGCACAAAATTATTGCAAGCTTGAGGTGAATTTAGAATTGGATATTCTTTACAAAATTCAATACTAGGATCAGCATTTTCAAAAATTTTTTGAATTTCGTTTAAAACAATTTTATTTTCTTGATCATTTTTATTCTCTTTGATATTTATATTTTTTCTTCTTTCCTCAATCTTTTTATTTATGGTATTAAGATTACATTGCTGTACATTGTTAAAATCAGAATATTCTAAACCTAAAACTTTGTATAAACAATCTTCGACAGTTTTACTGTTGATGGTTTTTTGAGATGGTCCTATAGTATTAAATAGCATTTTTTGAATTTCGTAAACTAAACATCCTCAATTAATATAATTCGATGATGGAATTATATGTTCTTTAACTTCATTTGGCAAAGAATCAAATGTGAAAAAAAGTGTATGATATTTTGAGTAGATATCATTATCAATGGTAACATTTTGAAGTAATTTTTTAATGTGGAAAGACAATACACTAACAAATTTGTTTTCCTTTTCTTTTCTAAACTCTTCTTTTAAAATACGTTCTTTTTTGCTGCACGCAATCAATCAGAATAATTACTATGATATATTTTATTTTTTTTATTAAAAAACGTTGCCACTTTTTTAGCTTGAGCATAATCCTCTGCGGTATATTCTGTTTCTTTATTTTTATTATGATGATCATTTTTTTCATCATTTTTAATTTCATTATCACTAATTTTAAATTGACTTTTTTCATTATCAATTACTAATTTTGCATCTGCAAAATCATCTATTTTATTGCTTTTATTTTGAATGATATAAATTCCCCCCCATCATTACTTTTGGCATTATCGATTAAATTTAACACGATTTTTTTAACAATATCAATAAATAATTTACCGTCAAATTTATTTTCTTCTATAAGATGTTTTTTTTCAATTGTACGAGCGATACATCTATGATTATGTTGATCAAATTATAATGGTTTATAGAATCGGGATAATTATGATGTTGCTTACCATCCTCTTCATTAATTTTCTTTGCTTGACATATTGATGCTTTGTCTATTTCTAATTTAATTTCATTTGGTAAATAATCATATAAAAAATAATACGCATCGTGCATTTCTTCGACCAACGAAGCTTGTTCTTGCACTTTTTTAAATTTTGCATTATTTAACAATCTATTAACATACTCTGTAAGATAATCTTCTATTTCTTTCAATTGCTTTTTACCACCATTTACACTTTCATTTTTTTGATTTTCATTAATTTTCTCTTTTTTTTCATAATTTTCAAGCTTATTATCAATTCCCATATAAATATTATTAATATCATTACTGCTACTTTTATTATTGTTGCTTTGTGTACAAATAAATTTCTTTAAAGATTTATAATAATAAGATCAAATAATCGTTTCTAGTTCTTTAGGTGGTAAAGAATTATAAGAATATCCATCATCTTTTAATATTTCAATAATAACTTCTAACACACGATCAAATGCAATTGCGATTTCATCATTTGTGTTTTTTTCATTTTCAATGGTTATCCGCTCACGGATTAACGGTGGTAAATGTTTGATTTTCGTATAAAAAATATATTTTTTCAAAGAAGAATCGTAACCAAGCATGATTTTTATATCTTCAGATATCACAATGAAACGTTCAATGAGTTTTTTTATCAAAGTTGACTTATTTTTAAGATTTATTTTTAAATCCTCTTTATTAGATTGGTTTTTAGCACCAAGTTCACTAGCTTTTTCTTTCAAAATTTCTAAAATAATAGATTTTAAATTTTTATCATTTCAATCAATGACAATATTAGAAAAATTCTTGTCAATTTTCAATATTTCAATTACTGCTTGTGTGATCTTATCTAAGCCAACTAATTCGGGAACATCGCTTATAAATATATCTGATAATCGCATTTTAATTTTTCAGGGTAAAAACATGAGAATAGACTGTAATTCTTCAGTAGTATCATTAACACAAAGCAACGATTTCTTTCCAAAAATCTCATTAATATGTTGAGAAATGGTATTTTTCAATTCCTTATCATCAAGTTTTTTACGACCATTTTGTTCAACAAATTTTTCAAAGTAAAATTCAACAATTTTTCCTAAAAAAATAGAGGGTAATTGTGAAATAGTATTTCCATCTTTTGATGATTTTAATATTTCGATAGTTGATTGTATTATTGTGGATGATTTGACATATTCTTCGCGATCATCACCGTTAATATCAATTTCCTGTAATTTCGCTCTAATTGATTGTGGTAATGAACTTTTTAAATACAAAATTTCGTCATTTTTAACGCAATACTGCAAAGTGACATCATAAAAAATTTTTTTAATTTCATCGGAAATAATTTTTGAATTGACATCTTTTATTTCAAAACATGAAAGTATTATTTTAATTAATTCATTGTTTGTGAAATGACCTTGTTTCTTGTTCAATTCATTCAAAACCGGTGGTAGTATCCAATTAAAAGGGATAAAGCCTTTTCCAATACACTTGAACTTCTTATTAATTACATTATAAATTGGTTTAGTAATATGATCGGAACTAATCCAAAGATTACGATTGAAATAATAAAGGAAAATGGGATTATTCCCATTAAAAATCGTATTAATTTTGGTTTTAGCATCATCAATATAAGATTTTGCATAACGATTTTTAAATCATTCGTAAAAATGAGATCACGATTTGTTTCCACATTCAAACCAAACATTAAATTTTTTTATTTCATCAAAAACCCCTTTATCTATTCCGTATGATCAAGAAATATGTAAGATTTCTTCCATACTAACATTTTCAATGTTAAATATTGGTACATTAATATATTCGTATAAGCATTTTTTAATGGTTTCAAAACTAATCGTATTGTTTTCAACATTTTCATTATTATTTAATTCACTATAAATGGCAGCTGCCAACGAAGTTAAAGCAATTTTTTGGGTTTCAGATGAATATGATTCGGCAATTTTTTTTGGTAAATCAATTAAATTTAAAAGACATTCATTCCCAACTATTTCCACTGAGGGATGCTGATTTTCAAAAAGATCTGTAATTCTATTAAAAATCACATCTTCTTGTCTATTCTCGTTCTCCACATCAGACTTATCTATGTTATTTATTTTGTCTTCGGATACCATTTGATTCGGCAAAAAAGATTGATCATGCTCAATAATTCCATTCTCAACCATTTCAAATATTTGCTGATAAGATAATGACTTAATCGTAGCAACATCATGATATTTTTTTGTACTAACAAATTTTAGAAAATTATTAAGAGCATCACCAAATTCTTTCGCTTCGATAATGTTAGTAACATCTTTGAGTATCGGATTCATAAGACCATTATCAATGATTCCTCCTATAATTGATTTTTCAGATGATGGATGAAATATATCGCCTAATGATGGCGAATTGGCAAAAAGATCAACTAACGATGATTTATTTCCAAAATGAAAAAACGATGATAAATCAGATGGATTTTTTATTTTTGATGAGAAAATCTTAATAAGATTGGAGGTTGCAAACATTCATTTTAATGGTAAAAAAGGTGCACAATATGATGTGGCGAGTGTACCAATACCTATTGTTAACCATTTCATAATAGTATCTCAATTTTGAAAAATTCACTCGTCTCAATTTTCTCATGTTCAAGCCGAAGAGGAAATTATGACTTTATTATTTCATGTTGCAAGAATATAAGAGGCAACAGCTTTTTCAAAAGTAGTAATTGTATAATTTAATTTAATTTTCGAAAGAAAGTCAGCAATTGCTTGCTTGAAATTATTATTTTCCCCATCAACATATTTTTTTTCGTGAAAAGTTAAATAAGAAAAAAATGCTTCAATGTTACAAAGAAATCAATAATGATCCTCGTATGCTAAACTATCTCTAATGTTATAATTATCAATCCAAACTTTGAAAGCTTCGACAATATAACGTTCATGCGTTATTTCATGGTAACTTTTATCATGAATTTCCTTTTTGGTTGCAGTATAATCAAAAAGTTTTTTCATATCATTTACTAATTGCGATAAATACAAATTTAATTCGTTAATTTCATCATTGCGACTGAATGTTTGTTGCAAAAGACTACGATGAAAAACACGAAGTTGTTTTTTAGCATAATCCATTTTCACTTTTAGTTGCTTTATTTTACTTTTTACTTTTTTGTTAACCTCGTTGTCTTTGTTATTTTTGTCCGCTTCATCCACATAATAAATTCCATTGATTTCATCGGACAAAAAGCAAGATACAATATCGTTGCGAAAATCATCTTTATAATTAGTTCGTGAAATAAAATCAAATTTATTCCGATCAAAAACTGTATTTAAATCAAGTTCGTTAGTCCATAATTTGAAATAATCTAAATTAAATTTAATTGTTTTAATTTCTTGAACTTCAATAAAAGAATCATGCATGTCATCGTAATAATAAGGATCATTATAAAGTTGATAATTTGTGGATGCGAATTTTAAATTTTCACCATAAAAAGATGAAGTATATTGCTGAAAATCACGAATGAAAGCAATTTTTGCACAAATAAAAAATTGATCAATTAAAGCTTTTTCAATTAAACGTCCACTTATGTATGCATTAAAATCACAATTAATAAAATTTTTGTCATTTTTGTATTTTTCTAATCAAGCAAAATTGGTTTTTGATTTATCAATATTTGATTGCGTCGCGTCATTATCAGAAAGTTCAAAATATTTATTGTAAAAAAAATTTGATTTTCTTAATAAAGTAGTTAAAAAGTGAAAATTCGTAAAAATAATCGATATCGATAAAGAAATTTCAAAAATTTGTTTTTTGATTCGCATATTAAGATGACATCTAAAGAAAAAATTACTTTTATTAATTTTATGCATACAAACTTGTCTAGAAAACTTTAAACTAAAAAACATATTGTATAATATTAGGTTTAATAGCTATTATACCTAAGTGTATAAAAAATAAAACTTGATGCTAAAAGGCATTAATTAGTAGTTAATTGCAATTTTAGTATCGCTATTTTAAATTGGTAGAATTTTAAATATTTAATACACATACGCTTATTTTCATATCATCAATCTTTCCTAAAGCAAGTAGAACTTATAAATATTTTTAATTGTTAATACCATATTCAAGTTATGTACAAAATAATAAATTGATTTAATAAAGCTATTTTATTTATCTTACAAAACATCCAAAATTAGATCTTATTGAACCGATTTAAAGAAATATATACAATTAATCTTTAAACAAAATGCTTCGATATCAATGAATTTAATGAGATTACTTATCAAATAAGTCACTTTATTATTTATTTTAAACTTATACTAAACTAACTATTTATGGATGCTTTATACTACGATAGTATTACAAGTCTTTCATACAAATGCAAAATTAGAAATACGATTAATCATATAGGAATACATTAAACACAAACAATAATAATGATAAAACTTTGCAATAAACTAAAATCCATTGTTTTTATCGTAAATTTTAAAATCATCTCTTGTTGCTATTTAAAATAAATAAACTATATCGCAAGCAAATGACAGATCATCACTTTACTCATTGTTTAATGAACATTAAAAAATTACCCTCTATAATGCGAATAATTTAAATTCAAATATGGACAAGATGGAATGAATGAACCAAAACAAATCCCATCAATAAAATCGTTAAAATTTCTTTTCAATGACTAACATTTTCACATGTTTAATTTCATCATGATAAATCGATAAAATTACAAAAACAAAGAAACAAGCATTAATTACTTTTTGTAAATAATGTTAAAATTTTTTTTAATTCTTTATTCAAACAAACCAATGAAACTAAATCACCAGTTTTAATAATTGTTGTTTTCGTAATCGGAAAAATTGTCATGTCGTTACGTTGTATATAAATAATGATCGCACCATATTTTCTTCGCAAATCTAATTCAATAATCGATTTGCCGTTTAGTTTATCATTAAAGACAACAGTTTTAACCAAACTCGCTTTTGTTCCAATTAATGTAACATCAGCACCAAGATTATAAACACATTGAATTGCCATCTTATTCGCGGCATCAATTTCAGGAACAACCACCAACGAAACACCAAGTGTTTTTAAAACACGCTCATGAATAGTAGTTTTAGCTTGAGCAATAATCATTGGAATTTCTAAATGCTTTAAATTTGCACAAATCATAATTTCTTTTTCAAGATTATCACAAGCAACAATAACGACTTTTATGTTTTGAATTCCTAAATCAATAAGATTTTTCAAATCACTACAATCACATTTAGCAGCAACATCATACTTTTTGGTAGCAACATTAATTAAATCTTGATTGATATCAAGAACCATCACACTTTTACCGTAATTTTTAAGTTGATCAGCTATTTGCGTCCCAAAACGACTCAATCCAATCACACAATATTCAAGTTTTGCCATTATATTGTTAATTGATTATATTAATATCTAAAAATAATCAATGTGCTTTCATTAAATTATAAGTAATGTTATTTAATTCAATAAACGAGATTATTTACTTTCACCCACTTAACGAAAGAAAAGCTGGTTACTTATTACTTATCATTATTTGAATCTACAGAAGTAATAGTAATTGTTATTTACTCGTATTATGCATTGATTAGTTCTTAATAAAATTTATGGTAATAGTAATCATTGTCAATATTTAATGTACTTTAAATCAAGGATTTATAGGAGGAGTTTGCTACACTGTCCTCTTTTATGATTAAGTTAAAGAAAATTAAGTTGAAATAATTATTGCTTTTTTTATCAAATTATTTTTATGCTATAATACTTAAGAAATTAAAAAATTAGAAAAGGAAAAAAATATGGAAATAAAAAAATCAAAAAAATTATTAAGTGCATTAATCGCAACAAGTTTTGTCGGTATTGCAGTTACTCCAGTTGTATTAACAAGTTGTTCTAAAAAAGAAGGTAATTCTTTTAAAGACTTTATTACATCATCAGTTATGAGTAAAGATAAAGCTAAAGTAGAAGGTAAATTTGATGATGGTAAAGATGTTAAATTTAGTGACTTCGATACAAACGGTGTAGCAACACTTGCTCTTGTTCCTGAAAAATCCGAAGCAAATTGTAAAAAATTTACAATTAAATTGGAACTTCCATTTGAAGATGATGCGAGTGCTGACAAGAAATCATTTGAAGTTAGTGTTGATCAAGGTAAAACTAGTGGATTAGAGAAAGAAGAAAAAAACTTTGTTAAAATTGGTGATAAGAAAGTTGATGATAAAAATAAAAAAATTGTAAGTTGGGAAGTAGAAATTACTCCTAATAAATCAGATGTAAAAAAAGATGGTGATAAACAAGCAAAATTTGATCCAAATGTAACTTTCTCTGAAATTACTTTTACATTCAAAAATACTAAAAAAGATGCCAAAGATGATGATAAAGAATGTAAATTTGTTTATAAAATTACATACGCTGAAAAACAATAGTTAGTTTTTTCGATGATTAATAAACAAGACTCCGTTTGGAGTCTTGTTTTTGTTTATGAAATTTTGAATCAAAACACTAGGTTGTAAAGTTAATTTTTGCGAATCAAAAAGCATTATTAACGATTTAAATACAAACGGATATCGTCAAGTAAAAGCGATAAAAAATGCGAAAATTATTATCTTAAATACGTGCACTATTACAAAAAATACAGATGCAAAAATGCGAAATTTAATCGCTAGAGTCAGCAAAAAAAAGAAGATTGTCATAGTTGTTGGTTGCTATTGCCAAAATTACTTCCATTGTCTAAAAAAGCAAGGTAATTTACACATTGTTCTTGGTAATAGCAATAAAAATAAAATCGTTCCGCTTCTACAATACTATTTCAAAAATAACAGAATTATTCGTAAATGCTCACCAATTAATAAACTGACAAAATTTGAAAGCTTATCACTGCCTAGTCGTAAGTTTGGTGAAAATACACGAGCCTTTTTAAAAATTCAAGACGGATGTAACCAAAAATGTAGTTATTGTATCATTCCTTATGTCCGAGGAAAAACACGAAGCAAAAATTATTACATTGTTCTTAAAGAAATTAGGCAACTTGCCACATTAGGATATAAAGAAATTGTTTTAACAGGAATTAACCTTACTTCGTATAATGACCAACAACTAAATTTTTATGATCTTTTGCTAAAAATTGATAAAATTCCCGGTAATTTCCGCATCCGTATTTCCTCGCTCGAACCAACCCCAATGATCTACAAAATCATTGATTTATTCGCTGATAACCAAAGACGTTGATGCAAACAATTGCATTTATGCCTACAATCAGCATCGAATCACGTTTTAAAAACAATGAACCGACCTTATACAATTGAACAGTATTTTGCTCTTGTTAATTATGCGCGTAAAAAGATTAAAAATGTGGCAATTACAACCGACTATATCGTTGGTTTTCCTAGTGAAACACAAAATGATTTCAAACAAGCTATTGTTAATTTGAAAAAAATTAAATTTGCGAATATCAATGTTTTTTGTTATTCACGTCGAAAAAAAACATTAACCGATCGTGAATATAAAAAAGATTTGGCACACGAAATTATCGCAAAGCGATGACAAATAATTAATCAAATTAAATTAAAATGTGCCCTTGCATATAAAAAGAAATTGATTGGACAGAAAATAGAAGTTATCGTACAAAAAAATAAAAATAATGTCTACTATGGTTACTCGAGTGAATATGTTAAAGTATTAATAAAAGAAAAAGAAAATTGTCGAAGAAATAAACTAGTTAATATTATCTATAAAAAGCATAATTTAACTGAACAAATCTAATTAAAGAAAAAATATTGATTTTTTTATAATTTAATATTTTTTTATTTATAATTGTTTTTGCTTGGAAAAGCAGCAAGGTCTTTGAAAACTAAATAGAATCCGTCAATTTTGAGAGCTTGATCCTGACTCAGGATTAACGCTAGCAGGATGCATAATACATGCAAGTCGAACGGGGTAGCAATACCTAGTGGCGAACGGGTGAGTAATACATATTTAATCTACCGTTGAGTGAAGAATAACAATTTGAAAAAATTGCTAATACTTCATAGGAAATTTGTTTCATGAATAAGTTTTTAAAGTTCCGTTTGGAACGCCCAACGATGAGAGTATGTTTTATCAGATAGTTGGTGAGATAAAAGCCCACCAAGTCGATGACGAATAGCTGTGCTGAGAGGCAAAACAGCCACAATGGAACTGAGACACGGTCCATACTCCTACGGGAGGCAGCAGTAGGGAATATTTTTCAATGGGCGAAAGCCTGATGGAGCAATCCTGCGTGAATGATGAAGGTCTTTTGATTGTAAAATTCTTTTATTAGGGATGAATGACATGAGAAGGGAATGTCTTATGTTTGACCTAACCTTTTGAATAAGTAACGGCTAACTATGTGCCAGCAGTCGCGGTAATACATAGGTTACAAGCGTTATCCGGATTTACTGGGCGTAAAGCGAGCGCAGATGGATTTGCAAGTCTGATGTTAAAGGTTATTGCTTAACAATAATTTGCATTGGAAACTGCAATTCTAGAGTGTGATAGGAAGTTTTAGAACTCCATGTGGAGCGGTGGAATGCGTAGA
>JAFSSC010000002.1 GCA_017445805.1 bacterium
AAATATGTTTTAACTGATAAATTTTGCTGAAAATATTGTGGTAAATTTAATAAATGGTATGCTTGATATAAGGCATAATATTTTAATCACTTTATGAATTTTTCATGATTTCCCGGTCATATGAAAAAAACAATTGATGAATTGTCAACTATTGTAAAAAAAGCTGATTTAATTCTTCATGTGGTTGATGCGAGATGTATTAATTTATGTAGTGATAATTGGATTTTTAAATTTAATAAACCGATTTTAAAAATTTGTAATAAGGTTGATTTGTGTGACCAAAAAACAATTAAATTAAAAGAAAATGAATTTTTTTTAAGTTGTAAAAATAAAAATGCGAAAAAGAAATTAATTAATGTAATTAATAAATTTTTAAAGAAAAGAAAAAATTCATTAATTAAACAAGGATTAAAAAATCCATTTTTTTATTTAATTGTTGTTGGATTGCCAAATGTTGGGAAGAGTTGTCTTATTAATTTATTAAAGGGGAAGAAGGCAACAAATGTAAAAAATCAACCAGCGACAACACAAACAAAAAATATTATTAAAATTAATAACTCACTTTTTTTGCTCGATACTCCAGGTATTTTATTTAATAAGATAAAAGATCATCTAACATTGTATAAATTAGCTCTAATTAATGCCATCAAGCACGATCTTTTGCCGCTTGATGAAGTCACTAAGTTTGCCTACGATTTTTATGTTAAAAATTATTATCAACAATTGAAAAAGTTTTATCATTTTACTGAACGATTATCTTTTGCTGACTTTATCATTTTCCTCGCAAAAGAAAGAAAATATTACTTATCGAATGATAAAATTGATTGTAATCGAACAATAAAAGCTTTTTATGATGATTTGATTAATGGTAAAATTTGTTTAGTTAATTATGAAAAAAAATAAATCAATGCTTCTCTATGAAAATAAATATTATCAAAAAGGTTTTAGCGTCATTGGTGGTATTGATGAAGTAGGGCGTGGTTGTTGGGCAGGACCAGTTGTTGCTGCATGTGTAATTTTTCCCCGATCTTATAAAAATACTGCAATCAAAGATTCAAAAGTCTTATCGCAAAAAAAAAGGCAACAATTATATTTTGAAATCACAAAAAATGCACTAGCCTATGGCATTGGCTATTGTAGTGCAAAAAAAATTGATCAAATTAATATAAAAAAAGCTACGATTTTAGCCATGCAAAAAGCAGTAAAACAATTGAAAATAAAACCCGACTGTCTCTTAGTTGATGCAGAAGAAATTACTAATGACTCGGCAACAATTGTACCAATTGTTAAAGGTGATACTAAAAGTATTAGTATAGCCGCAGCAAGTATTATTGCAAAAGTAACACGCGATAATTTTTTAAATATTGTCGATGAACTTTTTCCCTTGTACGGTTTTAAAAAACATAAAGGTTATGGAACATTATTGCATTTAAAAGCATTAAAGAAGTATGGACCAATAAATAATTTTCACCGAATGAGTTTTGCTCCAATTTCAAAAAATTTTAAAAACTAATTTTCCATAAAATTTTATGAATTTTACACTTAAATTTACTATTATTTTTCTTGTTGTCTTTTATTTTTTATTTTTTCTTTTTCGCATTTGTCAAATCATAATTATAAAAAGACGAATTTTGCAATTGGCCACAAACGAAAAAGAAATTTCACCTAATGTTTTCTTTGTGATACATAATGTTTTGAATCGAAAACAAGAAAGTAAATTTTTTTATTTCGATTATTCGTATTGGAGTGAGCGAAATTCTTATGGTGTTTATCTTCTTTTTAATAAAACAAGGAATAAATATTATGTTGGTCAATCCAAAAAAATTTTTTATCGAATAAATAGTCATTTTTCTGGTCGTGGTAATCATGATGTTTATGTCGATTACTGTCATGGTGACACCTTCACAATTAAAATAATTCCTTTAGTGAAAAGTAATTATGTCTCATTAAATAAATTGGAAAGACATACAATTATGACATTTAAATCTTATCGAAAAGGATACAATAAAACACGTGGCAATCGTGGTCGGTAATTTAATATTTTTTTTTATTTTGCATTGAAGAATATTGTTTATTTGCTATCTTTATTTCTAATTTAATTTTTTTCTTTGTATATGGGTTATAGGTTGTTGTTGCGAGTAAACTTCTTTTTGCAAAACATGTAATAAGTTTAGCAAAACAGATAAAAAAAGAAGGGAAGAAATTTAAGATTTTAAAAATAAAATTTTTGAAGGCAAAGCGATAATGTCGATGACTCTTAACAAAATTATTTATTTTTTCCATGCAATTTTTAAGAATTTGAATTTTTTTATTTTTTGGTAGGTTATAACTTTGTGAAATAATTTCAAGAATCCAAAAAATTCAATATTTGATGATTTTTGCTTGGACAATAATTCTCTTTTTTGCACTATTTTGTGGTAATGGATTTTTTAATAAATGTTCCAAAATAAGTGTAAAGTGATTGAAATTATTTATACTTCTTTCCATACTTATTGATTGGTTACCTTTACGGATAAAATAATTGTAAAGATATATATTCTTATCGATATATCCAATTACTTTTACACGTTGTAAAGCATAATAAATAAGAAGTGTATCAGTATAACAAACGTGGCAAGGCAATAATTTAATTTTTTTAAAAATTTCACTTCTAAAAATCGTTGCATGAATCGTAATAAATGAGAATAATTTTATTTTTGTAAAGATTTTAAATTTTATTTTTTCTGTTGTTTTTGAAATTCTTTTTTTAACTATTTTTCCATTATCAAGGAAGTTCAAACAGTAATTTACCAATAATAAATCTGGAGTACCAGCAATTGTTTTCATGATATTGATAATTTGATTAAAAGAGTTAGTATTATATTCATCATCACTGTCAAGAATACTAACGTATTTACTAGTAATTTGATCACGGATGAAATTTATACATCCACCCCAATTGCTATTTTTTTTATGAAAATAAAAAAGAGTTTTTCGATATTTTTTTAAAAAATAGTTAATTTTTTGTTTTAAATGATCTGTGCTACCATCATCAATTACAAAAACAGCAATATCATCGTTTTCTAGATTTAAAGAATTTAAAGTATGACAAATAGTTTTTGTCGAGTTATAGCAATTAATAATGATCGTTCACAATTTTTGCTTTTTTTTATTTAAAGAATTTACCATATTTTTTACGGAATTTATAATCGGAAATAATCATTTTTTTTAAATCGTATTTTGCCTTTCATTTTAGCAGTTTTTGAGCTTTTTTTGCATTGGTCAAAAGTTTATCAGGATCACCATCTCGTTTTTTTGCAAAGAAAAATTTCAATGTTGGATCAATATTTTTTTTTGCCATTTTCACAACATCTAAAACGGTATATCCTTTGTTCGTCCCTAAGTTAAAAATTGCTGATTTATTTTTTTTTAAGAAATTTATCCCACATATTGTGGCTTGAGCAAGATCATGAACATGAATGTAGTCGCGTAAACATGTTCCATCTTTTGTTTTGTAGTTATTACCATAAATGGTAATTTTTTTTTTGTTAATTAAACAATCATTCAAAGCAGGAATTAATAGTGTGGGATTTTTCTTTGCCATTCCATATTTGCCAGTAATGGAACTACCAGCAACATTAAAAAAACGAAAGATGACATAATTAATTTTATGTGCAATTGCTGCATTAATGATCAATTGTTCACAGCAAAGTTTTGATGCTCCATAAGGATTACATGGCTCTTTTCTTGTTTCTTCAGTAATAGGAAAAGATTTACTTTTTCCATAGACAGCAGCAGAGGAAGCAAAAATTATTTTTTTTACATTGTGTTCTATCATTACTTCTAAAACATTTGTTAAACCATTAATGTTTGTGGAAAAATACATAATAGGTTTTTTCATTGATTCCGCAACAATTGTTTTTGCTGCATAATGATAGACAAGATCAATTTTATATTTTGTGAAAATTTTTTCTAAGATTTTTCTATCAAGTACTGAACCACGGCAAAAAATAGATTTAGGATGAACAAGAAAATCACAACCAGTTGATAAATCATCTAAAACAATAACACGATATTTTTTTTTAATTAAAAGTTCGGTTGTTACTGAACCAATATATCCAGCTCCACCAATGACTAAGATATTCATTATTTATCAACTTTATCTTTAATTAATTTAATAATATCATTTTTAATTTCTGGATCTTCTAAAGCATAATCAATTGTTGCTGAAACAAAACCAATTTTGCTTCCAAGGTCATAACGCTTTCCAGTAAATTGACAAGCGCTTACTTTCTTCCCTTTTTTAATCAATATTTTTAAAGCATTAGTTAATTGAATTTCACCAGATTGGTCAACTTTTGTTTTTTCTAAAGCTTCAAAAATATCATTTGTCAAAACATATCTTCCTAAGATGGCATAATTACTTATTGTTTTCGTAATAGATGGTTTTTCAATCAAACCTTTTAAAGTAAAGATTTTTTCGACTTCTTTTTTCTTATCTTTAGGAATAACAATCCCATATTTGTTGACCAATTCTTTCTTTATTTTTTGTATTCCGACAACACATGAATTCGTTTTTAAAAAAGTTTCAATGCATTGTCTTAGAGCAGGTTTTTCGTTTGGTAAATTTTTTACAACATCATCACCTAAAATTACTGCGAAGGGATCATTACCACAAAAAATTTTTCCACATTTTATTGCATGTCCTAACCCTAAAGGTTCTTTTTGACGAATAAATTGAATATTGGCAATATCACCAATCTTTTTAATCATCATTGCTAATTCTTTTTTATTTTTTTTAATTAAACGTTGTTGTAATTCATAGTTGTAATCAAAATGGTCAATAATAGGGTTTTTGGTTTGACTAACAACAATTAAAATATCTTTTATTCCACTTTTGACAGCTTCTTCAACAATTAATTGAATGGCTGGTACATTGATGATTGGTAGCATTTCTTTGGGGATGGCTTTTGTTGCTGGTAATAACCTTGTCCCCAATCCTGCCGCTGGAATAATTGCTTTTGTTATTTTCATTTATTAAAGAATAATCGATAATTAAATTACTTAATTATATTAACTATGCTACAATATGAGTAGGTTCTATTCTTTAATTGTTTAATATGATTTATCATTTAATTTACAACCCTGTGTGTCGTTCTAAATCACATTCTTATCATGTCGTTGACGAACTAATTGATCATGCTATTAAGAAAGGGATAAAAATTATTGTTCATGAAACTAAGTATAAAAAACATGCAACAGAAATTACGAGAGAATTAACTACTAATGTTGCAACAGAAATTAAAATTATTAGTTTTGGTGGTGATGGAACATTACATGAAGTTTTGAATGGTATTGTTGATTTTGAAAAAACAATAATAGCAATTTTACCATTAGGTAGCGGTAACGATTTTGCGAGGTATTGGGGAATAGATTTAAATGCAAAACCAATTGTGATGTTTGATCAAATCATTACGCAATATGAAGCAAAAAAAATTGACTATTTACTCATTAACGACTCATTGCGTGTCATTAATTCAGTTAATTTAGGAATGAGTGCTAGTGTTATTAAATTTATGGAAAAAATAAAACATTTCAAACCAAGATTAAAATATTTGATTGCAACATTTTGTAAATGTATATTCTATAAAAATTTTAATTATCGGATTTCCTTTGATAAAAAACCATTTGTTGAAATATTATCTCCTTCGATTACTTTTTGTAATGGACCATATTTTGGTTGTGGGATGTTGATTGCTCCAGGTGCCGAAGCTGATGATGGTATCATTAAAACTTCGATTATTCATAAATTTAATCGTTTGGCAACATTAAAAATATTAATGCGATTAAAGAAAAATAAAATATGGTTAGAGAAATGTTATCAAGCTATTGATAGCAAAGAAGCGGATGTTATTTTTGCAAAAAACGATGTGCAAGCGGATGGACAATTATTCTATGATTGCGATCATTTGAACATAAAAATTATTTCAAAAAAGTTAAGAATGTTATTACCCAAAAAAAAGAATTAAAAAATAAGAATGGTTAATCTAACTCCTACACCCCATATTGGTGCAAAAAAAAATGAAATTGCTAAGTATGTCTTAATGCCGGGTGATCCTCAACGGGCAAAATACATTGCTAAAAAATATCTTTATAACTATAAACTTGTTACCTCAATTCGTGGTATTTTAGGTTATACCGGTTTTTATAAACAAAAAAAAATTACTGTTATTGCTCATGGTATAGGTATCCCTTCAATTGGAATTTATGCTTATGAACTTTTTCATTTCTATGATGTTAGGGTAATTTATCGTATTGGTTCAGCTGGATCATATCAGAAAAATTTAAAAATTGGTAATGTTGTACTTGTTAAAAAAGCATGAAACGATTCCAATGTTAATAAATGATGAAAAGTAAGCGAAGATGAAAAAAACGTCTTTTATCCATCAAAAAAATGCAATGATAATATTTTAAAAACGGCAAAAAGAATGAAAATTGAGATTTTACAAGAAAATGTTTCGTCAGAAGATTGTTTTTACAAAGATTATTCAATTGATGATGCAAGAAAATTAATGGGTAATGTAAATGTTTGTGAAATGGAAGCTTATGCATTATTTGCTTTAGCAAAAAAATTTAATAAAAAGGCAGCTTGCTTATTGACAATTAGTGATAATCTTATTACCAAAATATCAATGTCCGCTAAACAAAGAGTTAATAAATTTAATCAAATGATTAAATTGGCTTTAGAAGCAATAATTAACGAATAAACTGATGACATTGTTAATTTTTAAAACTAATCATCATTTTCTAAAAAACACTCAATTTTTTAATTTGTTCGTATATTCATCGTTGTCATATTGATAACCATCTATTTGCTTATTAACTAGGATTAGAATATCAATCATTATTTATAGATAATTCATTAAACATATCTTTTTCTACATTTTCACTTCATGATTCTTCATAATTTTCAAATATATTGATTAATTCATCAAATTTTTTACTTTCATTATCATAAATAATAAATTTTAGCAATTCGAGTCAATTATTAATTTTTCAATTAGCGTACCAACATTTTGCGTGTTAAGTTTTTGCATCAAATTATAGAGTAATCTCATCATTTTTTCTTGTTTAATAAGTGTTTGATCAACCTTAGTTTTATTGGTTTCATGTAATTTATTAAATTTTTCCAATATTTCCGTAATTGTTGTTTTTTGTTCGATTTTTTCATCTGCAAGTGAAGTATAAATTCCTAACGAAATATAACAAAGTTTATACATTACATTTATTCGTTTAAGAAGATCATTCATTTTATTAAAATTTTGTTTTAAATTTTCGTTTTTTATACTATTCATTCTTAATAGATTATTAAGATCATTTGTTTTAATGAGTGACTCAAACTCATTTTTTATTTCTTCATCTAAATCATCAATTTTTTTTACTATTTATTTCTTCATTTGAACAATTTAAAACACTAGCTAATTTTGTGATAATTAATTCATTTTTTTCGCTTTCATTCTTGATCATCAAATTTTGTAATAAACATACTTTAAAGAGAGTAATTTTCATCCCATAATTGAACAAGATAAATAGCAATTAATTCCTTTTTACTTTGTTCGAATTGTTTTTCATTTTTTCTCATTTTTTCTTTAATTTATTTGCTCGTTTTTTATCAATAATTTCTTAACCATATCCACTGTTATTTGATCTAAATCAGCAATTTTTTGGTGATTTATTGCACTATAATCACAACCCAAAATTTTAGCTAATTTTTCAATAATTTTTTTGTTTTTTTCTTTTCATTCAACATTATCAAATTGTGTAATAAAATTATCCCAACCAATATAATTTTTACCACCCAATTGGCCAAGACAAATAGCAATTGGTCCATCTTTATATTGATTGATTTCATACCATTTTAATGATCTTTCTTTGATTTTATCTTTTCAATTATCTCATGCTTCTTTTCTTTTATTCAATAACCCTTGGACTTTATCTTTTATATCTTTGTCTAATTGCTCAATTTTTTGTTTGTTTACTTCATCAAAACTACAATCTAGAGAAAAATCTAAATTTTCAATAATTGCTTTATTTTTTTCTTTTCATTCAAGATCATCAAATTGCTTAATAAAATTCTCTCAACCAGTATAACTTTCATCCCACAATTGGCTAAGATAAAACGGAATCAATTCTTTTCTATCTTGTTCAAATTGTTCTAATTTGTTTTTTCATTCATCCTATTTTTCGTTCTTTTTAACTAATAATTCTTTGGCATTATTCTTTATGTCTTCATCTAATTGCTCAATTTTCTGTTTGTTTACTTCATCAAAACTACAATTTAGGGCAAAAGCTAATTTTTCAATAATTGCTCTATTTTTTTTCTTTTCATTCAAGATCATCAAATTGCTTAATTAAATCCTTCCCAATTAGTATAACTATCATCTCCTAAGTGTTCAAGATAAAAAGGAATCAATTCTTGGTTATTGTGTTCTATATCAATTTTAAGTTTATCTATTTCATCTTCTAGATGTTTAATGAAATCACTATCGGTTGCTTTAGATATTTTCAGCAAAAGTTATAATCTCTTTATTGATGGTAAAATGACTTTTTAGATCATTTACTAATTTTAAATTAAAGGGAATCACTAATGTCTTTAAAATTTCTACATTTTCATTTCATCATTATTCATCATTTATTTTTTCTTGCAATTTTAGAAATGTTATTGTTTTTGTTCTTAGTAAGCAATCTGCCAATGATAAAACTTGTTCTTGCAAATTAGGATCATTAAGACAAGTTAATTCTTTCATTAGATCGCTATAATTATTAACACCATATTTGTGCATTAGATTTTTAAACGGTTCAAATTCATGAGAAAGATCAGACTTAAATTTTTCTAAAATCTTAATTTCTTCTTTTAGTTTATTAATTTCGTTCTCGTATTTTTCAACATCTTTCTTCTTACTACATGCATTTTGAGTAAAAATAGTTGGCAAAACAAAAGTTGTAACTAACAAAATTTTAAATATTTTAGACTTTATTTTTTTCATTATTGTAATTTTTAATCTAATAATTATAATCCTATTACTATCGATATCAAATTTACTATCTTTATTTAAATTGATATTATTTGTAATGTAAAGTTTCTTTGATAGGACATTGAATTGAATTAAACTTTTAATTCAAAATAATTAATAATATTATTGAACAATAATTATCGTTTCACATATATTTGAATAATATTAATCTAACAATTCGAATAGTAATAGTAGGGATGGATTAATTTTGAATAACATTGCTTAATGAATGTGATTAAATAACGATTATTTGCTATTTCATACTTTAATCAATGACTTTGAATTGTTCAATAACATTAGTTGTTTTATGAACAATTATAAAGTTAGGATTAATAAATTTAACATTATTTGATTAATGCTGTAAAAGATTAACAATATTCAAGTAAATAACCATTTAGACACAACCTTTTCAATTTTAATATTAGGATAAATTTATAATAAATAGATAATGAATTTTGTCAATATTATTCAAAAAAAAGCAAAAAAAAATAGATTAAATAGGCAAGAAATTGATTATGTGATCAAAAACATTGTTTATGGAAAAATTCCTGATTATTTGATTACTTCTTGATTAATGGCACTTTATATTAATAATTGTAGTTTGGATGAAGCCTATTTTTTAACATTAGCAATGTGAAAATATAGTAAAAAAATTGACTTAACAAAATTAAAGACTAAATATCCTATCATTGATAAGCATTCAACTGGTGGTGTTGGCGACAAAGTAACATTAATTTTGGCACCAATTATTGCATCATTAGGTATATCGGTTGCAAAATTATCAGGTAAAGGACTTGGTTTTACCGGGGGAACAATTGATAAATTAGAATCTATTGGTTGCCAAACAGAATTGTCACAAAAACAAATGATTAAATTATTAAAAGAAAATAATCTTTTTGTTGCTAGTCAAACAAAAGACATAGCACCTGCTGATAAAATTTTATACAATTTACGTGACTTAACAGGAACAGTTGATAATTATGGTTTAATTGCTAGTTCAATTTTAGCCAAAAAATTTGCGATTATAGGTACCCATGTTTTTTTAGATGTTAAATATGGTTCAGGGGCTTTTTGTCAAACATATCAGCAAGCGAAGCAATTAGTCAAATATTTAAAATATATCGCTAAAAAAATGGAAAGGAAATTGACAATTATTATTTCGTCAATGCAACAACCGTTGGGCAAAGCAATTGGTAATCTTATTGAAATAAAGGAAGCAATCGATTTTCTTTCAGGTAATGTTGCCAATTATCCAGATCTTAAAAAATTAATTTATGAATTTGCAATAAAAATTTTAGTGGAGACAAAAAATATATCTTTTTTGCAAGCGAAAAAAAAAATTGATTTTGTTATTAGGTCAAAAAAAGCGTTGAATAAGTTTTATTTATGAATTAAAAAACAAAAAGGAATTGATTTAACAAAAAGTGATTTACCTTTTAATCCTAAGCATAGACTTTTAATTAAAGCAAATAAATCTGGTTATCTAAAATGAAAATCAACAGCTCAAATTGGTAATATATGTAAAGATTTAGGCGCGGGGCGAATAAAAAAAGCAGATAAAATTGATTTTCAAGCAGGAATATATTTAATGAAGAAAATTGGTGATTATGTTAAAGTCAACGAAATAATCGCAATATTTTATTCATCAACAGTAATTAGCATTGATACAAAACGAAGATTTATCGACAATATTGTTCTTGCGAATGAAAAAAATATAGTATCACCGATTGTTGCGAAATAATTTAGCATACTTCCAACACTGACATGATAAAAATCTTGGGTGAAATGTTATCAAAAGTGTGTACAAAACAATTTAACATTGCATTTTGCATATTAGCAAATCAAATTAAATTGTGTAACAAAAATAAATTCAACAAATTTTCGATAACAAAATGTTAACACTATTGCCGAAAAAATAGATGAACTCACTTGTGGACATTTAATAGCGATGCACAATTTTGAAATATTTGGTAAAACTAATGAAGTAATTGATTTTCGAGGCGAATATAGTTCTATTCATTATCTAAGATAAACTTTTTGAGCAAAACAAAAAAGAACTAATTTATTTCATGATTTGTTATTTTGTGGTGAAATAATAATAGTTGATAGAGAATGATAATATCTCAACAAAAAAATGCTAAAAGAAGTGAAAAAAAAGATTATAAAAATAGCAAAAAATATATTTTGATGAGAAAGATATTTTAAATCCGACTCTTTTAGTATTTTGATCATGAATTTGTTCATTATTTTCTTTCGGTAATAATGTTCATTTGTTTTAGGACAATACTTCATTAGTAATTAAATAACGATATTGTTTTCTATTAATTTAATTTATGCGTTTAATAAAAATATTTGATAATTAAGTCATAGATTATTAGTTAGTTCTCTATAGAAGACCTAACATTTTGAAAATATTCTTTTATTTGATGCATGTTATCAAATGTCGATTGTGATTTTTTATTAGATGTATCAACAAACGAAACAATTAGTTAAATATTTAAAATATTTTTATTAAAGAATGTATTGAGAATTAACGATTATTACTTCGTCATGATGCCCTTAAGCATAAAATTGATAATTTATATTGCAACAAGGAAAGATAATAGATTTTTCCTTTAGGGAATATTAATAGTTTCTTTTTCATTAAGGAATTAATTTATTAATTTGCAACAAAATCTTAATAGAAAAAATACTAAAAGCAATAATATCAAAACACATACATTAGAAATAAATGTAATAAATTTTTATTGTTTGTTAATTGTTGAGTAAATAAAGCATCATCTTTTAGAGAATGAAATATTTAAAATAACAAATTTAATTACTAGCTAAAAGTAAAAATTCTTTTAGTAAAATAAGCGCATATATAAGGTGAATAATTTATTATCATTTTGTTTTAAGAATAATAATTTAGAATAAACCAATCGAATTTAAAGAATTTTTGCTCTTGATGGGAAGAAAGATTTTATTTAAAATTAAAAAAAATACAATAGTAATAGGAAGGTATTAAATCAATTTCTTTTTACTTTTGCGCTAATATCAAAAATAGAATAAATTCTTTTATGTAATCATTAGTAAAATTTTTCGAAATTTAATCATTTGTATTTGGTGATAATTCGCAAAATCAAGATTTTTACGCAATTGCTTATTTCGCTTTCATAAAAAGTATTCATGAATTTAATATTAATAATAATACGTATAGTAATAGCATTGTGTTATCAAAATTTATTGTTTCTTGAATTTTGAAATTAAGGTCAAAATGCATTAATTTTTTCTAATATTTAAACCCCTACTATCCGATACGATATATTTAATTATTTTAATTGTATTTTTTCCAAAAATTTCTTCTATTGGTGATTCTTTTGCCAGAAGAAGACTCAACGTCAAATACCATCTAGGAAGAGATTTATCCTTCGGATATTTACAAAGATAAAGTATTTCTAAAAATTTTTCTATCAATAAAACTATAGATATCGATGAAGAAAAGTTTAACTTTTGATTAAGATATTGTTTATTGTCTATTATGTTTGACATATCTTTAGAAATCCAATCTTTTAATAGCAACATTTTGATTTCATCATTGTAAGAAAATTGATTAAAACTATCTTTAATCAATTTAATACATTCTTTTAATAAATCCGTTAACATTCTAAAAAATATATCATTTTTTTTCGTAGATAGATAAAATTCCCTTAAAATTCATACACAATATTTAATATGAATATTTAGATGATCCATTTTTGAAGAAAAAAAATATTCCTCATCGTCACAAATCATGTCTATTATATTTTTTTCATCACCACCGATTTCCTCAAAAAATGAAATAAATTTTTTGTCATTTTTTTTATGATGGGTTAAACTAAGAATTTTGACATATCAATCTTGCTCAATATTGCTATACGCATCACATATCATTTTTTGATTTTGTTGTGATAAATTAAAGGAAACCTTTGTTCCATATTTTTCAAGATATTTATCTTGATATTCGTCTATATCATTTTCAATTTGTTTACATAGTTTATATTCTTTTTTAGTTTTTCTAAAATAATTAAGTATATTACTTAATATTATTTTATTTTCCAATCAAGAAGAAGTATCGTCGATATTTTTAATTTTTGAATGATAAAAGTCCAATTTTTCTCTCAAAAAATTTTCAAAATGTTTATATTGTTCTTTAATAATTATGCTATTATGATCTTTAAAGTTTACAACAAAATTTAAAAATCAATCGTTTATTATCATACCATTATTTAAATATTTCTGTAATCGCTCAAAATTAAAAAAATACTCACATCAGTTCGAATTGTTTATAAAATCATTCTTGATTCGTGAAAAGTTATTAATTATAAATCACTGATAATAATTATCATTTTTAATTTTTTCAAAGAAAGTATCGAATTGTTTTGTGCCTCAGAAAGACCAAAAAATCATCTTTTTTAATCAATTGTTTTTCATTTCTTCTTTTAAACAATCAAAATTATTTAGAACAAATTCATTGATTTTATGAATGTTATATTTTTTTAAGTATTTTTGAATATTTTGCACAATATTTGCAAATTTTTTTCTATTTTCTTCTGTTTTAATGTCATGAATGTAAATCTTCATTCTTTCACATTCGGAAAGAAAAAAATAATCATACATCTTGTTAAGTTCATTATCCGATAAAGAATGCTTAAAATGTATTTCTAATTTGCTCCAATTATCAAGTAAAAATTCTCGTAAAAATACATCACATGAGTTAAATATCAGTTGTTTAAAATTATATTTGCTAGATTTAGAGATGCTATTATTTTTTTCAATAAAAGAAAATATATTATCCATTTACATTTTTTATTTTTTTACAATATCACTTTTAAGATCATATTTTTCATCCTCTTTTAGTTGTAATTTATTGAGCAATTCCTCATATTGTTTTTTTGTTTTTGTATAGTGGCGATCCTGAACAAGATGAAATTTTCTTTGCAAATCGTCAAAAATTTTTCGAATATCAATAATGTCATTGATAAATGATTTGATCGAGAGCATTAAGTTATTTACATCTTCATGAAATTTTTGATCATTATGAAATTTTTTAGAAAGAGCAAATGAAAACCATAAAATGTAACATCATTGTAAGAATATGCTTGTCGAAGCAACAACTACACCATAATTTGTAAAAATTTCTTTTATTTTTTTTACGTATCGTCGACTAATTTCCAAATACAATCCATCATCGGGAATTATCATTATTCCAATTCGCTCTGTATTTTCACAATTCAAATATTTTTTAATTTTTTTTGCTTCTAATTCAATAGTTACAATTAAATCATCAAAATTTATTTCATTATTTTCATTGGGTTTAAAAGACGGAAATGTCTTTACATCAATTGGAATCCATTTTTCTTCATTATCATTCAAACGAAAAGCAAACTCAACGACATTATTATCAATAGTTAAATTTTTTGTTCAGAATTTTTTTTCAATGCCACATTGTTCAAAAATTTGTTCGATTCCTTTTTCACCAAAATTTCCGATTTGTTTAGGTGAGCGTAAAAATATATTTTCAATTTTATTCATAATTTCGGTATTGTAAATGATATTTTTGTTTATTTGTGCTTTTCAACTGTAATATTCGTTATTTGTTTTCGTCAAATTTTCAATTTGTTTTTTTAATTCATTAGTACGTTGTTCGTCAATAATAAAATTATTTTCTTTTTTCTTTAATTCTTTAATTTCTAATTTTAATTCGTCGTTCTTGTTTTTTAATTCAAAAAAGTCATTATCTGTTTTTTGTAACTTTTTAATTTGTTTTTCAAAATGATCTACAAGTTTTAATTTAAGATCACTTACTAAACCTTCCTCAATTTTTTGCCGTTGAAATTCGTTAATTTTATAAAAATCTTCAAAATAATTTACTAATTTATCTCACGATCAAAAAAATCGCTTTCATCGACTTAATTTTTTCGGTTTTTGATCATTATTTATCATTTGTTAGAAGCAATCAATGTTAATTATAATTATCAAATTATTTTTTTATCATGTAAATATATATTTACCTTTCTAAAACAATTACTACCTAAAAAGCCATAGTTAGCACTTAATGGGGAAGGATGTGCACAAGTAATAATTTTATGTTTATTTTGATCAATTAATGATTTTAACTGTTTCGCATTATTTCCTCATAGAACAAAAACAATATTTTTAGTATTTTCATTAATAAATTTAATTAAATTATTTGTAAAAATATTCCAACCGATAGTTTTATGACTATTTGGTTTATTTTCTTCAACGGTTAATGTACGGTTTAATAGTAACACACCTTGTTTTGCTCAATCAATCAATGTTTGATCGGCAACAACCTCTCCATACTCATTTTTAATTTCTTTAAAAATATTAATTAAACTCTTTGGTATGGCACAATTATGATTAACAGCAAAGGCCAAACCATTGGCATAACCCTTTGTATAGTAAGGATCTTGACCAACAATTACTACTTTTGTTGCCTCAAAATCAAAATATTGAAAACAAGCGAAAATTTTATTTCTTGGAGGAAAAATATTTTTGCTTTTGTATTCATCCTTTAAAAACGATCACATCTTTTGAAAATATGGTTGTTTTGCTTCTTGTAAAATAAAACTTTTTCAATTAGTTTTCATTATTAATTTTAAAGTGACCAATGATAATTTTATCGCAGTAAATTTTATTATTATCACTAAATAAATAATTTAAAAATTGTAAATATTTTTTATCATCAATTGGTGATTTATTACTATAAATATTTAACAACTTTTCTTTCATTTTTAAAATCTTATCAAGATTAATAATATAACCAGATTCACTATGTTTTTCGGAAGCTTTGATAAACAAATCATCATCGTTGCATATTTTTAAAAAATAAGAGGGAAAAATTGTTTGCAAAGACAAAGAAACAACATTTTTTTTTGGTTCGTCAAAGTATTCAACAATTTTGTACTTAAATAAACCAACAAAAGTATTACCATCGATTTCATTGGGTAAACGTGTGTCTTTGAAAATACGAGAAATTTTCAATGGTTTTTTCTTTTCATCCATTTTTAATTCAAAACTTTTATATGTTGGTAAATATTCTTTGCTCTTGGTATAAATATTTTTATTAACTTTTTCTTTCATTACATTTTTTCATGCATCCCCAATCGCACCATTAATTTTTTCTATATCATTTTGATAGTAGGAAAAAGAGAAATCGTCACTATCTTGCATTGGATCTATATAAGATTTAATTAATGATTGTGGTTCAATTAAAATTGGGACACAATCGTAAATAAAAATTGTTTTCTTTTCGTTATTATCTTGTTTATTCAATTGTGGGGTTACCTTTTCGGTTCAATGACAGTCGTACCCCTTATCTGTTAATAATTTGTTTTGCATATCTTTTCCTTCTAATATTTTTTTAAACATTGGGGAAAATCCTTTATTTTTTTTATCAAAGAAATCATATGTTGGGAAAGGGAAAAAATCTTTTGCAAAATTAAAATTCATTTGTGTTGTTTTTAAAAAAGCATTTGATTTACCAATGGAATGACAATTAGAATTAGCCATAACTAATTCGTAATAGTTTTTTTTTGCCAAATCAATCGCATTTTGCTTATTTGAATTTGTAAATTCTAATTGACCACCCCAAGCATCATTTGTTTTTTTCCAATCATTAATCATACTACCTTGATACGAAAGGCCACTATCAATTAGTATTTTTGTCTGGTTTGCAATTTCACTAACAATATTTGTATTAACAAGAATTGTTGTTTCTTTATCTTTAATTTCTAATTCATTTATTTCCTTAAAAATAGATAGAGATTTATCAAAAGTATTCCATGCAATCTGTTTGTCATCATTTTGTGAAGTTGGTAAAGTGTATGAACTTATTTTTTTTTCTGTATGGATATAGAGACTCGATAGATAGTTTTCATGAAACATATCCTTACCATCATTGGTGTAATACAATTTTTGCTTACGGAAATAATAGTAAGGATCAGTTTTATCACCAAGAAAAGCACTACCAACAAGTAAG
The DNA here is from genome assembly GCA_017445805.1 of bacterium. Lineage (GTDB taxonomy): Bacteria > Bacillota_I > Bacilli_A > Mycoplasmatales > Mycoplasmoidaceae > Hennigella. Next base: position 17,077 of record JAFSSC010000002.1, read on the forward strand.
GGGGTGGTATTTGCCCAACTTTTTGTACAACTTGTTAGACTAAAAATACTAGGGGTTAGTGCTATTGGTAGCACTAAACTCAATAAAAATAAAGATTTTTTTTGTAACTTCATTATTGCTTTTCTCGTGGGATAAATAGACCAATTTTTTTAAGTAATGTTAGATCAATTTTAGCTGTTGCACCATTACGATGCTTTGCAATGATAAATTGAATATCAATTTCATTTTGTTGGTTAGTCATTGAATTCTTTATTTCTTGCCCACTAATTTCATCATTTTTATTTAAACTATCGGGTTCTGGATGATAGAGAAAAGAAACGATATCGGCATCTTGTTCAATTGCTCCTGACTCTCGCAAATCGGCTAAAACTGGACCGGTTGATCGTTTTTCAATATCACGTGACATTTGAGCAAGAGCAATAATTGGTGTATTAATTAAGCGAGCAATAGATTTTAATGTTTTACTAATAAAAGCAACTTCTTGCTGACGAGTATATTGGACATTACCTCTTATTTTTTGTCCACGAATAAGTTGCAAATAATCAACAACAACAAGTTTGATTTCATATTCATTAGATAATTGTTTTAATTTCGATTGGATATCGATAATCGAAAGATTAGCACTATCATCAATCAAAATTGGTAAAGTAGAAATTTCATCGCATGCGGCAGTGACCATATCCCATTCGCTATCCGAAAAATTACAATTTCTAAGTTTATTACTATCAATACTTTCAGCTTTTGCACACAAACTAATCAAGCGTCGACAAATTTGCTCTTTTCCCATTTCTAACGAAAATAAAACGATTTTTTTCTTTTTACTCTGTTTATTTTTTGTTAGACTTTTTGCCGCATTGTAAATAAAATTTAAAGCAATTGCGGTTTTACCCATACCTGGACGTGCTGCCAAAATGATTAAATCACCTTTTTGAAAACCATTGGTTATATTATCAATTTCTTCGAATCCAATAGGTGTACCTGTAATTTTTCCTTTATCCTTAAAGTTAGCTTCTAGACTTTTGTAGCATTTTATAATAGCCTTATCAACTGGTTCAAGTTGTGAATTTTTTTTGCGTTCGATAATATCGAGAAAATTACGTTGTAAATCAGCAATTTGTTCCGTTGATTTTGTTCAATCAATTTTTGTTGCGATGATTTGACTAGCGAATTCATCTAATTGTCGTTTCGTTGATGCATTATAAATAATTTCAATATTACTTGTAAAATCATCTTCGTTATAAAAATTTGTTATTAAAGTCTCGATGTATATTTGTCAATTTTCAAATTGGTATTTTTCGTTTGTTGCGAAAAAATCGAGCAAAATATTTTTATTAACTTGTGTTGAATTATTTTGATTAAATTCACATAATGCTGAATAAATTGCACGACACTTATCACTATAAAAATCCTTTGCATCAAGTGTTAAAATTGCTTCAGCCATTTTTTGGGGAAGATTTAAAATGGTCGTGATAACATCTTCTTCGATTTTTTCAATGTAATTGCGAAAAATTTTTTCATTATTCATTATTGTTTGTTGCTTTTGTAATTAAAACATTTAAATTGACAAACTCATTATTTCCAAGATTCAATTTAATAACATGTTTACCAATCTTATAATTATTAGCATTTTGTTCGAACATTGTTTTATCAATTGTAATGTTGTATTCTTTTTTTAATTTATCAATAATTTTTTTATTTGTAATTGCTCCAAAAGTTTTATCGTCATTTGCTTTCAAAGTAAAATTTAAAGTAATATTCGTAATCTTTTCAATTAAAGCAGAATTTATTAGGTGTTGTTGTTCATTTTTGTGATTTTCTTTTTCTTTTTGTTTTGCTAAAATTGCCAAAGAAGTTTCGGTAACAGGAACAGCTTTATTTGTTAAGATTAAATAACGACCATAACCGTTTTTAACATTGACAATTTCATTTTTTTTACCATAATTTTTTACTGGCGATAGTAAAATAATCTTCATTTTTAATCCTTTTTAATAAAAGGCAATAATGCGACAATTCTTGCCCTCTTTATACAATTAGTAATCATTCGCTGATGTTTTTGACATAATCCTGTAACACGACGAGGAATAATTTTTCCACTAAAGTTAATATATGATTTTAACAATTCAGTATTTTTATAATCGATGTAATACATACCTTTCGCACAAAGTAAACAATGCTTTTTTTTAAAAATATTTTTTTTCTTTTTTACAAAATTTGTTTTTTTCATTATTTGTTTTCCTCACCATCATTGCTAATATTGTTATCTAATCATTCTAAACCATCTGATTTTGTTGTATCATTAGTAGTACTATTTTTTTCATGTTCATTAGGTTTATTAAAATCAATTTGTTGATCAATTGCATTGTGGTCAAATTTTTCTTCGACAGAAACTAACTTTTCACTATTATTTCCTGGTTTCTTATAACCAAAAGATTTAATATTTTCGACAATAATTTCAGTAACATAAACATTATTTCCTTCTTTATTAATAAAATTTCTCCGATCAATTTTACCTTCAATTACAACTGGTGCACCTTTTTTTAAGAATTTACCGATGTAATCTGCCCTTTGGTCCCAAGCTTTGCAATTAAGAAAAATTGTTTTTTTTACTTTTCCTTGGTAGTACTCATTGATGGCAAGAGAAAAAGATACCATACTTTTCCCATATGCTGTTTGTTTCAAGATAGGATCGGCTGTAATATTACCGACAAGAAAAACTTTGTTCACTTTATTTTTCCCCTCCTACATCATTATTTTGTTGATTTTCCGTCTTTTTATTTGCAGCCATCATTTCAAGTTTTTTTTGCTTTTCACGAAATTTTGCTTGTTTAATTTTTGCTTTTTCAATTTTCTTCGGATTAATACTTGCTAAATAACCATAGTTTTTTGTTATGTTAGTAATTAGGTGGCGCAAGACATTTTTATTTAATAATATGGAATGAGAAAATTCATGAAGAAGATTAGAATCATCAGTTTCAAAGTTATAAACATAGTAATAAGCAGTATTTATCTTTTTAATCGGATAAGCCGTTTTAAGTAAACCCATCTTTTTTTCACTAAAATTTTTTGTCGTTTTTAATTTTTTTTGTAAATCTAAATTAATAAGATTGGCATCTTTTTCGGACAAAGTACCGTTAATTAAAATCATTATTTCGTATTTACTCATTTACTACTCCTCGGTTTAAATGTCAAATCATCATTTGACATAGAGTCTAAATTAAAGAATTTAGTTTCTAAGAAAATTATATTAAGTTTAAGCATATATTCTAAAAATAAGTTTAAATAATTACAAAAGTGAATTATTTAAACTCTTTTATTTGGCGCGCCAAAAGGGATTCGAACCCCTCACCGCATACTTAGAAGGCATGTGCTCTATCCAGCTGAGCTATTGGCGCAAATTCTTTTACTTATCAATAATAATTTTATCGATATTTTTATTGTTTATGCAAAAGGATGATATCTAATCTAACATCAGTAATTTTTAAATAAATGAATGAATTGCTCTATAAAAAGTAATTGTTTCACTAATATTATTTAGTTACCACGGTTTATTTACAACACTTCATCTAATATATTGCTGGTGTCCAAGGATTTACCTTTGACAATATAGCAATTTCTACTATAGTTGATATTTTTTTTATTTAATTCATCAATTGTCTTATTATTTTCAAAAACTTTATTAATAACGATGTCTTTAATAAATAATTGATGGTAAATTCCTTATTTTATTAGGATTTTATTATTTCATTTTTTTCATATTTTCAATATTTTTGATCATATGTGTAGATATCAAAATGATCACCTATATTTCTCGTTGTGTTGTAAAATGTATTTTCTTTCATATTCTTGTTTAGAACATGAGATTTGTTTCTTTATACGAGTCAATGTATAAGAGATTTATCAATACTTCAAGTGTCATTTCTTTGACCTATTTTCAAAATTTATAATCTCTTTTCTTTTTTGAAATAATATTTGTTCCTTTTTTTATCACCATCAAGTTCATTTAAGTATTCATTTGGTTTCCAAATTTGTTAATTTTGATGAGTGATGTACATCAAGTATTATCATTGGGATCATGCTTGATACTAACAATGATTTAAATTCAAATCATTAGATGACTTTATAAAAACAAAGTATTTATAGTTCAAATATTTTGTTTCTTTTTTAATTTTATTTATTTCATCAATCATTTATTTGACGACTATCTCACTTGTATTAGATAAATTTTTAATTTTTAGTTATTAAAACCTATGATTATTTTTATGTAAGTGTTATAGCAATAAAAGATTGTAAACAGATAATTAGGTAAATTTTTACAATAGTTTGAACTCAAATTTATTACACTTGCATTAATTTATATTTTGTTAAAATAATTTTATGTTGAAAAATAAAGTTGTTGTTTTAGGTTTATCGGGTGGTGTTGATTCAGCAGTAAGTTTTTATTTATTAAAAAAAATGAATTACAAAGTAATCCCAATTTTTATGCAAAATTGAGATACAGTTGCTAATAACGATATTAGAGGACATAATAAAAAGATTCCCGATGGTTGCGAGAGCAATTTAGATTATTTATCAGCAAAAAAAATTGCAAATTTTTTTCATACAAAATTAATAAAAATTAATTTCGTCAAAGAGTATTGAAAATATGTTTTCAAAAATTTTTTATTGCAATATCAGCGTTCATATGCTCCTAATCCTGATATTTTGTGTAATAAATACATAAAATTTGGTTTTTTTAAAAAATACGCTTTCGAAAAATTTAAAAATTCTTACATTGCTACTGGTCACTATGCACAAATTAAAAAAACAAAAAATGGTTATTTTTTAGTAGCAGCGAAAGACAAAACAAAAGATCAGACATATTTTTTATGTAATTTAGGTCAACAACAAATTAAAAATGTTATTTTTCCTCTTGGCAAAATGTATAAAAAAGATGTAAGAAAATTGGCGAAAAAAATCAAACTACCAGTTTGAAATCGCAAGGATTCAACCGGAATATGTTTTATCGGAAAGAGGAATTTTTTTGATTTTTTACAAAATTATCTTCCAAGTAAACCTGGCAAAATAATTGATATAACTTCGAAAGAAATCTTAGGTGATCATATTGGTACAATGTACTATACAATTGGACAAAACAAAAACTTACATCTTGCTGGACAAAAACACAAGTATTATGTTTGTAAAAAAGATGTTAATAACAACTATCTTTATGTATGTCAACAAAAACTAAAAAACAAATATTTATTATCGAACAAATGCTTATTAAAAGATTTTAATTTTATTAATGATTACTCAATCATGCACAAAAGTAAATTTTTGAAAGTTAGATTTCGCCATTTACAAAAATTAAATAAAGTATTATCATTTACCAAAGCAAAAAAAAATAATTTTTGGGAATTAGAATACACCAATACATTGGCAGTAACACCTGGACAATATGCTGTTATTTATGATCGAAATATTTGTATCGGTGGTGGAGTAATAGAAAAAGTCTATGAAAACTAAATGAACTGTTGATAAAATTAGAAAAACATGATTGGAATTTTGAAAAAGCAAGGATCATCTTGAACTTCCTTCACAGTCATTAATTCCTATTAACGATCAATCATTAATGTGGATTAATTCTGGAGTTGCAACATTAAAAAAATATTTTTCAGGACAAGAAAAACCTCCATATCCGCGTCTTACTTCGTGTCAAAAAGCAATTCGCACGAATGATATTTTTTATGTTGGTCATACTTCACGTCATCATACTTTTTTTGAAATGTTAGGAAATTTTTCGATTGGTAATTATTTTAAAAAGGAAGCAATTGATTATGCATTTGAATTATTGACAAAAACATTTAGTTTGTCTTTAGATAAATTGTACATTACCGTTTTTGAAAAAGATGAGGAAACATACCAATTATGATTAAAAAACGGGATTAAAAAAAATCATATTATTAAATGTGATGAAAAACGAAATTTTTGAGATGTTGGTTCAGGCCCTTGTGGCCCATGTACAGAAATTTATTACGATCGAGGTGACAAATATGATGCACATAATGAAGGGGAAGAATTATTTAAAAAAGATGTGGAAAACGATCGTTATGTTGAAATTTGAAATATTGTTTTTAGTCAATATAACAATGATGGTAAAGGTAATTATCATGAATTAGCACAAAAAAATATTGATACTGGTGCTGGTCTTGAACGGTTAGCATGTATTTTACAAGATGTACCAACGAATTTTGAAATTGACACTTTTCAAAAAATCATCAAAGAGATCGAAAAATTCACTACACATAAATATGATGCAAAATATTATCCACAATATCTTTGAAAGGAATTATCAGATAAGCCAATTGATGAATATTTTAAATGAGCGGGTGGTATTCGTTCTAATTGGTCATTTAGAATTATTGCTGATCATATCCGGGCAGCATGTTTTGCTATTGCCGATGGTTCTATCCCGAATAATAAAGGAAGAGGATATGTAATTAGAAAATTAATTCGCCGAGCAATTTTACATGGTCATGATAAATTGAATATTAAAAAAAATTTTATCGATAAAGTTGCCATTTCTATTATTGAGGTTATGAAAAACTATCACTTCTTGTTGGTTACATCAAAAAAACAGATTATTAAAGTGTTAATCAATGAAGAAAATTTATTTCGACAAACTTTAACGAAAGCATTGAATTTGTTTAAACAAACGATAAAGAATAGGAAATTTGATGGGCAATTAGCATTTGAATTATATGATACTTACGGTTTGCCATTTGATTCAATAGTCGATTTAGTTAGTGAAGAGAAAGAACATGGTAATTTTATTAATGATGATTGACTAAAATCATTCGTTCATTTATATCGTCAACATCGAGAGATATCTAAAAATAAAAACATAGTTTTAGCTATGCAAGAGCAAAATGCTAATCTTGTTAATTTTAAAAAAGAGTCAGAATTTGCATATTCAATTTTTCATCAAAAAGGAAAAATAATCGGTATTTTTGATGAGAGTTTTAACTTGATTAACAATCTTGATCAAAAAAAAGGTACATATTGATTTGTTTTTGATAAGACATGTTTATATGCCGCTTCAGGGGGGCAAAATGCTGATCAAGGTACAATTAAAATTAATGATAGACCTTATAAATTAATTAATTGTATTAAAGGCCCTAATCTTCAACATTTTCATTGTCTAAATTTTGTTAATCCAATAACAATAAAAATTGGTGACATTGTCGAAACAGTTGTCGATGTTGATAATCGAAAAATTATTTCAGCACATCACACATGCATTCACTTATTACAAAAAAGTTTGAAATTACATGTTAATCAAGATATTAAGCAAGAAGGATCACTAATTACAAATACAAAAGCATCTTTTGATTTTAATTATTCGCAAAAATTAACTAATAAGCAATTAGAAATAATTGAGAACCAAATTAACGATTGAATAAAATCAAATTTTGTTGTTACGACAAAATTAATGACATTTGACGAAGCAATTAAATTTGGTGCAATTGGTTATTTTGAAAAAGTTTATGAAAAAGTTAAAACAAAATTAAGAGTCGTAATTATCGATAAAATTACAAGTGAAATTTGTGCTGGCACACATGTTAATTCATTGGGAGAAATCGGCCAATTTCGGATTTTGAAGCTAATTGCTAAAGGTTCTGGTTGTTGAAGAATTGAATTTATTTGCACAACAAAATTGATTGGTGATTATCTTTATCAGAAAAATAATGAATTTAATAAAATAATTCAACAATTAAAAGAAAAAATAGATTCGCTTGGTACGAAAACGACAAATATTATTGATAAATCGCTTTCCATGGGAATTATTAATTTTAAGCAAGCAAAGACATGATTCGAATTTAAAAAAAATTCTTTATTAGTCATTAATTTGCAAGAAAAAATTGAAAAAGCGGTAAATAATTTTAAAAAGGAAAAAATGGCGAAAACAATTAATGAATATTTAAATAATTTTGCTAAAAATTTTTCTTCTTCCACAAAGAAGCACATTCTTCTTATTGAAAATCAACCAATTGAAGTTGCACAATCATTATCAAAATCTTTAATTACTAAATACCAACATTGCTACTTTTTAATTTTAAATTTACTTAGTGAAAAAATATTTTACATATTGATTAAACATAAATCTTCATCAAACATGATTGCTGCTAGCGATTTAGTAAAAATAATAAGTAAAAAATATTTTGGTAAAGGTGGTGGAAAAGACGATTATGCTCAAGGAATTATTCCTTTTTCAAACGAAAATTTAGAGCAAATTAAAATATTATTTTTAGAAAAATAATCTATTTAATTAATCCAATTTTTTTATAAACTAATTTCGTCTTTTTTTGAACAATTACTGTGCAATATTTTGCATTTTTTTTCAAAATTGGTTCAATTTTTTTGTCAAAATCTTTTGAAATTTGTTTGAATTTTTTTTGAATAACACTTAGTTTTTCAACAACAATTTTCGCTAAATCTTCTTTAAATACCTTGTAATTTTTATTTTCATATTTTTTTACGATACTATTAACGTCTCTTGCTGATAAAGCAGCATAGATTTCTAGCAAATTACTAATTTCGGGTTGATTTTTTTTATCATATTTAATTTTGTTAAGTGAATCCGTTTTTGCTTCCATAATTTTTTTGGTAATTGTTTCTTTATCATCCAATAAATAAATTACACCTTTTTGATCTTTATTAGATTTGGACATTTTAACTTTAACATTAGCTAGATCCATAATTCGCGAAGCATTTTTTAAAATAAATGGTTGTGGAGCAATAAACATTTTTCCATATTTATTATTCATCCTTATTGCTAGATTTCTTGCTAATTCAAGATGTTGTTTTTGGTCAGCACCAACAATAACAATGTCAGCATCGTATAAGAGAATATCTGCTGCCATTAAAATAGGATAAGTAAGTAATCCAGTTTTTATAAATGAGGTATTGTTAGAATTTTTTGTTAATGCTTTGCTTTTAAACTGTGTCATTCGTTTTAATTCACCAATTGTTGTATGGCATAGTAGAATGTGACTCAAGTCATTATGACTGCAAATGTCAGATTGATTAAAAACTATTGCTTTTTTAAGATCTAAACCACATGCACTATATAAACAAGCAATATTTCTTTTGTTTTTTGATAATGCGATAGGATTAAATTCATTTGTTATTGCATGCAAATCTGCAATAAAAACAAACATTTTATATTTATCTTGTAAGTCAACAAATGGTTTAATTGCCCCCAAATAGTTACCTAATGTTATATTATTTGAGGGTTGAATCCCACTTACCATTATTTTCTTATTATGCATATAAAATAAAATTGTATAAATTATAATTTATTGGTCGTATTTTTGTTAACGAACGATTGTTGATATGAAAAAAATAATTTTTTGAATTTTAAATCTTTTGACATTTGGTTATTTCAAAAAAAAAGTAGAAAAAAAAATTAATGAAATCAACAACAAAAAAAATTTAACATTAACACTTGATACTATTGAAAAACCTAATTTAGAACAATTTTTTTTAATCTTTGGTGGAAAGAATAATATTGTGCATGTTTCGACGACAATTTCTACTATTTCAATTACAATAAAAAATATATTGTTAGTCGATCTTAAAAAAATAGGTTCATTGTCAAAAAAAGGTTTTAGTCAAAATGGTAATAACTTTATTTTATTGTTAGGTGATTGTAGTCAAACATTCGCTAGTGATATAAAAAAAGAACTTAAGAATTAATTTTCTTTTCCTTGATATTACTAAAAATAATTTCAATATTGTTTTCAATAAAATTTTTATTCTTCTTTAGTGCATTTAATAGGTCAAATTTTAATTCATCTAAATGATTGTAATAGTTTCGTTTTGGAATAATAATTATTTTTAAAAAATTTGTTCCAGAAATTGTATAGACACCGCGAACACAAATGTTTTTTTTGCAAATACTTTCTGCAATTTTTGCTTGTTTAAAACCTACTTCGCTTATTGTTCTTGCCCCTTTTCTTCCAGCAGATATCGTATCGGAAATTTTTGTTATTGTCACATAAGGATTTGGAAAAATTTGATCATGGTGGTGAGCAATAGCGATAATAACTTCTTTTGGTAAATGATATTTTTTTGCTAATTCAATTCCCTGTGCAACGTGATCGTAATCAAGATCATAGTCAATTGATTTTCCGATGTCGTGAAAAAAACCACACATTGTTGCCAATTCCTCATTTAATTTAAGTTGCTTTGCAATTTTTCGTGCAATAACTGCTGTTTCGTAGCAATGTTCAAGAACATTTTGTGAATAGGAAGATCGATATTGCAAACGACCAATATATGTGTACAAATTTTCATCGATTTTTTTAAATTTTAGTTTGTTAACATATTGCTCACCTATATCATCAAATGAAATTAGTAACTTTGCCTTTTCTTTTTTATATATATTCGTAATAGCTTTTTCATCAAAAGCATTTGATTTAATCATGTGTTTAATAGTGTTGATCGCGATTTGCTTTCGAATAGGATTAGGACAAGATAAAGAAATATATGGCTCTTTTTCAATCATAACATCGACTTTTGTTGTTTTCTTAAAAAAATTTATATTTCTCCCCTTTTTTCCTATAAATTTAGCTTTAATATTTTCGTCATCTAGAAGAATATAACCGGTTGAAGTTTCATTTGTAACCTTTAGACAATTTGATTCAATGGCATTCAAAATAATTGTTTTTGCCATATCATTTTTGTGTTGATTGATTTGATGATCGATTTCCATTATTTTTTCATTTTTATAGTTATCTAAATCAATTTTCAAATCTTTTTCTATTTCTTTTTCGATTTCATAAAATTTATAACCATATAATTTTTCAAGCGAAGTCTTGTAGTTTTTTCGTAATTTTTCAATTTCCTTTTGTAAAAATTCAATGTATTTTTTATTTTTTTCTTCATCTTCAAGAAAAGAATTAGTAAAAGAATTTTTTGTTTTTTTGAAATGAAAGAAAAAAGCTAATATCATTGTTAGTAGTAGCACTAAAACTAAAATTACGGTAATACCAATAGTTACAATTTTATCCATATCAAAATTATAAAATACTCAATTTATAATAAACTAATAGAAAAAATGGTTTATGCTTACACGTATTGAAAAATATAAATCTTATCGTGAAGAAATAGCAAAAGAAATTAAATTAAATAAGAATGTTGTACAATCTGAGCAATTAATTTCAAAATATAAAAAAAAAATTAATAAATTTAATCCAAATATTCTTTCTTTAATAAAAAACGATGACACATTAGATTTGATTAATGGTATTTTTGATTCCTCACAAATAAATCCGTATTTACCACACGATTTTTTTAATAGTTATAAAATTTTAAATGAATATCAATTAAAATGTGTTGAAAAAGAAAAAAACGAATTATTTTTTCAATTAAATAATTTTTCAATTTTAACTAATGATAATAAATCTTTGCGAAAAGATTGACTCGTTACAAATGATTTGTACGACAGATTTCAAAAAATCAAAGAAAAAAATAATATTTTTCTTCAAAATAGTGAAAAGGAAAAAGTCAAAAAAAATTTAATTCTTAATTTTAAAAATTGTTCCCATGTTCCGAATGATGTACAACAAGATGAAATCAAAAAGTATGATGTCGAAAAACAATTTTCTTTCCTAAATTGTTTGTGACAGAGTGCAATTGCTATTTTTATTGCATTTTTTATTTGTTTTATAATACTATTCATAGTCATTACATTTTAAGATTGATGTTAAAAAGACAACGATTACAAATCGCAATTGATGGTGTTGCTGGTAGTGGTAAAACAACGATTGCAAAAAAATTAGCTAATTACCTCGGTTTTTACCATTTTTCAACTGGAAATATTTTTCGTTCGTTCGCTTTAATTCTTCATAATGAAACTAGTTTTGAACCAAAAAAAGTTAAAAAACAAATCAAAAAGGCTACTTTAAAAATTGTGAAAAACAAAATTATTTTAAATGGTAAAGATGTCACCAATTTACTATTTGATCCAAAAATTTCTAAAATTGCTAGCTTAATTAGTGGGCAAAAATATGTTCGTAAAAAATATCAAAAATTGATTAAAAAAATTTCAAAGCAAGAAAAAATTATTTTGGATGGTCGTGATATTGGAACCGTGATCCTACCAAAGGCAAAATATAAATTCTTTTTTGTCGCTTCACCAGAAATTCGCGCAAAACGGAGACTCGAACAATTAAAACTTTCTTTGTCAAAATTAAAAAAAACCATTGATGCGATAAAAAAACGCGATATTGAAGATACAAAAAGATCTATTTCACCGCTAAAGCCTGCTAAAGATGCGATTATTATTAACACATCAAAATTAACAATCACTAAAGTTTTTGATTTTGTTGTAAAAAACATCAACGAGTGTAAAAAATAATTAAAATTATTATTTTATAATTTTTTAATTATGAAAAAGGTGGCATTAATTGGTAAACCAAATGTCGGTAAATCTTCTCTTTTTAATTGCTTGATCGATAAAAATAAGGCGATTGTTGATGATCAACCCGGAGTAACACGTGATCGAAATTATGCTTTTTGTGAATGAGTTGGGAGGAAATTCCAACTTATTGATACAGGTGGTATTTTAAATAATCTTGATCTACCATTTCAAGAAGTTATTAATACACAAGTTAATTTAGCGATTAAAGAAGCAGAAGTTATTCTATTTCTTGTTAGTTATAAGGATGGATTAACAAACGATGATTATTATGTTGCTAAATTATTAAAAAAAAATTTTGCTAACAAGAAAATCATTCTAGTTGTCAATAAAGCAGAAAATTGTCACGAACAAGAAATTAATAAATTTTACAATTTAAAATTTGGTAATTTTTTTCTTGTTTCGGCTGCTCACCGGATAGGAATTGGTGATTTACTCGATGCGATTATTAAAAGAATAAATCTATCTTCTTCTCCTCTCAAGTATGAAGAAGAAAATTATAAATTTTGTATTATCGGTAAAACAAATGTTGGAAAAAGTTCATTGGTTAATGCAATTTTAAACGATAACCGTGTTATTGTTTCAAATCAAATTAATACAACGCGTGATAGTATCGATTGCGAATTCAAATATCATCAAAAAAAATATACGATTATTGATACAGCTGGAATTAGACGCAAAGGAAAAATGTCATTAGATATCGATAAAAATTGTTATTTGCGAACGAAGCAAGCAATTGCACGGAGTGAACTAATTATTATTATGCTTGATGGTAGTGAGGAAATGTCAGAACAAGATAAAACGATTTCAGGATTGACATATGATGCTAATATCCCAACAATGATCGTTGTTAACAAATGAGATAAAGTGAAAAAAGAAACTAAAACAATGAATGATTTTATTCGGAAAATTAGAGTCAACTTTGCTCATTTAATTTGAGCTCCAATTGTTTTTATTTCGGCATTAAAAAAGCAAAGAATCGAGACAATTTTTAAAACAATGGATCAAATTAAACAACAATTAAAATTACAAGTGAAGAGTAGGTTACTCAATGATCTTCTTAAAAAAGTTCAAATTGTAAATCCCCCACCAAAATTCAAAGGAGGAAGAATAAATATTTATTATGCTACACAAGTCAAGAGCAAAATTCCTACTTTTGTTTTATTTACAAATAATCCGAAATATTTACATTTTAGTTATTCGCGATATCTTGAAAATCAAATTCGACAAGCCTTTGGTTTAAATATTGTTCCCCTTTGCTTATATTTTAAAGATAAAAATAGTCGTGTTAGATAGATATTACAATCATTGATTGTGATTAATTTTTAAATAAATTTTTTTTATCACTTCAAGAAAAAATACATAAAAAATTTCGATAACAATAAGAATTCACCAAAAATTAGTTAGAAACTCTTGATGTTTACTTAAATCAATAAAATTTAAATTAACATTAACATAGGGAATAAAAGGAAGAACACAACAAAAGACAAGAAGAACAATTGTTGCCCATATTACAATTTTTGACGGATGCGTTTGGATAAAAGCAATTTTTCTACTTCGTAAAACTCAATTTGTTAGAACCTGTGTTGCAATCGATTGAATAAATCAACATGTGTGAAATTTATCAATGCTTTCGTTAGTTGCTCCGTTAAATTTAAAATGAAAAAATAGTATGGCAAAAGTTATAAGATCGAATATCGTACTAATTGGACCAAAAACAAGCATAAATTTTAAAATTGATTTTGCCGATCAATTTTTTGGTTTTTGCAAAAAATCAACATCAACATTATCTCAAGGGATTGCTAATTGCGAAAAATCAAAAATAATATTTAAAAGCAAAATTTGAATTGTTGTTAGAGGGGCAAAATTTAATCAACATATTCCAATTAAGATTGATAACATGTTACCAAAATTTCCACTAATAACAAGTTTAATGTATTTGATGATATTGGCAAATGTTTTTCGTCCTTGAATAATTCCCTTTCCTAAGATTGACAAATCCTTTTCTAATAAAACAATATCGGCAGTTTCTTTAGCAATATCAACGGCAGAATCAACAGAAATAGCGATATCCGATTCTTTCATTGCTGGTGTATCATTAATACCATCCCCCATAAAGCCAACAACATGGTTATTTGTTTTTAATGCTTTAACAATTAATGATTTTTGTTCAGGATTTAGTTTTGCAAAAATCGTTGTATCATTTGCTCTTTCCTTTAATTCATTGAAAGACATTTTTTCAATATCATCCCCAAGAAGAACATCTTTTATCGTCACATTTAATTCTTTGCAAATATATTTTGTCACCTTTTCGTTATCACCAGTTAGAATCTTTATTTCTACACCTTTGTTCAATAAGTCGTTAATTGCCTTCTTTGCGGATAATTTAGGCGGGTCTAATAATGCAATATATCCAACAAGCATTAAATCTGATTCATCTTCGTCATTGAATGCTTCGTTTTTTAATAATTTTTGATAGTTTGTTGCTACGCATATAACACGCATTCCACATTCATTAAGATCAAAAATTTTTTTACGAATTCTTTCATTGTCATCAACCGTTAAATTTTTTACTTGTCCATTAATGAAAATTTTTGAGCAAATTTTCAAAATTTCTTCGGATGCACCTTTCGTGATTAATTTCCGTTCACCATCATTTTTATTCTGTAAAATAATGCTCATTCTTCGTCGTTCAAAATCAAAAGGTACTTCATCAACTTTTTGATAATCAAAAATAGATTTTCATATTTCTTTTCTTTTGGTATGTTCAATTATTGCTTTGTCAATCAAATTTTTTAATCCTGTTTGATAATAACTATTTAGACATCCATAGAGTAAAACATTATCATCTTCATTTCCCATAACATTTAAATATTTTTGCAAGATAATATGATCTTCTGTTAACGTTCCAGTTTTGTCAGTACATAATATATTCATTGCTCCAAATGTTTGAATCGAATTGATATTTTTTACAATTGCTTTTTGTCGACTAAATTTAATTGCTTCTTTTGCTAGATTTAGTGTTACAATCATTGGTAACATTTCAGGAATAATACTAATTGCAACTGATAATGAAAAAATTAAAGCTTTAATTCATGATTGCATTATTCCTTCATGTGCAATCAATCCATAAATTAAAAATATAATAACACTCATCAAAGACATTGTTTCAACAATAATAATTCCAACTTTTTTTATTCCTTTATCAAAATTAGTTTTTGGTCTTTTTCCAGCAATAATTGTTGCAATTTTTCCTAAAAAAGTATTTTTTCCAGTTTGAATAGCAATTCCATAGGCACTACCAGAAGCAACAGTTGTCCCCATATAACAAATGTTGTTACAATTTAAAACATTAGTTATATTTTGTGTGATCGGTTGCGAAATTTTTTCGACTGGTTCGGATTCACCAGAAATAATTGATTGCGTAATAAATAAGTCTTTTGTATAAAGCAAACGCATATCACAAGGGATCATATCACCGGCGGCAAGATAAATAATATCACCTGGAACAATTTCACCAATTGGGATTTCAGATTTAATATTTTCGCGAAGAATTGAAGCGGTTGTTTTAATTGTTTTATTTAATTTCTGCATCGCATTATTAGCTTTAAATTCTTGAATAAATTTTAAAATACCAGCAACAAAGAAAATAATCATTAGTATGGTAAAAGAGCACCAATCACGATTATCACGAGATATTGTTACATTTAAGATTGCAATAACAATTAGGATTCAAGAAAAAATATTAAAAAAAGAGGATAATAAGGTCTTATACCAAGTTTTTTTAGATTTATTTGCTAAAATATTATAACCATATTGATCGTGTTTTTCTTTGACATTTGCTAAACTTAAACCTTTTGGTGATGAGCAAAAATCTTTAAATAGTTGTTCACTTGTTTTTTTTGCTTGACTAAACAAAAAACTAGCTTGTTTACTACGAATATTTACTTTTATTTTTTTCGTGCTAACCAATTTGATTAAAGTATGTTAGATCGAAGCAGAATAACAAAATTAGTTTTTGAAGAAGATGTCTAATTTTATCATTTTTCACTCATCACTAGACATACTACCTCAACTTTAATAATTATATCTACTTAATTTTACTTTTTTCCTTTTCTTTAAGAGATATCTTTTCAATTTTATTAAAAATTGCTAAATTATTTTTATCCTTTAAAAAGAGTTTTAATCCTTCTTTTCCTTGTGCCATTTTTATTTCATTAAAGTAAAATCAACTTCCTTTTTTTGTAATAATATTTTTTGCTAGTGCTAAATCAATTATTTCACTCACATAATCAAAACCATGATCAAAGTAAATATTCAAATATGTTGTTGTTAATGGTGGAGCTAATTTGTTTTTAACGACACGAGCAAATGTTTTTATTCCAATGATTGTTGTACCATTTTTGATAATTTCTGCACGTTTTAATTCGATGCGAATGCTCGAAAAAAATTTTAATGCTCAACCTCCAGTTGTTGTTTTTGTTTCACCAAAAAAAACACCAATTTTTTCACGAATTTGGTTAATAAAAATGATTGTTGTCTTGTATTTACTAATTATTCCTTGGATGATACGCAAACCCTTTGACATTAATCTTGCATGCAAACCAATTGTTTGATCCTCATATTCACCATTAATTTCGGCTTCTGGGACTAAAGCAGCAACGGAATCAACAACAATTAAATCGATCATCCCTGTTTTTGCTAAGGCCTCAATAATCGCAAAACTTTGTTCACCACTTTCAGGTTGGGCAAACAAAAGTTTACTTAAATTGACACCATTTGCTTGACAATATTTAGCATTTAAAGCATGTTCGGCATCAATGTAAGCACAATGTCCACTGTTTTTTTGACATTGGGCAATAGCTTGTAAAGCAATCGTAGTTTTTCCACTTGACTCACTACCATAAATTTCAATAATTCGTCCTTTTGGGTACCCACCAATTCCTAAAGCTTTATCAAGATTTAAACTTCCTGTTTTAATAATCTCGATATTTTTATCGATATCGTGATCGAAATTAGTAATTGAATTTTTTCCAAATTGTGTTTCGATTTCTTTAATTGTTTCGTTAAAAATTTTTTCTTCTTCCATAAACTAATCTTAATTGTATTACTCATTTTATATTTGTCAGTAAAAAACAAAATATGAGAAAATTTTCTCATATTTTGTTTGTCATAAGTATTTTTTCCTGACAAACACTTTTTGGTTTTTTAATTTTTCGTTGTTATTTTTACTATCTTTTGCTTTTGTATCGATACCTCATTATTGAACTTGACAAGATTGATTCATCATTTTAAAATATATTTTAAATTATAAAATTAGAAATTATGTGTGTCATTGACAATTAGAAAAACAACGATAAATTTCTATATCATTTAACTACGCAAAATTTTAAAATCAAGAAATGTATCCAAATAAATAAAAACTCAAGTTTTTTGAGTTAATTGATAAATAATCATTTTATTAATCATAATTAATATTCCGTAGTAGTGGTGCAAAAACAAATAATGTTTGTAATAGAAATTCACAATTAAATAATTGGTAATTTATAATTAATCAACGATGAACTTTGTTAGTGTTATTCACAAAAAAGCGAGGAAAAATAAATTGAATAAGCAAGAAATTGATTATTCGATTAAAAGCATTGTTGAGGGGAAAATTTCCGATTATTTAATTACTGCTTGATTAATGGCATTCCACATTAATAATTGTAGTTTGGATGAAGCTTATTTTTTGACTTTAGCAATGTGAAGATATAGTGAAAAAATTGATTTAATAAAATTTAAATCTCAATATCCGATCATTGACAAGCATTCAACTGGTGGGGTTGATGATAAAGTAACATTGATTTTAGCACCGATTGTTGCATCATTAGGTGTATCAATTGCGAAATTATCTAGCAAAGGTCTCGGTTTTACTGGGGGAACAATTGATAAATTACAATCAATTGGTTGTAAAACAGAATTATCAAAAAAGCAAATGATTTCATTATTGAAGGAAATCAATATTTTTGTTGCTAATCAAATGAATGATATTGTTCCAACCGACAAAATCTATATAATTTGCGTGATTTAACAGGCACAGTCGATAATTATGGTTTGATTGCTAGTTCAATCTAAAAAATTTACCGTTTTAGGTACACATGTTTTTTAGATGTTAAATATGGTTCATGTGCTTTTTGTCAAACATATCAACAAGTAAAACAACTAGTCAAATATTTAAAATATATTGCCAAAAATACAACGAAGATTAATAATTATTATTTCTTCAATGCAGCAACCATTAGGAAAAGCAATCGGTAATCTCATTGAAATAAAAGATGTAATAGATTTTCTTTCAGGTAATGTTAACAAATATTCTGATATCAAAAAATTAATTTATAAATTCACAATAAAAATTTTAAGCGAAACGAAAAAATATATCTTCTAGTGTGGCAAAAGAAAAAATCGATTTTGTTATTGAATCAAAGCGAGCATTAAATAAGTTTTATTTATGAATTAAAAAGCAAAAAGTATTAGATTTAACACAAAAAAATAAATTACCATTTAATCCAATATAAACTTTTAATTGAGGCAAATAAAATAGGTTATTTAAAATTCAAATCTACAGTTGTGATTGGCAACATATGCAAAAGTTTAGGTGAAGGAAGATTAGAAAAGGAGATAAAATTGATTTTCAAGCAAGAGTATACTTAATGAAAAAAATGGGTGATCATATCAAGGTTAATGAAACAATTGCAATATTTTATTCATCAAAGAAGATTAACATTATATTTTTGTTTTTGCTTTTAAGTTATTCACATATTTCGAATATTTTTATAATTGTTTTTTTAATTTAATATGTAAAAATTTTTATTGCTTTTATCTAATTTGTCTAACCGAATTATTTTTTTTAATTGTTTAGATGTTTTCGTTTATCGTTATTATTAACATATTGGTCTTTAATATTAATATATTTTTTCATTTCTTTGTTTATTTTTGGTAATATTATTTCTTCAATAGTCTTTTAAGAGAATTATCTTTTGCGATATTTTTTGTATTTTTTATAGTTGATAAGAAGAGATAATTCATCTATGATTAGTTCGCTTAATTTGTGTTGTTTCTTCTTTATTTAATTTTTTATTTTTAACTTATTCTCCATTATGTCGCATTTTGTTTATAAAATACGACATGTCCTTAGATCAATCTAAAAAACTAAAAAAAACTTGTAATAGGTTTCTAGCAAATTAAACATTTTGTTTTCCATTTTTTTTATCGTTATTATTTAATCATTTTTGTATTTATCCAGATCTTCATGAATTAATTGATTAATAGTAATAGTAGATGTATCATTATCATTATTATTAGTAATAAATTTCAATACTTCACATCAATAATCAATTCTTTTAAATAATTCGTAGATTGTCTGAACTTTAAGTCTTTTCATTACATTGCAAAGAAATGTCAACATTTTTTTTTGTGATATTGATAGACCAACATCTTGACATTTCATTTCTAAATCCTTAATTGTTGTTGTGGACGATAAATTACTAAAATTAGAATGAATTGTTTGTATCGTATCACAAAAACTCTTAAGTGAACATATATGTTTGTTAATATCATTTAATTTTTTAAATTCATTATATTTTGATGATAAATCCTTAAGATTCACCGCCCCCGTTTCTTGCAATAATTTATAAACAATATTTTCTTTAATTAACTTCATAACTATCTCTTTATCTTGTGGCGTTAGTGATGAGATTATTGTTTTTTGACTTATTTCATGGTAATCATGATTTAAGAGTTTGGCCAATGAAGTGATTAATTGCTGGTGTTGACTTTTTCACTCTTTATCATCAAATTTAGCACTAAACTTATCAAAAATATCATAATTCTTTATGCCGAATTGAGCGATGCAATCACTTCCTAATTGAACCAAGCAAGACAAAATTAATTCTTTTTTATCATTTTCCGACATTGTGGTACGATGTTTATCTTGCAATAATTTTTTTGCTTGATCTTTTATTTCTTCATCTAAACCGTTAATCTTGTCATATATTTCATTAGATTGACATTTTCAAATAGCACATAGTTCCCCAATAATTTTCATATTTTTTTCTTCTTTTTTTCAATTTTCATCTTTAAATTTTGCAACAAAACTATCCCAATCAGTGTAAGAATTTTCATCACATAGTTGCAATAACTTAAAAGGAACCTTTAGTTGGCCAATTTGAGCATTTAATTGCTCTATGTCTTTTTCTTTTTCATTTTTGTCGTTTTCCAACTCTTTTATCATTTTTGTGCTATCATGCTTATCTTGCAATAATTTTTTTGCTTGATCTTTTATTTCTTCATCTAAACCGTTGATTTTTTGAAATATTTCTTCCGTTTGACACTTAAAAAGTTTGGTCAACTCGCCAATACTTGCTTTATTTTTTTCATTATTCCTTCATCCTTCATCATTAAATTTTTCCACAAAACTATCTCAATCGATGTAAGCATCATCATATAACTCCAATAATATAAAAGGAACTAACTTTTCATTAATTTTGTTAATCTCATCCTCGATATTTTTTACAAAATCACTATCGTTTATTTTAGATATTTGTTCTGCTAAAAACTTAATTTTATCATCAACGGTAAAATTAGTAGTTAAAGCATCTAACGATACCAAATTAAAAGGGAGTAATAGAGTTTTTAAAATTTCTTTATTTTTATCTTTTCATTGTGTATCAGCTAAGTTTTGCTTTAATTTTTCAATTTTTAGTGTTTTTGTTTTCAATAGACAGTTTGCTAAAGATAGTGATTTTTCTTGCAAATCTAGATCATTAGGATCAATCAATTTTTTCATTAAATCTTTGCAATTATTCACATTATATTTGATCATTAAATCATTGAACGGTTTAAGTTGCAGAGAAAAACCATTGTTTTTTAGTTCGAGATTTGAAATTTTTTTTTTTAATGTATCTATCTCTCTTTCAAAAGCATCATTATCACTATTTTTAGAACATGAACTTTGAAAAAAAATAACTGGTATAACGCAAAATGTAATTAATAAAAATTTAAATAGTTTTTTTGACTTTATTTTCGTATTTAGTCTCATAGTATCATAAAAATTATAAATTATTTATATTAAATCGTTAACCCATTATTGATAATCGTATTGCAATATTTATTAATCGTGTTTACACAACATTACACCATCTTAAATCGTAAAATAGTGGGAACCCACCAATTATCAAGAGATGTGACATTATTTGTGATAAATTTATGTAATTAATCGTAAAATTCTATTTCGTTTAGCCTACTTAGATCACAAATAATGTTATGTTATTGTTTTTATGACGCAAATTTCGCTAAAATTCCATAAGCTTTTAGTATGAGCCAAATTAAAGATAAAAATCTTTTGTCAACCAAGTAATTTACCTAAGTATCAAAAATTTTATGTAATATCCTCGTTATTTTAGTGTGATTTTTACTAACTTATCATCATTACCATTAATATAGGTTTAGTATATAGAGATTCACGTACTCATGTCTTTATTATTACATTTAATTTAGACACAGGAATTTAGATTAATTATGCTAATTTAAAGTGTATTTAAAGATTTAGGGTAAGAAGAAAAAGGATGGAAAATTAATTTATAAGGTAGAAATCTTTTTCATGAAGAAATTTGGAATTATCGCAATATTTATCGGAGCAATTAAGATATTTACTCTTCCAAATTGATCAATAATAAGTAATATTTAAACAATATATTTAATTAACAATCGAATTTTCATAAAGCAATTTTAAAAAATTAGATGCGTCATAAAATAAATAATGCTTTACTTAATTGGATTAAAATTTATGTCCTTGATTGTTTAGCGTTTTAAAATGCTAATATATTTTAATGTGGTGTTAGGTGAAAACTAATATTGTTTAATTGATGTTTAACGAGAAAAAGCAAAAATTAGAAAGAAAAAGTTTTGATAAAATATTTTAATCTTAATATTTGTGGCATAAGTCATTCGGAAAACACAGATATTATGCTTTTATTTATTTTTAAAGTTAAAATAATAGTTTAATTATTTGCTATCTATAGTCAAAAATAAATGCCATTTTCATTTATTAATAAAAAACAAAATATGGGAAATTTTCTCATATTTTGTTCATTGTAAATACTTTTTCTTGACAATTATTTTTTTGGTTTTTTTGGTTCTTCGCTACTATTTTTACTATCTTTTGCTTTTGCCGCTGCCGCTTGCACTTGCGCTTGCGAAAATTGATTCATCATTTGATCAATTGCACCAATTTTTGTTTTTAATTCATCCCATTTTTGTTCAGCAAGAAGTTTTTTTAATTCGTCAACCATCTTTTGTCCTTGTTTTTTTTGTTCATCTTTAACATTACCAGCAAGTTTTGGATCGCTCATTGTTTTTTCGAACATATTAATGTATGATTCGGCCTTATATTTTAATTCAGATTGTTCTTTAATTTTGGCGTCATGTTCTTTATTCATTTCCGCTTCTTTTACCATTTTATTTATTTCTTCTTCGCTTAAAGCACCAGAATTTTTAATTGTAATATTTGCTTCTTTATTTGTTTTTAAATCTTTGGCGGTAACATTAAGCATTCCATTGGCATCAATATTAAAAGTAATTTCAATTTGGGGAATTCCTTTTGGTGCCGGTTCAATTCCTGATAATTGGAAATTACCCAAAGATTTATTATCTTTTGCCATTGGTCTTTCCCCTTGAACAATATGAACATCAACAGCAGGTTGATTATCGACAGCGGTTGAAAAGATTTGACTTTTGCTTACAGGGATGGTTGTGTTCCGTTTAATAACAGGAGTTGCTACTCCTCCTAATGTTTCGATTGAAAGGGTCAATGGTGTTACATCAAGTAATAAAATATTGTTAACATCACCAGTTAAAACACCACCTTGAATCGCTGCTCCCATAGCAACTACTTCATCGGGATTAACTGATTTATTTGGTTTTTTCTTTGTAATCTTTTCAATCAATTCTTGAACAGCCGGCATTCGTGTTGAACCACCAACAAGTAAAATTTGATCAATATCTTTTAAAGTTAATTTTGATTCTTTAATCGCATCTTCTACTGGTTTAATTGTTTTTTCCAGTAAGTCCTTTGTTAAACTTTCAAATTTTGCTCGTGTTAGTGTTTTTTCAATATTTAATGGACCATCGGCAGTCATAGAGATATAAGGAAGTAAAATTTGTGTTTCTTTTTGTCCAGAAAGATCGATTTTTGCTTTTTCGGCTGCATCTTTCAAACGTTGACATGCCATTTTATCTTTTGATAAATCAACACCATGTTCTAATTTGATTTCATTTATCAATCAATCAATAATTTTTTGGTCTCAATCATCTCCACCAAGATGGTTATCACCAGAAGTAGCTAGAACTTCAAATGATCCTTCAGCCATATCAAGAACCGAAACATCAAAAGTTCCACCACCCAAGTCATAAACAAGAATTTTTTGTTCTTTATTAATTTTGTCTAATCCATATGCCAAAGCTGCAGCAGTTGGTTCATTGATGATTCGTTCAACTTCTAATCCAGCAATTTTACCAGCGGCTTTTGTTGCAGCACGTTGTGAATCATTAAAATATGCAGGAACTGTAATAACAGCTTTTGAGACAGAATAACCTAATTTTTCTTCGGCACATGTTTTAATGTAACTTAGAATCTTAGCTGAAATTTCTTCAGGTGTATATTGCTTATCCCCAACTTTTGTCATTTCTTTTGTTCCCATTTTTCGTTTAATGGAAGCAATTGTATTTTTATTTGTAATTAGTTGTCTTTTTGCTGCCTCACCAATAATTACTTCACTACCTTTAAAAGCGACAACGGAAGGAATGGTTCTTTTTCCTTCAGGTGTTTCTAAAACTTTTGGTTTTGCTCCATCCATGACACAAACACATGAGTTTGTTGTTCCTAAGTCAATTCCAATAATTGTATTTTTCATTTTATTTCTCCTCAAATAATTTAGTTACTTTAATCATTATATACAAAAATTAGCAAACTAAACAAAAGAGTGCTAATTTCATTAAATGATTTTTTCCAATAAACAATTTAAAAGATTGATATTACAGCATTTTATTGTGTTCTTATTTTTAATAAATAATGAGGAAGAATCCAATTCTTTCTTAAAAAAATTATAGGATTCATTAACTAACTTATTTTGTAAATTTAATCCTTTTGATAATCGTAATCCCATAATTAATACTTGTTGATATAACTCCTTTCGTGTTAAAGTTTTTTTTATTAATTTTCATTTTAGGATATCTCCCCCATAACGATAACAGACATTATTTTCAAAACCATGTGCTCCTCATCCAATTGCTGCTCATTCGTTTGTTTGTCAAATTAAAACATTATGATGCGATTGATTTTTAGTTGTTTTACACCAATTACTTACTTCATAGCGCATAAATTTTTTTTGCTTCAAATATTGAATGATAAATTTTAGTTGTTTTTCAATTTTATTTTCATCTAGTTTATAGTTTTGTTGGGCAAAAATAGTTTTTGGTTTTATTTCAAGGCAATAACACGAAATATGTTTAATCTTATTTTTTATTAAAAAATCTAAATCTTTTTTTATTGTAGCAATTGATTGTTGTTTAAAACCATAAATAAGGTCACAAGATAAATTACTAATTTTAAATTTTTTAAATAATTTAATTGTACGAGTGATGTCTTGTCGCTTATGTAAGCGACCAATCGATTTTACAATTTTTTTATTTAATGTTTGTATACCTAATGAAACACGATTAATTTTATATTTTTTAAAAATTTCCACTTGTTGTCTTGTAACAAATTCAGGATTGCATTCAATGGTAAATTCATATTTTGGTAGTAATTTATTAGCAAGGCAATCCAATAATTTTACTAATTGTTTTATTGTTAGACAATTTGGTGTTCCTCCTCCAATATAAATGGTCTTAAATTTATTATTTTTATATTTTGACTCTATTATTTTTTCGATTAAAATAAGATATTTGTCAACTTTTTTTTGACAATAAAGTTGTCGAACAAAGGCACAATATGGACATATCTTTCGGCAAAAAGGAATATGAATGTATAAAGATTTAACCATATAATTAATGATATTAATTATCTTTTTGTTTTTTTATTAATAATATCAATGAATCGATTAATAGTGATTTATATTATTAAAACTTTATTTAAAAAATAAGTGAGAGTTTATGCGAAAGTAATATGCAACAAATTTCGTCAAATAGTAATAAAACAATTAAATGAGTTAAGAAACTTTCTTGCGATCAAAAACAACGAAAAATGGAAAAATTTGCCGTCGGTGAAACAAAAAAAGTTTTTTGTACATTATGCGAAATTAAGAAGCAAAAATTTATTAAAATCTTCGTTACAAAAAGATTTTTCGAAAATAACCGAGTTTTATTAAAAAAATTTACGAACATTCTTATTATTTTGAATGATCATCTTTTTAAAAAAATAAGTAATTTAAAATCTCCAGATGGAATTGTCTTTGTTGTTCCATGAGAAGTTACAAAACTTAATTTCAAAAAAGAAGGTAATTATTTTGGTATTGTTGATTTACAAAGTCCTAATAATTTAGGAGCAATAATCCGCAGTATTTTTGCTTTTAACATTGATGGTTTATTTCTTATTGGCAATTGTGTTGATATTTTTCATCCGGAAGTAATTCGTGCATCAATGGGTTATGTTTTTCAAATTCCAGTAATGTTTTTTAAAGAATTTTATTCGTTTTTAAAATTTGTTAAAAACAATAAAATTAATTTATTAGCATTAGCTAATAAAAAAAATGCTCTTGCTTTAAATAAATACAAAATGAAGACGAATAATTGTTTCTTACTTGGTAACGAGGGTAATGGGTTAAAAAAAGAGATTATTAACCAATGCCACCAAACATTAAAAATTGAAATTGAAAATGTTGAATCATTAAACGTTATTGCGGTTGCAAGTATAATTTCCTATTATTTAAAGCATGAAAATAATAAAAATTAATGATAGTGATTGTGGTATCCGCATTGATAAATTCATTAGCAAACT
The DNA here is from genome assembly GCA_017445805.1 of bacterium. Classification (GTDB taxonomy): domain Bacteria; phylum Bacillota_I; class Bacilli_A; order Mycoplasmatales; family Mycoplasmoidaceae; genus Hennigella. The sequence goes on from JAFSSC010000002.1 coordinate 43,572, forward strand.
TTTCCCATATTGGAAAAAAAATTTTATTTTTCAAACTCTTCGCACAAAAAAAATCAAAGTAAACAAAAAAAAGTGTTTACCATCATACCATCTAAATAGTAATGATTTAATCTATATCTATGTGAATGAAAAAAAATTTCATGAACAAAAAACGACACAAAAATGAAAATTAGCAAAAAATGTAATTGATATTGTTTATGAAGATAGAAATTTATTAATCGTTAACAAGCCAGCAAAATTAGTTGTTATTGATCAAAAAGATCAAAAAAACGATACGTTGATTAATCGTGTAAAACTTTATTTATATAAAAAAAAAGAGTGGGATGAAACCAAACTTTTTACTCCATGTTTACTTCATCGCCTTGATACAAACACAAAAGGACTAATTATGATTGCCAAAAACTACCAGACAGCAAGAATTTTATCAGAAAAAATTAAAAATCATGAAATCGATAAATATTATCAGTGTTTAGTCTATGGAAAATTTAATATTGTAAATCAAGAAGTAAAGGCTTTTTGGTTTAAACCAAAAAACGGTAATTTTGTTAAAATTGCTAAAACAAAAATTAATGCAAATTATCTTCCAATTGCGATGATTTATCGTGTGATTAATTACGATAAATCTAAAAATATTAGTCATTTAGAAATTAAATTAATCACTGGTAGAACTCACCAAATTCGTGCTCATTTAAATTTTTTAAATCATCCCATTATTGGTGAACAAAAATATGTAAAAAAAGAATTTAAAAAAAATACGAAATATAAGAGTCAATGCTTAATTGCTACAAAAATCCATTTTAATTTTAAAAACAGTCCAACTTTTCTTGATTATCTAAAAACAAAAATAATTTCCTTGAAAAAAATTATTTTTTAGTTTCCACTTTCGCCATTTATTATTTGTTTTGCTAAATAGTGGCTTTCTAGATTAAGTAAATATTCATCTTTTTTGTTCATTTTACCATCTTTTTTGTTCTTTGTAATTTTTGTAATTAATTCGTCTTCGTCTTTGTTATGGCAAGATATTAATGCAAAAAATTCAATAAAATTTTCAATTTTCACCGAGTTTTCGATTTTAAATTTACATGTGTTAGTGTGAATTGATTTGGTATTACTTTTTGTTACTTTTGTAATATATTCAGAAGCATTAATTTCTCAATCGTAATTACCAAATCAAATCGACAATTTTTTAAAAGTTTGATTTACATTTGTTTCGACAACAAATTTAATATTACTAAAATAGTATTTACCATCAATAGTTGTGGTCAATGTATCACTATTGTCTAAAGAATTTATTTTACACTTTACATTTAAAATAAAGCTGACGGTATTAGCACTTTCATTAATAATGAAGTTATTTATCCCAATCGCACAATTTTCGCATGTGTATATATTTTCTTTTTTGGCTAATAAAATGTGATGGTGTAATGTATTTTGTCATTCATCAATAAAGATTTGCCTATCTTGAGTAAGATGCTTTAGATATTCTTGAACAATTGCCTCTTCATCATGCAAATTAAGATTTTGCAACTGTTTACTCTTTGTTTGATCAAATTTCAAAACATCAAACATTTTTATATTCGAGCAAGAACAACAAAAGATAATTATTGGTACCGTTGGTAATAAAATAAAAGGAAAAAAAATTTTTTTCTTTTTTCGTAGTTGTCTTATTTTTGTTGTCATTTTTTAGTTAATAAACCGTTAAGGCAAGGAAGAGCAAATAAAAATAGTGTCATACTTCAATATGTGATTGCTCCTTGCCAATTAACGAGATAAGTAATTTGTCCCTCACTAATAAAAAGTGACCAATTATTTTTTAATTCTTCCATACTATTTGGTTCGATGCATGGGAAATAAACATATTGATAAATTGAACAAAAACCAAAAATAAAAATTGCTATAATTGCTGATAAAAACGAAAGGAATTTAAAAAATTTTATTCGTGCCGATACTTTAACTTTATGTGTAAATTCATTAAAAAAAGCACCTAAAACAATTAAGCCATAAATTAAATAAAAACTGATGATAATACTATCACCTAGACAACAAAAAAATTGATCAGTATTCAATAATAATGACGGAATTAATGTTACCACAAACAAAAATACCATTAAAATTATGTAATAAATCAACCCACCAAATAGAGGGTTTTTTTCTTTTTTCAACAATTTTTGCGATTTGAAAAGAATTTTTTGATCAATTATTGCTTGAATTGATTTAAGTGAGCAAATTGTCATACTATTAGCGATTCCCAAGACACAAACAAACAATAAAAAAGAAAAGAAAATATTCATGATATTATTTATTTTTGTGTCGTTTCCAAAAAGAATATTGATTAATTGGTAAACATTACCCGTTCCGGATGTAATGCAACCAATGGTAATTAATAAATAAAAAACTGCAATCAAGATAATTCCAACAATCACTGATAATGGAACATTCTTTTCTGGTTTGTCAATTCGGTTTGTGACATTACCAATAATTAAATATCCTTCGAAGGCAAATAATATACCAGGAATAGCAAAAAGTGATTTTATCGAAAAAATTACTGGTGAAGAATTTTGTCATGAATCTCCATCCCAATATTGATTTGTTCACAAACCACCTTGATGGGAAGAATTAGTAATACCACCAATAATTCCAAAAATAATCACCAAGAAAATTGGTAAAAATTTTGCTCAAGTGAGAAAATAGTCGAATTTTGTTGAAAATTTCTCTCATAAATAATTAATAAGAGTAAAAATTATTACTAACGATAAAGCACAACCAAAAATTGCTAAACTTTGATATTTAAAATTTATTTCACCTACAACTTTTCCCCCATTTTTGAGACAAATAAACATATTAATAATCGCCTCAGAGGAAAATAACATTAAAACAAGAGACAAAGTCACATAGTAGCAAAAAGGTTGCAAAATTTTTACATAATGACCAAATTTTTTACCATTGTATTGTTCCGCCCAACTACCCAAACCTAAATTATCGTTAGTTTTGCACGAAACAATTTGGCCAAAAGATAAAGCAATACACAAGACAAAAAAAATGGAAATTATTCATGTAATAAGTGTTGCTACTGCATTAAAATCATTGTTTTTAAAAACACTATCATTTTTAAAAAAAATTCCAATCCCAATTACACCACTAAAAATGGTTATAATTGCCGAACCTAATCCTACTTTAGCAGCTGTCTCTTTTTTGACATTCATTGTGCTACTCAAAATTATATGTGATTGGGTAATAATAAAAATTAATATAAATTAAATCAAGCAATTGCTTTTGTGATAATATTTGTTCTTGCAAATTTTCATTAAGAAATCGTTGAATATTGGTAATAAACATAGAAAAAAAAGAAATGATCAAAATACGATCGCTGTTTGTCAATTTTGTAGTGTTGTCATATAGCCATCGGTATCTTGAACAAAAAGATGTCATGTCTTACCAACTTCATAGCCTCACGGATTATAGAATAAAGGAAGAATAAATTGATTAATCGTGTTAAACAAAAAAATTGTAAATGCCCCACATGCTCCTAAAAATGAAATTATCACAAAACCTTTAATATTTACAGAGGTTTTTATTTTTTTTGTTAAAGAATTAATAAAACCACCAAAAACAACAATTCCATAAATTAAATAAAAGAAAATGATGTTAACATCGCAAAAACCATTGACAAATTGTTCTGACTCAAAAATCACCGATGGGATGAAAAGACTAAATCCAACAAATCCAACGACAAAAAGATAGTACATTATGGCGATCTTTTTGTCGTTTTTTTTCGTATTGTTGTTGTGTATTTTTTGTGGTACAAAAATCATATTATTTTTCAATAAAAAATTGATTGATTTTAATGAACAAATAATTTTGCAATCGCTAATATTAATCACACAAACAACTAAAAAGAAAGAAAAAATATTATTCATAATTTGGCATATTTCAGGGTTTTTTCAAAAAAGGACATTCATCAAATCATAAACATTACCAACCCCTACTGTGATGCATGCAATTGTAACCGATAGGTAAATTATTGTAACAAGAGCAATACCAAAAATAATTGATAAAGGAACATTTTTTTCCGGTTTATCAATCTCATCGGTTAAATTACCAATAATTAAATATCCCTCAAATGTGAACAAAATTGAAGGAACAGCTAAAAAAGTGTTCAATGAACAGTTATTCGTTCCAATTGGTTGTCATGATCGTGTACTAGCTTGATAATACTCTGCTGTTCATAATCCAAATTTATGATCAACAATAAATCCTCCAATAATTCCAGAAATAATAACAATTGCAAGAGGGAGAAATTTAAAATATGAAAGAATTAAATCAAATTTTTTTGTAAATCGTTCCGCAAAATAATTTAGTAAAACAAAAATAAAAAGTAAGGCAAAACCACTACCAAAAATCGCTAAACTTTGATATTTAAAATTAATATTACCAACATCACACCCCCCCGTTTTAATACTAATTGCCATGTTGATTATGGCTTCACCACAATATAAAACACAAACAAGGGATTGACCTATTCAATAAGCCAATGGTTGCAAAATTTTTACATAGCGACCAAATTTTTTACCATTGTATTGTTCTACCCAACTTCCTAAACCCAATTTATCATTCGTTTTACATGAAACGATTTGACCAAAAGATAAAGCAATACAAAAAACGATGAAGGTTGTAACAAATCATGATATTATTGTTCCATATGGATTATGTTGATTCAAATTAAAAACACTCGTATTTTTAAAAAAAATTCCTAATCCTACAACACCACCAAAAATTGTTATTATCGATGAGAATAAACCGATTTTTGCAGCTGTTTTTTGTGTTGTTTTCATTTTATTTTTTAAATATGGTGCCGAAAATCGGAATCGAACCAACAACCTACTGATTACAAGTCAGTTGCTCTGCCTGTTGAGCTATTTCGGCATTTATTTCAATTATATTTTGAAAAATTCCACAAAAAATTAAATAACATGCTTGTCGACTAATGTTTTATGAATTTTATATTTTAAATTTCTTCAATTTTTCTATTGGATAATCAAGTATTTTGCTTAAAACATCATAACCTTCAAGTATTTTTTTAGATTTCATTTCTATACCTTGCTTGATTGAAGTATCTATATCTACATACGACGTGTAGTGTAATCCATTTTTTCCGTCCGATTCACAAATGACAACATTGAGATAATCACTATATTTATCATTTTGCTCTTTTCAAAAAAACACAGGAGAATGTGTTGTGAGTACAACGAAAATATTTTTATTTTCACTAATAACAGATTTTAGATATTTTAATAGAGAATATTGAGTATTAACCGATAAATTATTACAAATTTCATCGATTAGTATCAAAAAGTTTTTTTCTTTTTCATTAATACAAATATTAATTATGTAAATCAATTTAATTAATTTAATGACACCTTTTCCTTGGTTATTTAATGATGAGGCACATATTTTATTTTCACTATTAACCTCTATGTGAATATCGGCAGTTTTACTATCAAGACTAACTTTAAGTTTGCAATTTAAAGATTCAAAATTCTTGAAAATTTCATCAATTTTTATTTCAAATTGTTTATTTACATATTTAATCGCTTCATCTCATTTTTTTTAGCCTCAAGCCTATCCTCTTCATTATTATTGTTTGACATAGTAGGTTTTTTTAATTCTTTTAACCTATTCATTACTTCATCGTGATTTTTAGTAAAAGATTTAAGTATGAGTGATAAATATTTAAATTTAGAATTTTTCATGTCTATATCAGCATTTGTATAGGTTATATGTGTTTCTATTTCTGGGGAAATATCATTAATCAAGTTAACTATTTCAGGATATAACTTTGTAATTTCGTTATAAAAATCATCATGAATTCATGTTTGATGTTTTTTGCAAGTTACATCGTCAAAAGGATGAGAAAAACGAGGTTTATCTTCTTGATCTTCACTTAATTTACCACTAAAAGTTAATTCAAAAGATTTAAAGTTATCAATTTCATGTTTTAATTTTTTATATTCATCCGGGGTAAATTCTTTTGATTTATTGAAAAATTCATCAATTTTACCTTTTGACAAATCAAATTCTAATTTGAAACGATCATTTTGCATTGTCTAAGTTAGAATCGATTTTTCTTGGTTTATCTTCATTTCTACTATATCTTCTAGCATTGTTAATTTTATTATTAAAAAAATGTTAGATGATGACACTAATGATAATTTAGACATCGCTCTTAAGATATTTGTTTTACCAATATTATTCTCACCTACAATCAAATTTAGTTTATTTTGAAGGACTGGAATCGGTATAGCTTTATGATGTTCGTTATCAATAGGTGGCGACAAAATATTTTTATAATTTTCTATTCAAATCTTTAAAGCATCGTACATATTTTACAATTTTTACAATTTAAGATTATATTATGGTATGTTTTATATTCGATGATATAACAATTACCCATAAAGTTCGGTTTAATAAATTAGCACTCTTTTGTTGAGTTTGCTAATTTTTTGTTATAATATTTTTTGAAAATATGGAATTTACTTATCAAAAACCAAACGATGATGTTCTAAATCAATTTGGGCGAAATATCAATAATGAAATTAAAAACAATAATTTTGATCCTGTTATTGGGCGGGAAAAAGAAATTCGTCGATTAATCGAAATTATTTCACGAAAAACAAAAAATAATCCTGTTTTAATTGGTGAACCTGGTGTGGGTAAAACCGCTATTGTTGAAGGTTTTGTTCAACGGATTGTTAATCGTGATGTTCCTAATAATTTACTTGATAAACAGGTTTATGAACTTTCATTATCTTCTTTAGTTGCAGGAGCAAGTTATCAAGGTCAATTTGAGAATCGAATCAAGAAAATTATTAATCAAGTCAAAGCTGCAAATGGTAACATTATTCTATTTATTGATGAAATTCATCAACTTATTGGTACTGGCCGAAATTCTGGTGGGACAATGGATGTTGCCAATATTCTTAAACCAATGATGGCACGTGGAGAGATTAAAATTATTGGGGCAACTACCCTTGATGAGTATCATAAATACATTGAAAAAGATTTAGCTCTAGAGCGAAGAATGCAAAAAATTTTTGTTGCTGAACCGACAAAAGAAGAAGCAATAACAATTATGCGTGGTTTAAAAGAAAAATGGGAGATATTTCATCAAGTGAAAATTCACGATTCGGCAATTGTTGCAGCCGTTAATCTTTCTGATCGTTATTTAACTAATCATTATCTACCCGATAAATCAATTGATTTAATTGATGAAGCGGCAGCGAAAATCAAAACACAATTTCATTCTTTGCCTAATGATTTAGATGAAATGAAGCGTGAAATAATTAATCTTGAAACCGCCAAAGCTGCTTTATTAAAAGAAGAAGATTTAAAAAGTAAAAAGCAACTAGAAGAGGTCGAAACGAAATTGTCAAACTTAAAATCTAAACAAGAATTACGTTCAAAGGAATGACAAAAACAAAAATCGCTTCATGATGAAATCAGTTCAATCAAAAACAAGATTGAAACTGCCAAACTTAATTTAGAAAATTATCAACAAAAAGGAGAATTTACCCAAGCTAGTCAAATTTTATATGAAACAATCCCCCAATTACAAAAACACTTGAAAAAAGTTGAAAAAGCTTTTGAAAAAATTAATGTTAATCATTCCTTTTCTGATAGTGTAACGGTAAATGAGGTTGCGGAAGTTGTGGCAGAAATTACCGGTATTCCTTTAACAAAATTATTAAAATCAGAAAAAGATAAATTGATGAATTTGAATCAAGAAATTAAAAAAAATGTTAAAGGACAAGATGAAGCTGTTAATCTTGTTACGGCTGCAGTGTTACGTGCTCGTGTTAATATTAATGATCCTAATCGTCCACTAGGGAGTTTTCTTTTTTTAGGACCAACCGGTGTTGGCAAAACACAATTGGCTAAAGCTTTAGCTTTATCATTATTTGATTCTGATAAGCAAATTGTTCGTTTTGACATGTCGGAATATATGGAAAAACATTCCGTGGCAAAATTAATTGGTGCCCCCCCAGGTTATGTTGGTTACGAACAAGGAGGACTATTAACACAAGCCATAAAAAATAAGCCATATTGTGTCTTATTGTTTGATGAAATTGAAAAAGCCCATCCAGATGTTTTAAACGTTCTTTTGCAGGTTTTAGACGATGGCCATTTAAAAGATAATCAAGGCAAACTAATTAATTTTAAAAATACAATTATTATCATGACAAGTAATTTGGGTAGTCAAGAAATTTTAAAAGGAAAAAAAGATAATAAGATTCCGGCGCAACTATTGCAAGTTTTAAAACCTGAATTTATCAATCGTATCGATGAAATAATTCAATTCAATCCTTTAAAACAAAGTGTTATTAAAGAAATTGTCAAAGAACAAATCGCTATTTTGATTAAAAGAATTAATGACAATGATTTCAAGATTGATGTTGATCAAAAAGTTATTGATTACATTGCCATCAACTGTTATGATCCTTTTTATGGGGCACGACCGATTAAAAGATTTATTCAAAAAAATCTTGAAAACCTTTTTGCTAATGAAATTATTTCAGGTAAAATTAATAAAAACGAGAAATATTTAGTTGTCGTTAATAATAAAAAAACAAACCAAAACTATTTTGATATTATTCCAACCGAGTCATAATTTTATTAGAAAAATTTATTTTATTTGATAACTTTGCTATAATCAATGTAAATTGAAATATTTATTAAGTAATATTATGTTAAAAAGTAGGAACAAGTAATGGCAATAGGAAAATTTGATCGAACAAAACCTCATGTTAATGTTGGAACAATTGGTCATATTGATCATGGTAAAACAACATTAACAGCGGCAATATGTACCTATTTGTCAAAAAAAGGTTTAGCGCAAGCTCGTGATTATTCGTCAATTGATAGTGCTCCAGAAGAAAAAGCACGTGGTATTACAATTAATACTTCGCATGTTGAATACGAAACAGCAAAAAGACATTATGCTCATGTCGATTGTCCTGGTCATGCTGACTATGTTAAAAACATGATTACTGGTGCTGCTCAAATTGATGGTGCTATTTTGGTTGTTGCTGCTTCTGATGGTGCAATGCCCCAAACAAGAGAACATATTTTGTTAGCAAAACAAGTGGGTGTACCAAAAATTGTTGTTTTTATCAATAAATGTGATGTTGTTACTGATAATGAAGTAAAAGACTTGGTAAAAATGGATATTATTGATTTATTAAATAAATATGGTTTTGATGGTGATAACACCCCAATTATTTTTGGTTCGGCTTTAGGAGCATTGAAGGGTGAACCACAATGAGAAGAAAAAATTCAAGAATTGATGGATCAGGTTGATAGTTACATTCCAACTCCTGTGCGAGAAGTTGATAAGCCTTTCCTTTTACCAATTGAAGATATTTTTACAATTACTGGTCGAGGTACGGTTGTTACTGGTCGAGTAGAACGAGGAAAAATTAGTTTAAACACAGAAGTAGAAATTGTTGGATTAAAGCCATCAAAAAAAGTTGTTGTTACTGGAATTGAAATGTTTAAAAAAACTTTGGATTTTGCTCAAGCCGGTGATAATGCTGGTATTTTGCTTCGCGGTGTTGATCGTGCCGATGTCGAACGTGGTCAAGTCTTAGCTGCACCTGGTTCAATTAAACCTTATAAAAAATTCAAAGCACAAATTTATGCTCTTAAAAAAGAAGAAGGAGGAAGGCATACCGCTTTTCATAAGGGGTACCGTCCACAATTTTATTTCCGTACAACTGATGTAACGGGAACAATCGAATTAAAAGAAGGTGTTGATATGATTATGCCTGGTGATAATGCTGAAATTACTGTAGAATTGATTGCCCCAATTGCGATTGAAAAAGGTTCTAAATTTTCTATTCGTGAAGGTGGTCATACTGTTGGTGCTGGTCATGTTGTTGAAATTGTTGGTTAATTTTTGCTAACTCTATAAAATCTTTCAATTATTTTAGATAATTTTCGATAAAGTAGATTAATATTAGCATTAAGATTTTGTAATTTAAAATTGTCCGTCACAGACAATTCATTGATATCAATCAATATAAGCCCTAGTTAATGCTTCAAGTATCAAACACTTGTGGTAGGAATTGCACTAGATCGATAAAGTTATAAAAATAAATATTGGTAGTAAGTTGCTTCTCTTATTGCCATAAACTTATTGATTTAAACATATAAATATTCATTTAAGTTAATTTTTTTACAAAAAATTTATTAAATAACAAAATAAGATTCGTTAAACAACATTGAGACTAACGAATAAAAATCTTATAAAATCAAAAACTAAAATTTTTTAAAAAACAAAAAAATAAATAAAACAATGAAAAATATAGAAAAAATAATTAAATTTTTTTATTGATGTTAATTCCTTTGGCATCGCTTAATTTCTTTGCTTGTTATGAAAATAAAACTAATAACGACATAGGTGAAATAAGCGAGTTAAATGATACTATTGACAAATTAAGCAAAAAACAAAAAAATTAGAAAGTGAAAAAGATAAAAATAAATAATAAATTAATAATTTAAAAAAATCACTTGATAAGGCACACAAATCAATTGATAATTTAAATAGTGCCTATGGCAAATTACAGAATGAAATAAATGCGAAACAAAACGGATATGAAATTAAAATTAACGAATTAATTAAATCAATTAACGATCTAAAAGAAAAAAATAAAAATAATACCGATTGCAACAAATTGCAATTACAAAATCACAACGATGCATTAAAAGCAAGTGCCACAATTTATAAAAATGCTTTAAAATACTCATTAAAAGAAATTGGCGATCTAAACGAAGAAAATGCTCTTAGGCAATGAAGAAAAATTAGAAAAAGAACTTATGAAAATACAAGGAAAAAAATGGACTAGTTTGTTGTGGAATATTAGGAGTATTAGCAATTGCTACTCTTACTTTTTATAGTGGAATGTTAGATCCAATAATTAATTTTATTGGTAATAGGATCGGACAATGAAACATAGAGAAAATGGTTGACAATCCTAATAAATGCGATGTTAAAGAAAATGCTTTAGAAAATAATGAAAATTTGGATATTGCAGAAAGTGACAATAGTGCTTTGCTGTTGCCACATTTCTCTAAGTTTGAAAACGAAAGTATTATTGTTGGATCTCTTAATGATGGAGACATACCGCAATCAGGTGAAGATAATTATTTTTTTCCAGTAAATGATAGTAATCGACTATCTATATACGATTATGATTAAACACAATTAAGAATCAACAATTTTTTTATTATAAACCAAACGAAAATTGAAAGCGATTGACAAGATTACTCTTTTGATAAGAATAGAGTAAGAACCAAAAATTATATGAGATATTAAAATTTCAAAATAACTTGCTACGATTGAATGTAAAAACAAAAAAAATCATTTTTAGCGATAAAATGTGATGAGGAATTAAAAATTTTAATTTACCGTAAAATGAAAATTTCAACAAAAACTATATCTTAAAAATCATGAGAGGCGAACCAATAGTTATTAATAGTGGTTGAAAATATATCACTGTTTTATTAAAATAATTTTTTAAGATTTAAAATTCCAGGAAAAATTAATTCAATTAATATACCATGCCGTCTTAATAAAGAATACTTTATTTTCTTCTGCTTATTTTTTTGTATTAGCTTCTTTAATTCTTCATAAAAAATACCAATTGTTCGATCAAATAGCTCAAAATAAACTATTAATAAACCTACTCCGTCCATTTTTTTAATTTCATTTAAATATTTTGCTTGATGGTTTTTAATTAAGGATAAATCAAAATGATCCTTTTTTGTTTGCTTGCATTCAATTTCGACATATTTTTTATTGATGTATAAAAAGTAATCAACTTTTGCTTTATTAATTAATTTGGCAATAACAATTTGCTTATTAATATGTTTTAAAATTTTAATTGGAATTTGTCTTTTCTCTAAATGGGCAATATTATTCGTTTGGTAATATTGAATCGTTCGATTCATTAATTGTTCAATATACATTCCTTTATTTGCATTAATCATTTCATAATATATATAGTGATAAAAGCACAAATTTTTAAGTATTTTTTATATTTCGATCAATATTTTTCCACTAAAATAGCAATTAATTATTAAATATAATTACTATGTAATTGTATAAGGGAGTATAGCTCAGTTGGTTAGAGCACACCCCTGATAAGGGTGAGGTCGATAGTTCGAGTCTATTTACTCCCACCACGGGGGTATAGCTCAATGATAGAGCACTTGATTTGCACTCAAGGGGTTGTGGGTTTGAGTCCCATTACTTCCACCATAAAAATTTAAGGGATTTAGTTTAATGTTAGAACGGTAAGCTCCAAACTTACTAGTATGGGTTAAAGTCCTGTAATCCCTGCCATTTAAATTAGAGATTATTATTTTATTATGATACTTTACTGATCTACCGTAGTTTTCAATATTCTTAGTGGAATTGCACTTACATATGGTATTGTATCATTTACTTTAAGATTTTTCATAAAACGAAAAAATCTAATATTGTTCAATCATTATGAAAAATTAATTAAAAAATTCCCAATAATCATGAATCATGGTTTTTTGGATAATTATGCTAATTATCACAACAGTTTAAGTCAAAAGGATCGAGATTTTAGTGTATTTAATTTTTGAAGATTATTGATAGCAAATAGAAAATTGAATAGAATTAATCATTCAATTCATTCATTTATAAAAGCATACAAAAAAAATAAAGCGTTAACTTTTTCCTCTAAGGATTTAAAAAAACATAGTGCAAAGGACTTAAAAAAATATCGTGTATTTATTCCTAGTTTTTTTGATATCTTGAATATTAATATTATTAATAAAGAGATTATTTATCATCTCGAATCTATTGATTTTTCCTCATTCTCACGTGGCTTAGTGACATTTAATTTCAACTTGGAAGGTTATAATTATGATATTCTTCCCCCCCTTCTCGTTTCCATTTTACCATATTTAAATTTTATCCTTTTGATCGCATTCATCATATTTACAGTAATTGATTTAAGCATCAAAAAAATGAAAAAAATTATGATTGTCTAATATGTGATGATGTCTATTGTTTTTGAAAATTGAAACGGAAATATCGAGTAAAAAAAATTATTTTTATAAATTTACCACGATGAACAGAGAATAAGGTAAAAGAAATGTTGTTGTTTGATATCGATTTTACTGGTTTCTTAAAGAATCAATTTTCAACTAATTATTCAAAGGTTTATGACCAATTTGTCGACAAAATAATAAGTTTTCTAGCAATTAATGGTTTTATTGAGTCATAACTCTTTTGTAATTTTATTATTTAACACTCTAGTAGTACTATAGATGCTCAATTTAATTCTTGCTAGAATAGTGTTTTGCACAATAACATAAATTGTATCATTGTTGCTTTACCTAAGATATACTTTGTTTTTTGTTTTATATTTTTTTTTTCGGAATTAAATTTATATTGTTCAAATATTTTTACAATTTTTTGTGCAAAATCATAATTATCGACGATTAGTTGCGATTCAAAATCAAAATATATTGAGCGATAATCAAGGTTAAATGAACCAAGTAGTGTATATTTGTCATCAATTAAAATAATTTTTGAGTGAATAAAACCTACATATTCATAAAGTGTAATATTTTCATTTACGATTTGGTTGTAACAATATTCGTTCATCATTTTTGTAAATCAAACATTTTTTGCTGGAACGATAATTTCAATTTTAACACCCTTCATCGCCAATAATTTTAAAAAATCATTAATTTCTTGTGTTGGGCAAAAATACGGTGTTGTAATTTTAATTGTTTTTTGTGCTTGGGCCATTTCATTTAAGATTGTTTCATTCAACGAAAAAGAGTTAATTTTAGGGTTAAAGCAAAGTAATTGCATATTCATATTTGTTTGTGCGAATTCCCCACTAGTTAATTGAAAATATTTTTCATCAATTACAAAATTATTCTTTCCTTTCTTATTGCGACCAAATGTTAATCAATAATTCAAAAACGATTGATTAATTATTTGCACAATTGGTCCCTTGATAATGACATTCAAATCAGTTCATAGGCATTCATTTTTTGCCATTGACAAGTACTCATCGCCGAAATTACTTCCCCCATAAAAGCAAGATTCGTTATCAATAACAACAAATTTACTATGTAAACGATAATTTGTTGAACTAGTAAAAATGTTGATATGCAAAGGATTAAAGCAAGCTATTTCAATTCCGTATTGTTCAACTCATTTTAAAATTCTCTCTCCCTTTTTGAGAACTGTACCAAAATGGTCATACAAAATTTTTATTTTTACTCCTTCTTTAGCCTTTTTTATTAATTCTAAAAAGATAATTTTTGTAAAAAAACTTTGCGAACGGAAAATAAAAGATTGCAAATTAATAGAATGTTTTGCCTTTCGAATTAATTTAACTAATTGGTCAAGAATTAAAGTGGAATCATCGATAATTACAACTTCATTATTACGATAAATATCTTTTTTATTTATTTTAGAATTTAAAAAAATTTCTGGAACTTGTTCATACTCATTAATTTGGTAATCGTGAAAAAAATTAAACTTTTCTAATCTTTCTTTGTTTAAATAAAATTTGTCTTTTGTTTTTTTAGTAATCGGCTTAATTTCAAATAAACAAAAAAATGCAATCCCCAAAAATGGGAATATTAAGATTACAATTAATCAACAATTTTTCGTATATGTTATCTTATTTGAAAATAATGTTAGCAAACAAAAAATTGTGTTAAGAAATCAAAGAGTTGATACGAAGATTAATAGATGCGAAATAGTTTTTAAATTAATGATTAAATTTATCCCCAAGCCAATAAAAAAAAGTGCGACAATTGTAACAAATAATTCAATGAAAAAGCCTACTTTATTCATTGTGTTTTGTTAAATTATATATAATCATAAACAAGCGATATTAAGCGATAAATCGTCAAGTTATTTGTGTTTATGGTAAGTGCGGATTTGATTAAACAATTGCGAGAAATGACCCAAGCTGGTTTTTTAGATTGTAAAAAAGCATTGGAACAAAATGATTGTGATTTGGAAAAGGCCGCAAAATATTTACGTGAAAAAGGAATTGCAAAGGCCTCAAAAAAAGCAGGAGCAATTGCCACCGAAGGTATGACATTGGTTAATGTTTGTGGTAATAATGGTGTTATTTGTGAAATCAATTGTCAAACTGATTTTTCAGCAAATAATCAACTTTTTCTTGCTTTAGGCGATGAAGTAAAAAAAGTTTTAGTTGAAAAAAATGTTAAAACGATTGACGAAGCTAATGCTATTATTTTGCCATCAGGACAAAGTATTAATGAAGCGTGTCAAGAATTAACAACAAAAATTGGTGAAAAAATATCATTAAGGCGTTTTGTTAAAATTATTAAGCAAGATGAACAAGATTTTGGTTTTTATCAACATGCTAATAAGAAATATTCAGCATTAGTTTTATTTAGCGGTAAAATTTCTCCTTTATTAGCAAAAAATATTGCAATGCATATTGTTGCTCATAATCCAAAATTTATTAGTAAAGCGAACATTGACCAAGATTGATTAATTAATGAAACAAATGTTATCAAACAACAAGTTTTAGCCTCTGGTAAACCTAAGGAATTTGCTGATAAAATTGTGCAAGGGAAAATCAATAAATCTTTGGGTGAGATTTGTTTATACGAACAAAATTTTGATTTTGCCGAAGACAAGAAAATTTCAACAATTCTTAAAGAAAACAATGTTGAAATACTTAAATTTATTCGATATGAATTAGGTGAAGGAATTGCTAAAAATAATGTTGATTTTGCAGCAGAAGTGTCCCAACAAATGAATTCCAATCATGAATAAAAAGCAAATAAAAAGAATTTTAATAAAAATTTCCGGTGCGAGCATTAAATCCAAAGACAACAATATTTTTGATTTGAATCACATTAAAAATTTAGCTAAGCAAATTGCAATATTAGCTAAAAAATATCAAATCGGAATCGTTATCGGTGGGGGTAATATTTGGCGTGGTAATATGACTGTTGGCAATGTTTTTAAAAAGGCAAATGCTGACTATATGGGAATGTTATCAACAATAATTAATGCTCTTGCTTTCAAAGATATCTTGGTTAACTATGGTTGTCAAGTTAATTTATATTCTGCTCTTGCCATTAGTAATGTAACAAAACCTATTGTTATTGAAAAAATAAATAATGATTTAAACAAAAAAAAAGTCGCTATTTTTGCTGCTGGTACAGGTCATCCATATTTTACAACCGATACAGGATGTGTTATTCGAGCCATTGATATGGATGCTGATGTTATTTTAATGGGTAAAGATTCAGTGGATGGAGTTTTTTCTGACGATCCACAAATAAATAAAAAAGCAAAATTTTATTCAGATTTAAAATTCATTGATGTTTTGAAAAAAAAATTAAAAGTTATGGATTTATCAGCTTTAACACTATGTGAACAACATGATATTGATATCTATGTCTTTAATATTTTACAAAGTAATAGTTTGCTTAAAATAATTAATAAAAAATGTAAATTCACTCACATTCATAAGTAAAATTGAGGCGAAAAAATGGTTGAATGGATAGAATTAAAAAAAGAGTTTGAACAAAATTTTGCAAAAATTAAATTGTGATTAAGTGAGGAATTTGCAAAAATTAATTCAGGTCGTGTTAATAGTAATATTTTCAATCACATTAAGGTTGATGCTTATGGTCAAATTCTTCCTTTAATGCAATTAGCAAACATTTCTTCAATTGATGCTCGTCAATTACTAATTAAACCGTACGATCATAATTTGCTCAAAGAAATAGCCAAAGCTGTTGCTGAAAGTGAATATCATGTTAATCCACAAATCAATAGTGATTCCATCCGTGTTATTTTTCCACCATTGACAGAGCAAACGCGAAAAGAAAGTGTGAAAAAAGCAAAAATTTACTTGGAGCAAGCAAAAATAAAAATTAGAAATATTCGTCAACAAATTCAAGCAAAATATAAAAAAGATAATAGCATATCAAAAGATTTAGTTCGTTATTTTGAAGATGAATTAAATTTGGTAACTAAAAATGCGAACAAAGATGTTGAACAAGCTTTTGTTAAAAAAGAAAAAGATTTAATGACTTTATAGTTAATATATATTTCGGATGATTGTTTTAAAAAAAATAAAAAATTTTGGTGCCAGAGCAAAAACAAGTTTTTTGATTGTTCTAATCTATATATTTTTGATAACACTTGCAATTTTTTCTAACCAAAAAACAACTGGTTTTCTTTTCGTACACGAAAAACAACAAGCAATTTTTGCTTTCATTTTTAATTTTTGTCTCATACCGTTTATTATTTTTAGTTGTCTAGAGATTGCAAAACTTTCGTTTGTCAAATGAAAAAAAGTTTCTATAATAATTTCGTTTATTTGTTGTGCTTTTTATTTATTTGCAAATACTTTTCTTATTTTGAATAAATACCATTTTAAAAAATTTTCTTTAAATTTTTTATTTACACCTTATTTATTTTATTTGATGTTAATTTTTGGTTGAGTGATTATTATTTTTATCGGTAGTTTTGTTTTCGTTATTGCATATCAACAAGCGAAAATTTTGATGTTTGGAGAAACATTTTTTTGATTTCCAATTTTAATGGTATTGATAAATCTTTTTTTTCCAATTATTTTTTATTTAACAGTTTTTCATCATTGGATTAGTTTTATTTTTTTACTATTGATTAGTAATTTAAGTGATGTTTTTGCCTATCTTGGGGGAAGTGTTTTTGGTAAAAAAAAACCTTTTATCAAAATTAGTCCAAATAAAACTTTAATTGGTTTTGCCCTTGGTTTCATTTGTACATTGGTCGTTATATTTTCGTTATATTTACTAATTTTTTTTATTCATAAAAAAGACGGTAATGTTTTGCTTTTTTATTTTCTTGGAATTCAATTTTCATGTCAACCATCAATTGTCGATCAATGATGGTGATGATTAATTGCTTTTTCATTCACTTTTACTTTCATTTTTATTAGTTTCACTGGTGACTTATTTTATAGTTTAATTAAGCGGATTTATCACATCAAGGATTTTGGTAATTTATTGCCTGGTCATGGTGGAATTCTTGATCGGATTGATGCTTTAAGTTTTGTTTTTATTTTCTATTTCTTTTTCACTTTCTTGTTTCAAATTTTTCTCGATAACAACTCGTTAGAATTGATTTGATGTAAATAATTTTAACTTTCACAAAATATCTTTAATAATTATTAAAGATGTCACTTAATCGCAATTCATATTTCAAGAATTTTTTTATTAAAACGAATGTGTTAACTGAACAAGATTTTACTTGTATTTCGACTTTTACAACTTTTTCACTAGAAATGCCGTCTAATAGTAATAAATATGTCAAAATAACAATTAAAACTACTAATATTATTCCCTTTGACATTTATGAAAAACTAATCAAAGAACGTGCAAATTTAAAAGTTATCATTGTGGGGACAAAACCGGTAAATAATCTCGTTGAAATCGATAAATACATTGCTTTTTTTGCTGAAAAAAATTCCCTTTTAGATCAAAATATTTTTAATCTTTTAACAAAGTCCAATTATTATTTTTCACATAATGGGAAAATAATGACGATTAAATATTTTACTAACAACGAATTGAATAGTTTAAAAAGTAACAGCAATAAATTACTACATTTTTTAAAAATTAATAACTTTAATCTTGAAAAAATAGATTTTGCTCTTGATCTAGTCAAACAACAAAAATCCATTAATTTTAAGATTGAGCAAGAAAAAAAAATTGAAGGTATTAAAGTTGCTCTTCGCAATGTTACGCCTAGCACATTGGATAAATACGAAAATTCTAATAAGGTTTCAGGAAATTTTGTTGTGATGAAACAATTAACAATTGAGATGGCGGAAGTAAATCAAATTGTTAATTTACAAGGTGAAATTTTTGACGTCGAAATAAAACAAACAAGGAATAATGGTAAAATTTATTATTTTTCTTTGTACGATCATGATGATGGGGCGATTACACTTTCGTATTTTTTAAATAATTATGGTGCCATTCCTTTTTCTTCTAAAACTAATAAGATGATTTTTATTAATGAGTCATATCTTATTTCATTTAAAATTGGTGATTGAGTTAAAGTGCAATGTAAGTTAGAAGCGACAAAATATACGAATTATCAAATTTTTGGACGAATAATTAAAATTTGCCATGGGAAAAAACCTCCATTTTTGGCGACTATCGATAATGAACCAAAAAAAAGAGTGGAATTGTTGTGCCATTCAAAGATGACGGCATTTGATGGAATTAGTAGTGTTAGCGATATTTTTCAATATGCCAAACAAATAGGACATCAATCGCTCGGAGTCATTGAACGTTTTAATGTGCAATCAATTCCAGAAATCGTTGAAGAAGCTAAAAAAACGAAAATTCGACCAATTTTTGGTTGTGAATTTGAAATTATCCCTAAAAAGACAAATTTGGTTATTAATCCATGTAAAAATAAATTAATTAGTTCAGCGACATATATTATTTTTGATATTGAAACAACAGGTTTAAATAATGAATTTGATGAATTAATTGAATTTGGTGCTGTGAAGTATAAAAAAGGAACAATTGTCGATCAAATCGATTTTTTTTGTAAACCAAATAAACTTTTAACTCCTAAAATCGTTAACCTTACTCATATTACCAATGAAATGGTTGCTAATGGTTGTAGTCAAAAAGAAGCAATTATAAAAATACGTGAGTGAATCAAAGACGATATTTTAATTGCCCATAATGGAATTAGCTTTGATTTTGCTTTTTTAAATAAAATTTGTGAAAAAAACAATTTACCAATTTTTAGCAATTGCTTGATTGATACGATGCAAATATCGCGTGCGATAAACGAAACATTGGATTCTCATCGTTTGCAAAAAGTAACACGAAAATATAAAATCGATTACAACGAATTAGAAGCACACCGTGCTAGTAAAGATAGCCAATATCTCTTATATGTTTGACAAGCAATGATTGAACAGTTGCAAGAAAAAAAAATCAAATACATTGATGAAATTAACAATCTTCAAACCAATTCTTTAATTGCAAGTCAACATGGATATTTTGTTGATGTTTATGTCAAAACACAAAACGGAGTTAAGGCCCTATACCAATTAGTTAGTCTATCATTGACTAAACAGCTTTATCAAAAAAATGACCAACTTGATGACAAAAAAACAAAAGTTATTGGCAAACCAAAACTATATTTCGACGATTTATTGGAGTATAAGGATGATTTAATTATTTGCCCTCATCCAACAGAGGGTGAAATTTGACAATCCGTTATGAACGATACGGAAAAAGAACTAATCGATAAAATAAAAAAATATGATTATATTTTCTTATCACCTTACAAGCATTTAGAGCACGAGATCGTTCGTGAAGAAATAAGAACTAGTGATATTATTCTAGCCCAAAAAAAAATTATTCATCTTTGTCAGCAAACCAATAAAAAAATATGCGCTGTTTCGGATTCATATTACTTAGCAAAAGATGAAGGAAAAATTCATGAAATTTATCTACATGTTAAACAATTAGGTGGTAATCGCCATCGCTTATTTT
Source organism: bacterium (assembly GCA_017445805.1). Taxonomy (GTDB): domain Bacteria; phylum Bacillota_I; class Bacilli_A; order Mycoplasmatales; family Mycoplasmoidaceae; genus Hennigella. Next base: position 64,194 of record JAFSSC010000002.1, read on the forward strand.
CTTATCGCGATCGTGTTATTGAACCCGATCAACATTATTTAACAACAACCGAAATGTTGCAAGCATTCGATTATATTAATGATGATAAATTATTAAAGGAAATTGTTATTGAAAATCCAATTAATTTTGTTAATTCTTGTCAAGAAAACATTTTTCCATTACATCAAAAACCAGAACGTCCAACGATTAAAAATTGTGCGGAAAAATTAATTGCATTGATTGATGAAAATACAAAAAAAATATATGGCTTAACTCCGCCAAAAATAGTTTCTGAGCGGATTGAAAAAGAGAAAAAATCAGTGATTGGCCAAGGTTTTGCTGTCATTTATTGGATCGCCCACCTCCTTGTAAAAAAGTCTAACGACGATGGTTATCTTGTTGGTTCACGTGGTTCTGTTGGTTCTTCGTTGTTGGCATATTTAGCTAATATTTCAGAGGTCAACCCTCTCCCTTCTCATTATTTATGCAAGCATTGTCATCATTTTGAAATTTTTCCGCAAAAAAACAATCTTATTGATGGTTTTGATTTACCACCGAAAAAATGTCCTTGCTGTGGTAAAGAAATGATTAGTGATGGGCATAATATTCCTTTTGAAGTTTTTCTTGGTTTCAAACCTGGTGATAAGACACCTGACATTGATTTGAATTTTTCTGGTGATTATCAAGCAATTGCTCACAATTTTATTAAAGGTTTGTTTGGTGAAATGCATGCTTTTCGTGCCGGAACAATTGCAACTGTTGCCGCAAAAACAGCATATGGTTATGTTAAAAATTATTTTGAGGAAGTCCGATCCGATTTTCAACCAACAAATGCTTTAATAAAATATTATTCAAAGCGATGTGAGGGTGTTAAGCGAACGACTGGGCAACACCCTGGAGGAATTGTTATCGTTCCAAAACAATTTGATGTTTGCGATTTTACACCTTACAATTACCCATCAAATGACAAAAGTAAAAATTGGTACACAACACATTTTGCTTTTCAAACGATTCATGATACGCTATTGAAGTTTGATATTCTTGGGCATGATGAACCAACGATATTAAATTATCTTTTCAAATTGACAGGAATTAATCCTTTAACAATCCCTAATTTTGATACCAAAGTTATTAGTTTATTTAGTAATTCTAAGAGTTTAAATATTATTGATGAAAATTATGATGTAAACAAAATTGCAACAATTGGTTTACCCGAATTTGGAACAGAAATAAGTCGTGATATTATCGCTGAAACTAAACCACAATGTATTGGTGATTTAATTAAAATTTCTGGTTTAAGTCATGGAACAAATGTTTGAAAAGGTAATGCCCAAGAGTGAATTAATAAGGCAAAAAAAACAATTCAAGATGTCATTTCTTGCCGCGAAGACATCCTTTCTTCATTAGTGCAGTGGGGTGTAAAATTCGAGGTTGCCTTTTTAGCAACAGAAACAATTAGAAAAGGAAAAGGAATAAAACCAGAAGATGAAGAAATTTTTCAACAATGCAATGTTCCGGCATGATTCATTCAATCATGTAAACTAATAAAATACTTATTTCCCAAAGCCCATGCGACCGCTTATGTTTTAGATGCGATTAGGACAGCATGATATAAGGTTTATTATCCACACGAATTTTATGCCGTTTATTTCACAGTACGAACAAAAGAAAATTTTGATTTGCCAACAATCATTGGCGGCAAAGAGAGTGTGGAGAAAGTTTATAAGGATTATTGCTCACGTCGGAAGGTTAGAGGAATAAATGCTTTAAAGAATAAAGAAGTAAATTTGATTCCAATTTTTGAAATTTGTCTTGAAATGTTTGCGCGAGGAATATTTTTGAAAAATGTTGATTTAAATAAATCTGATTTGAATAATTTCACTATTGATAATGGTGCAATCCTTCCACCATTTACTGCGATTGATGGTTTGGGAATTGAAGTAGCAAAATCAATTGTTTCAGCTCGTAAAGATAAACCATTTTCTTCGATTCATGATTTGCAAAATCGAACAAAAATTAATTCAGCAATTTTAACAAAGTTGAAACAATTACATATTTTAGATAATTTGTCCGAAGATCAACAAATGAATCTCTTCTAATTAGATATAATTAACTTGCCTACAGTTAATTGCTGTTTGGTAAACAAATAGAGGAAACTCCATGCTTGCACAAGGTGTTAATCTTGTAGTGTTTGTGTGTGGTGAAAAAATAAACCACAAAATGCTTATGCATTATGGAAATTAAGTTCTAAGGTATATATTGTACTATGAATAAGATTAAAAAGTACCACAGTGACGAAATGAATGAAAATTCTAAATGAAACGCGGTAAACCCCACAAGCAAGAAACCTAAATTATTGGTAAGGGAATTCTTTTGTAGGAATTGAACGACAAAAGGAACAATTTTTCTAAATTGTAGATAAATAATTAACTTAAAACAGAACATGGGTTATATAGGCAAAAAACAACACAGGAGTGTTGTTTTTTATATAATCATACTAATTTGATGCCAAAAAATTTTGATGCAATCATTGTTGGTGCAGGTCACGCCGGATTAGAAGCTGCATTTGCTTGTGCTAAATTAAATCTAAAAACAGCACTGATTACTTTAAATTATGAGCATATCGCAGATACACCATGTAATCCTTCAATTGGTGGTCCCGCCAAAGGGGTTGTTGTACGTGAAATTGATGCTTTAGGTGGAATGCAAGCACAAGCGGCTGATCGTAATCAATTACAAATAAAATTGTTAAATACAAGTAGAGGGGCTGGAGTTTGGGCATTACGTGCACAAATTGATAAGATAAAATACCATGAATGATTTTGTCAACAAATTCGTAAGCAAAAAAATTTAACGCTAATAATTGATGAAGTTACTGATTTGATTATTGAGAAAAAAAAGATTATTGGTGTTAAAACAAAAAAGGATATTTTTCATTGCAAAGCAGCAGTTATTACAACTGGAACTTATTTAAGATCAGTTTGTCATTTTGGCAATAAGCAATTTAAATCTGGTCCTTCTTTTCAAAAATGTGCTGAAAAATTATCTAAATCACTTGTAAAAAATGGTTTTAAATTAATTCGTTTAAAAACAGGAACACCCCCACGAATTTTAGATACAAGTATTAATTACGGTAAAATGCAAATTCAACCTGGTTCGAAGCAACCATTGGCTTTTGTTCACTACAAGCCTTTTTACCGTCCTTTTAAAGATCAAATACCATCATATTTAATTTTTACGAATAAAAAAATTCATGATTTAATTAAAAGGAATATTAAACGCAGTGCAATGTATGCGGGTCGCATCCATGCAATTGGTCCACGATATTGTCCTAGTATCGAAGATAAAGTTATAAAATTTCCTCATAAATCAAAGCATCAATTATTTATCGAACCGGAATCATTAAAAATGAATACGATTTATTTGCAAGGTTTTTCAACAAGTTTTGATGTGCAATTTCAAGAAAAACTTGTTCATCTTTTGCCTGGTTTTGCTAAGGCTAAAATTTTGAAATATGCTTATGCAATCGAATATGATGCCATTGATCCAACACAATTAAAATTGAATTATGAGGCAAAAAAAGTTAATAATTTGTTTTTTGCCGGACAAATTAATGGTACATCAGGCTATGAAGAAGCTGCCGGTCAAGGTTTATTAGCTGGTATAAATTTATTTTTGAAAATTACGAAAAAACCACCATTAGTTTTGTCTAGGCAAGAAGCTTATATTGGGGTAATGACTGATGACATTATTACAAAAGGAATTAGCGAACCATACCGCTTACTAACATCGCGTGCCGAACACCGCTTATATTTACGTAATGATAATGCACAAGAGCGACTATTAAAATATGGTTACAAAGTTGGTTTGGTTAGTGAAAAAGTTAAAAAAGATTATGAGTTGCAGCAAAAAAAAATTAATAAAATTTTAAATTTATTAAAAACTAAATATGTTGGAGATTTCACACCGTTGCAAAAAAAATATAAATGTCCCAACTATACTTTATTTCAATTATTGAAAAGACCAGATGTTAAATTAAACGATTTATTAAATTTTTTAAAAACTAAAGTCAATAATATTGTTTGCCAAAAAATTGAAATTCAAGTTAAATTTGAGGGATATATTAATAATCAATTAAAAAGTATTAAAAAATTAAATAATTTATCTAAAGTTAGTTTAGCAAAAATAAAAAATTACAAGGAAATAAAAAATTTATCATTAGAGGCAATCGATAAGTTAAATAGAATTATGCCCGAAAAATTAGATCAAGCATCACGAATTAGTGGGATAAATTTAATTGACATCGCTATTATTAAAAATTATGTAGATCGGATGAAAAAATAACTTATGAATTTTATTAATTTCGAAAAAGAAATCAAGACAAATTTTCATCTTGAATTAACACCAACAACACGAAAAAAATTTTTGATTTATAAAGATTTTTTGCAACAAGAAAATAAAAAAATTAATTTGACGAATTTAATTGCGGAAGATTTAATTTGACAAAAATATTTTTTTTATGGTGTAGTTTGTTATCGTAATGTAAATTTTTATAAAATAAATTCGATTTTAGATTTAGGCAGCGGTAGTGGTAATCCTGGAATAATTTTAAAATTACTTTTTCCGCATTTATCCGTTACAATCGTTGAGGCTAGTCGTAAGAAGATACATTTTATGCAATTATTAGCAAAAAAACTAAATTTATCAAAAATTAAATTTATTAATAGGCGAATTGAACAGATAAAACCTAGTGCAAATTTTTCTTTTGATTTATGCACAGCTCGGGCTGTTGCAAGATTAGAAATATTACTAGAATTATTAATTCCATATTGCAAAGTTTCTGGTTTAATTGTTATTCCAAAATCCATAAATTACAAAAAAGAAGTAAGCGATTTAAATCATCAACTTAATATATTAAAATCAAAATTAGTGAAAATTGAGAGAATTATTGATAATAAAAATATTTTTAACACACTTTTTATAAAAAAAATTGCATCAACACCAATTTTATATCCACGAAAGTATAGTTTGATAAAAAAAGGTTTTTGGAATAATGACTAAAAAAAATAAAAATATCATCGTTTGCGATTTATTTAAAACAAATCAAAAATATTTCGTTGATTTACTAAAATTAATATTAGCAGATTTATGTTTTTTACCAATAGTTATTAATTTTCCGTTTGAAAAGAACTTACCAAAAATATTCAAAAAAAACGAAAAATTAATTTTTAACTATGATCCGCAACAAAGCGAAGCATTATCAAAAATTGTTAATATGGTCGATACAAGTTTTATTTTTATTGATTTTAATGAATTAGACTCATTTAACTGGTCAAAAAAAATATGCAAAGTTTCGTTAAATTCATTTTCCAATTTTTTTATTATTTATAACTATAAAAATAACTTTAATAACAATAAGAAAATCATTGACTTCAAAATTATGATTAAGCCTAGATGATTATTTATGATTGGAGAATTAAATGAGCATAACAAAAATTTACTTTATATAAAAATAAGCACAACTTTATAAAATAGATTACTTATAGAGCTTATTTTCATTTAGTAGGGGTTGTTCTTTTCGCTTGTCTAACTATTTCAGGAAGAATAATTTCATCATCTTTTTTACCGACAACCGCTTGAGGAATTTTTTTTGCTTCAGCAATAGCATCAGCTAAAATTGAAAGCAATAATCATAATGAACGATTTGAGTTTGTATTACCTGGAATAACGAAATCAATTATGTCTGGATTAGCATTGGTATTAGCAATTGAAATTATTGGTATTTTCAGTTGTCGAGCTTCTTTAATTGTATTGTGTTCAAGAATAGGGTCAATCGTGATAATCACATTTGGTAAACTTTTCATATTTTTTATTCCACCAATAAATTTTGTTAATTTAGCGATTTTTTTGTTCATTAAAACTTGTTCTTTTTTAGGATATTTATTGATTTCTTCAGACTCGAATAAAGATGTTAACTTGTGCAACTTATTGATAGAATTAACAATTGTTTTATAATTTGTCAATGTTCCACCCAATCAACGTTGATTGATAAAATATTCCCCAACTCTTTTTGCTTCGTTAGCAATATGTTTTTTAATAAAATCATTGTGTGTTCCAACAAACAAAATTTTTCCACCTTGTTTTGCAATATCGTATAAGAAATTGTAGGCACGATTTAAAAAAACAATAATTTTCAAAATGTCAATCATTTTCTTTTTTTGCGATTTATTGTGATAAATAAAAATTTTCATTTTCGGATTTCATAGAAATGAGGGTAAACCAACATAAACACCGGCTTCCATCAATTTAGGAATGGAAACTAATTTTTTTAGCTTTGTATTAGATAAATCAACAAAAATTTTTAACCTTGCTTCAATGCTTTTTTGAATCACTTCTAAATTCTTGTTTGAAGCAAAAGAAGAATTGTTGGAATTAGATGACTTGGAAAGTGTTTTTTGCCTTCCTTGATCATTATTTTCTTTTTTTTCCACTACCTCAATCGTAGAATTTGAGTTTTCATTGTTTTTTACTATTTTTTTAACTGCCATTCGATTCAATAATTATATTATTATTTATCAAGTTTTAAATCATTAAAACTTAAACTAAATTTATTTATTCTACCAAACAATTCAAATTGAATTTCAGCAAGATTGTTTTCGTAATCAATTTTTGTAATCAGTGCTTTAGTTCCAGAAAAATTACCAGACATGATAATAACGGTATTTCCTACTTTAAATTGTTGTAAATTACTATTTACTTTTTCAATTTTGTTAGTATTTTCACTAGTTTCATTTTTCAAATCATTTTTATTTATAGTTGTTTGCATTTTAGTTTCAAACTTCTTAGCAATATCTTCAAATTCATGGATATTAATTGGAGTTGGTAATATTCCTTTTCCACTTGAACCAACAAATCCCATAACTCCCGTTGTATTTCTAATTGCATACCAAATGTCAGGATTTAAAACCATATTAATAAAGATATAATTAGGAAATTTGTTAGTAATTGTTGTTTTAATTTTTTTATATCCTCCATTTGGTTGAGTTTCTCATTTTATTGTTTTTGTATTTTTTAATGAAAGTGGTAAATTTGGGTCATTTTTTTGATATGTTGTTATATCAACTTTTTTTGTTGTAAAAACTTTTATTTCTTTTACTTCGTTTCCATAGTAATTGTAATTTTTCATTTTTTCAATTAAAGCATCTTTAATTGCCATTTCTTTTCCCCCAAGAGTGGTTACAATAAATCATTGTGTTTTGTACAGTACTTCCTTTTGCATATAAAAACTAAACCTTTTTAATAATCATTAAATCTAGACAAAGTACAATTCCACCCAAAATTAAACAAATAATAAGAACGGTAATGAAATCATATAAAATTTTTTTCTTTTTATAATATGAAATACGTTTCAATTCTTTCCTCATTCCAAACCACCACCTTTTAAAATAATTAGTTCGTTCTTTTTTTGGTTTTGTAGATTTATTAATTTCAATATTTTTAATATTCATTATCGTGTTTCTTTATGAACAGTTGTTTTTTGACAAGTCGGACAATATTTATTTAATTGCATTTTTTTCGTTGATAACACATTTTTTTTTATTTTATAATTTCGTGCTAAACATTCTACACACACAAGTGTAACAATCTTACGCATAAGATTAAATATAGTTCACTAATAAAGATTATACCGTGAATTTATTTCTTTTTTATTTCGCGATGAAGTGTTGTTTTGCGGCACTTTGAACAATATTTATTTAATTCAAGACGATTTGGATTGTTCTTTTGATTTTTCTTTGTTAAGTAATTAATATTGTGACAAACACTACATTCTAATTGAATACTTCTTTTAACACTCATTATTACAACCTAATTATAACTTTGTGGATTATTAAATAGGATTATTTATTTTTTGGGAGTAGATTGCTTTTGTAATTGTTCAAGAGAACTACAAATGAAATTGCATTTTGGATAATTTGAACAACCAATAAATTGTTTTTTTCTAATTTTTGAAAAACGATAAAGAAGATTGCCTCCACATTTAGGGCACTTAATTTCAATTTTAGGTGGTTGTGGAAACTCAACATATTTACATTTTGGATAATTTGAACAACCAATAAATTGTTTTTTTGTTATTTTTGAAAAGCGATAAACCAATTGATGACCACATTGTGGACATTTTCTTCCAACATTAAGACTAGTATTTACAAATTTTTTTGATATTTCATCTACACGTTGCTTAAATTTAGGAACGAAAAGCATTAATCATTCATTTCATTTTTCTTTTTCGTTAGCAATGGCGTCGAGACGCTGCTCCATTTTACGCGTAAAATCAAAATTGATTACATCATCAAAATATTTATTTAAACCTTCAATAACCTGTGTTCCAATCGGTGTTAGACAATACGAACGATTAATTAATTGACAATATCCACGAGTTAAAACAATATCAGCCATAATTTTATATGTCGATGGTCTTCCAATTCCAGATTCATCGAGAATTTTGATTAATGATGCCGGAGAATATCGTTCAGGCGGTTTAGAAACATGCTCATTGGTTTCAATTGTTTTAGCTACATATTTTTCTCCTAATTTGTAATTTTTCCTTTCAATATTGTGTTCGTTTGTCTGTGGATAAATGTGCTTAAAGCCATCAAAAATTATTTTTTTATTCGTTGTGTGGAATTGACAAATATTATTTAAAAATTTTATCGTTTTTGTTTCGACAACCATAGGACTCATCAAACTAGCTATTGTTCGTTGTCAAATTAATTGATACATTTTATAATAGTCCTCATTAATTTTATTTTTTAATTTTTCGGGTGTTAAATATGGGTCAATGACTCTAATACATTCATGTGCATCTTGAACATTTTCTTTTTGTTTTTGTGACTTTAATGATCTTTTTTTTTGTGCAACATATTTTTCACCATATGTTTTTCTTATAAAATCCTTAGCTTTTTTAATAAAAGTATCTGCCATACGAATACTATCGGTTCGTGGGTAAGTTATTAGAGCAAGACGATCGTTACCTAAATCAATACCTTCATACAAATTTTGAATTACAGAAACAATTCGGTTCAAACTTCAACCTAGTTTTGTTATTGCATCTTGCTGTAAAGTTGATGTTTTATATGGATCTTTCGAGGAATAATTAATTAATTTGGGTGGATCAATTAAAGAAACATGAAAATTATCACTTAAATTTTGCACAACTTTAGTTGCGATCTCTTTTGTTTTAAAATGAATTTCATTTCCTACAATTTCATAATCATTACTACTAATATTTGGTTTTAGTTCGAAAAGGGTTATTTGATCACCATTCTTTAATTTGACATCAATCGTGAATCATTTTTTTGGTTTAAAATTTGCAATTTGTTTTTCGCGTAAATCAAGAAGTTTTAAAACGACAGATTGAACCCTACCGGCTGAAATACCATTGAATTTTTTATGAACAAATTTTGACAAATCATAACCAATAACACGATCAAGAATTCGTCGTACAAATTGTGAATGAACTCATGCAATTTGGATTTTCCGTTCATTTTTAATCGCTTTCTTTATTGCTTCTTCTGTAATTTCATTAAATGTTATCCTCACACATTTATCTTTTTCTGCTTTTTCAAAAAGATCATATACATGTCAAGCAATTGCCTCTCCTTCACGGTCGGGGTCAGTTGCTAAATATATTTTTTTAGCTTTTTTTGCTTGTTTATCGATTACATCAATAATTTCTTTTTTATCTTTTGGTTTTCTAATAATTTTTCACTTTGGCTCAAATGTTTTCGGATCAAAAGCATTGAAATTTGATTTTGGAATATCACGAAGATGGCCAACGGTAGCAATAATTTGATAATCATTCCCCAAATATTTTGTAATTGTTTTGATTTTGTTAGGCGACTCAATGATAACTAGATTATTTGACATTTATTTGTTATTTACATTGAGAATTATACCCACTCTCAACTTTATTGTCATCGTTGCCTAAAAATGAAACATGGTTTATTCTAGTAAAGTTTTTATTTGCTCTAAATTTTCAATAACATTAATTTTTTTTATGTTTTTAAATTTTTTTGCTTTTTTTAAATAAACATTTTTTAAAATATTTACACTAATTTCCTCACTATTGGCAAAGTTCGTTAATGATGATACGTTTTGTTCAGTAATATCATCAATAATTAAGATTCTTTTACTAATTCCACAAAATAAACGTTCATTTATTTGTTGCGAATAATCGATAGAATTATTTGTTTCTCATATTTCAGAAATAAAAACATTTTTAATGAGTAGATCAGTAAAATTTTTTTTGTGCAACAAAAAATAATTTTTTGCAAGATCGAAGTGATAAAAAATATTATTTTTCGGATATTGATGCAAAACATTAGTAATTTCTTTTTTCGTCAAATATGCTCATATGATCCCAATATTTTTTTGAAAAATAAAATCAATATATTTTTTATTTGCCGTATTTAGTTTGCCGATTAAACTAATTGTTTTTAATTTTGTTAAATCAAAATTACCAATGTAATATATACCAAAAGGTGGTCGATAAATTGTTTTTAAGTTTGTACAATAATTTTGATCTAATAGTGTTAAAAAATTGCTACTTACCTTTTTTATTGTTTTTATCACATCTTGTTCAATTAATTTTTCTCGTTTTTGTAAGCTATTGTATATTGCCGCTCATTCTCCTCAATATTTGAGTGATAAAAACAATAAGATTATTTCCATATTTCCTACATATTAATTGCTTATTTTAGGAAATAAATGACAAAATATTTTCATTTTTTATGATTTTTTATCCATATAGAAATATGAATCAAAAAATGTATTCATATATCATTGGAAAAATAATTTCTATCAACAAAAAATCGATAACACTAGAGCACAATTACATTGCTTATGTAATTAATGTTGGTAAACCAAATAATTTTGTCGTTGGAAAAATTACAAAAATTTATTTACACAAGCATTGTTACATCACTAATAAAAATAGTTTTAATGAGGAATTTTATGGTTTTAAAATTTATGAGGAAAAACAATTCTTTTTGAATTGTATTGCGATTAGTGGAATTGGACCAAAGACAGCAATGAATTTTTTGCAAAATGATATTAATTTATTAAAGCAATTAATTATTAGTAAAAAAATTATTGAATTAGAAAAATTGCCAGGAATATCAAAAAAATTTGCCTATTTATTAGTTGATTATTTAGGTAACTATTATGTAAAAAATAAAATAGAAAATTATGACTATGTTGTCGATGTGGTGAATGTTTTAAAGACATTAGGATATAGTCAAGACGATATTAATTTTGCGATTAATAAACTTTATGAGACAAATCAAATTACAAATTCTATGGAGACATCGGATATTGTTTCCATGGCGATTAAATTAATTAGTACAAAAAATGAAGCAACAATCGCTAAGGCCTAATAATCTTCGAGAATTTATTGGGAAAAATTCAATAAAAAAGAATCTCATGACCTATATTAAAGCCGCTAAACTCAATCATAAACAATTGGACCATTGTTTATTTTGTGGTTTGCCGGGAACAGGTAAAACAACACTTGCAATGATTATTGCGAAAAATTTTAATAGTAATTTAAAAATTGTGCAAGGGAATATTTTCCAAAAAAATATCGATGTTTACAATTGTATTTTAAATATCAAAGAAAACGATATTTTATTTATTGATGAGATTCATGCAATAAATCAATCATGTTATGAATTATTTTACAATTTAATGGAGGATTTTAGTTTTGATATTGTTATTGGTAAGGATTTTAATACAAAAATTACAAGAATTAAAATCCCCCATTTTACATTAATTGGTGCCACAACATCATTATCGAACTTACCTGCACCATTTGAGCAACGATTTGGTATCGTATTTTATTTTGATTCATATAAAACAGATGAAATCGTTAAAATTGTCGAAAATTGTTGTAAAAAATTAAATCTTACACTTAAACTAGATGACATTCATTTAATTGCCAATAATTCAAAAGGAATACCACGGATTGCTTTGATGATTTTATTGCGTGTTAATGACTATAAAATTGTTAATCCCAAAAGTAGTGTTGCTAAAATTTTAGAAGAAATTGGTATATTTAAAGGCGGATTAAATCAAAATGACATGAAGTATTTGAAAGCGTTCGTGAATAATCAAAAATTTTTAGGGATTAAAACTATTAGTCAAATTACACAATTTGATCAAAAATTTATTGAAAGTAAAATTGAACCTTATTTGATACAAATTAAGTATCTTGTCAAAACGAATAATGGTCGTATGCTTTCAAATCTTGCATGGGATTTCCTCCATAAATACCATAATGACTAAGATATAATTTTTGCATGTATAACTTCAAAAAAAAATTGAAAAATTATCAACCACTTGATAAATTTTATTGACTTACTAAAGTGGTGAATTTACTTGAAATATTTGTATTATTACTAATTTTTATTTTTGCTAATATTTATCATGAAAATAACTTTAAAGATCCAAAATCAGAATTATATGAAGGGGTTAAAATAGGTTTATGAGTCTTTAGTCCAATTAAAAAGAGGTGAGTCCTAACAAATTTTTCTTTTTTTCTTATTATTCTTAGTGCTATTGTGTCTTTTTTTCAAATCGCTTTAACCATTGTTTCGATTAGACATTCGAATTACATTAAAATATTTTTGTTAACAAATTTTTTATTAATATTTGTTTCGATTGTAGTAATACTTAGCATATTATTTATCAATCCAAATTGAGTGCGTGATATTAGTCAAATTTGATGAAATGTCAATGGTGATAAGGTGAGATTTAACTTTAATGCAACGATGTTTATCATTACCATTACAGCGCTACTTTTTCTCGCTTTAATTCTCTATTTTTTTGATATGTTTTTGAATTTGAAACTACGAAGAGAAGTTAATATTTATATAATGAACAAAAATTATCGCAATCAAAATTACAAGCAAAAAACTAATTAATGCTTTTCGAATTCTTCAATTAATTCACTAATCGTGTTAATTTTTAACAAAATTTCATCAGGTAATTTTTTTCCTAATTCCTTTTCAATTTCAACAATGAAAGTTAAAACAAGTAATGAATCAATTCCTAAATCTTTAAATTGCCTATTTTTACTTTTATCATCTAATGTTATGTTAACATTATGCTTTTTGCATAATTCTCTTATTTTTTCTATAACTATTTTTTCGATATTTTTTTCTAACATATTTAAAAAATTATATCATGTATTTCCCTATATTTTGTTGTCTTTATCATAATATAATTATCATGTATGTGGCCATTTAGCTCAGCGGTAGAGCGCCCGGCTGTTAACCGGTAGGTCGGAGGTTCGATACCTCTAATGGCCGCCATTTGGCCTGTTGGCGAATAGGCAAACGCATACGCCTTTCACGCGTACATTAGTTGGGTTCGAATCCCACACAGGTCACCATTTGGAGTGTTAGCTCAGTTGGGAGAGCATATCCCTTACAAGGATAGGGTCGGGGGTTCGAGCCCCTCACACTCCACCAATAAAATTTCGATTTTATAAATCAATTGCTTGATTGAAATAATTTTCAAGAATTATATTATTTAATGTAGGATCATCGAAATCAATATTTAAACAAAAATTTATTAAAAAATAATCATTTTCGTCGACTTTCTTTAAATGATAAAATTTATCCCCATCACGGATTATTAGCGGATGAAAACTTAAAATATTTCGATCATTTAAATATTTTTCATTTAATTGCGATAATTTTGCAATAAAATAAAACGATGTCATTATAGTATCAAAAATAATGATACATTTTACGATCATGTAACTTGGTAGATTGATGGAATAAATATTATTTTTCATTTATTTGTTTAATAAGTTAAAGAATGGATTTTTTCCGCTTTTTATTTGTTTACCAATTTCTTCCATTTTTGTTTTTGCTTTTTCTCATTGGACTAGCAATTTATTTAATTCATCAATTTTGCAACCAGAACCATCAGTAATCCTTTTTTTTCGTTCAATTTGTTTTTTTATAATATTTGGATATCTTCGTTCCTTTCGTGTCATTGAAGATAGTAAAACACCTCATTTTTTAATTTTTTCTTCGATATTTTCAATTTGACTATCATTAATTTTATCACTCATATTTGGTAAGAATTTTAAAATACCACCAATTGAGCCAATCTTTTTCATTCGTTGCATTTGCATCATTAGATCCTCGAGATCAAATTTTCCTGCAATCATTCTTGTAAAAGATTTTTTTGCCGATTCCTTATCAATTTTTTCATCAATCTTTTCCGATAGTGTTTTAAGATCACCTAATCCTAAAATTTGATTGGCAATTCGATCAGGATAGAAGATATTTAAATTTCCAATTGCTTCACCATTACCAAGAAATTTGATTGGAATTTTTATTAAACTTGTAATCGATAATGCTGCTCCACATCGAGCCTCAGAATCAATTTTTGTAATAATTAAACTAGTTAATTTTAATATTGAATTAAATTTATCGACAACATTAATAATATCTTGACCAGCCATTGCATCCACAACATAAACAATTTCATGAGGATTAGCAATTTTTTTAACTCTTTTTAATTCTTGCATCATTTCTTCACTTGTTTGTAATCGTCCAGCAGTATCAAAGATAATACAATCAAATTTATTTTTTTTAGCATATTCTAAACCGGCAGTTGTTATTTCCTCAACAGATTTATTTGATAAAGTAAAACATTCGCAATCAATTTTTTGTGATAATTGCTTCAATTGATCAATCGCTGCTAAGCGATAAATATCTAAAGCAACAATTAATACTTTTTTGTTCTTTTTTGTTTTTAATAAATTCGCTAATTTTGCAACAGTAGTTGTTTTACCACTTCCTTGTAAACCAACAAGCATTATTTTTGTTAGTTCATTTTTTTGTAAAATAATTTCATTTTGCTTTTGTCCTAAAATATTCATTAATTCTTCTTTAACAATTTGTAATATAACATCATGTGCTTGTTGGTTTGGTTCCATAACATAACCGATTGCTTTTTTTCTAATTGTTTGTAAAAAATTTTTAATTACTAAAATATTAACATCAGCATTTAATAATTCAATCCTTATTTGCTTTAGTGCTTCGGTAATATCTTCTTCAGAAATTATTAAATTATCAAGTTTCTTCTTAATGTTTCTATAGATAATTCTTCCTAACATTGATTTAAAAATTGACATTTCTTACTCCTTATTGCTTTCACATAATAATGTAATAATTTTTTTTTCCTTTTTTCACAATTGTGTATTTATTAAAGTATGAATTTTCTTTGGTTAAGATAAATTCGAAATTTTCAATTTTTGTTTGATTGACAAACAAGGAATTACTTGTAATCAATTCTCTAAAAACACGTTTTGACTCTATGATTTTATTTCCAACAAGAAAGTCACAAAGTTTTATTTCTTTCGTAAGTGGAAAGGAAATAAATTGTTTAAAACAAAGATCTAACTCTTGCAAAGTTAATTTATCAAATTCACCAATAAATAAAGCATTTGCAATTTTTAAACATTGTTCATATGCTTCATGTCCATGTATTTTTGTAATAACGATTTTAGCCAATTTTCGTTGTCCATAACGCAATGTTTTGTTTTTTTCGTGCTTTTGTAATATTTCATCAATTTTTTCAATTTCTAAAATTGTAAAGAACATAAATAATTTTTTTAATTCTTGATCCTCTTGATTTATAAAAAATTGGTACATTTCAAAGACGGGGGTAATTCGACTATCTAGATAAATCGCTCCTTTATCACTTTTACCAAATTTACTTCCATCGTTTTTGAGTAACAAATTTATTGTTATTCCACAAGCCGAAGCATTTTCACCATATTTTTTTCGAATTAATTCTAAACCTGTCGTGATATTTCCCCATTGATCACTACCCCCAATTTGGATACCAACATTATTATTTTCATACAATTTTAAAAAATCATTTCCTTGAATCAAATTGTATGAAACCTCGGCAAAAGATATTCCACTTTCCAGACGTGTTTTAATGATCTCTTTTTCTAGTAAATAATTTAATGTAAATTTCTTTCCAACATCGCGCAAAAAGTCAATAAATGTCAGATTTTTATAAAAATCGTAATTATTAATAATTTCAGAATTAGTTAGTTTATGCAATTGTTTTTTTATACAAGCAATATTATTTTCAATGAGATCAAGTTCAAGGAGTTTTCGTTCATTTTTTTTTCCTGATGGGTCACCAACTTGCCCTGTAGCTCCACCAATTAAAGCAAATGTCTTGATATTAAATTTATCAAAAATATTCAAAATATTGATCATAATATAATTTCCTAAATGTAATGATTTAAAACTAGGGTCAAAACCAATATAAACCCCTTTTCCTTCTTTGAGTGTTTGTAAGACTTTTTTTTCGTCACTAATTTTGTTAATAAAATTTCTTTGTTTTAAGAAAGATACTATATTCATTATTATTTCTAATTATAATTAGTGCATTAACTACCAATTTATAATCGTTATATTGGATTTTTTAAATATAGTGGTTCTAATTTATCAATATTTGTAAGTTTAAATTTATTTTTTTTCTGTAAAAAAGAATTGTAACCATTACCGAAATTTTCAAAATAATAATTAAAATTTTTATATTTTTTTACTAGATTGTTTTTTGTTTTTTGGTCAACAAGGCATGGTTTAATAATTGTTTTTTCTAAATCATATATTGCTAGATAATATTTATTGCTTTTTGCACCAATTATTGATATTGCTGGTAAAGTGATTGCTTGAAGATATAAAGAATTAATCGTATATATCTTAATTTTTGGAAAAATAATTGACCATGCTTTACAAATAACAACACCAACTTTTTCGCCAGTAAAACTTCCTGGACCAATATTAAGATAAATTGCCCCAATTTTTTCAAATTTTACTTTATTCTTTGTTATTAATTTCTTAATGGAAATTGTAATTAAATCAGTCACATTTTTATTTGTAATCAATTTAATTTCATCTATCTTTTTTGTTGTGTTATAAAGCGCGACATAGCAATATTTATTACATGTGTCAACGAATAGGTGATAGCATGAATTCATAATTTGATTATAGGTATAATTTTTATATGAATCATACCTCTTTTGCCTTCAAAAATCACATTTTATTTGAAAAAATAAAAGAGTATAAAGTCGATGGAATTTTATTACAGGACCAACGAAATTTATTTTGGTATAGTGGTATAAAAAATTTAACAGGTTTTTGTTTTGTAACTACAAAAAAAAATTATTTACTTGTCGATCAACGATATTTTTTTGAAATCAAAAATAAATTAAAGAATTTCACCATCATTAAATATTTATCAATCAATGATTTAATTGATTTATTACGTAAAACTAGGGTGAAAAAGGTGTTGATTGAAGCAGATTATTTAACATTAGAGAAATTCCAAATTTTTTTTTCTTTAATAAAACAAAAATTAAATATTTCTTTATTAAATTTTTCGAGCAAGTTTATTCGTGTTTTAAAAACAAATGATGAGATTAAATTGATGAAAAAGAGTGCAATGATTGCGACAAATTGTATCAATTGAATCAGAACAAAATTGAAAATCGGGGTTACTGAAATGGAAATTAAGAACTTGATTTTAAAATATTGGGACGAAAATGACTGTGATGGACCAAGTTTTTCACCAATTGTTGCTTTTGGTAAAAATTCGGCGATTCCCCATCATGAACCAACAAATAAAAAATTGGGTAAAAATGAAATTGTCAAATTAGATATTGGGTGTATTTATCAAGGATATTGTTCGGATATAACTAGAACATTTTTAATGGGAAACAAAGAAGCAAAAAAAATTTATGATGTTGTATTGAAAGCTAATTTAACGGCAATTAAAAGCATTAAAGTTAATAAAACAAAAATAAATGATGTTGATTTGACTGCACGCGACATCATTAAGAATGCTGGATATGGAGAATATTTTACACATTATACAAGTCATGGTTTAGGCATTGAAATTCATGAAAAGATAACAAATCATAATAATTCAGAAAGTCTAAAAAATAATATGATTTTTACGGTTGAACCGGGGATCTATTTACCAAATAAATTTGGAATTCGTATTGAGGATATGATCTTGATAAAAGACAATAAAATTTTTGTTTTGACCGAAAACGCAAAAAAATAATTATTCTAAATTTTTAATTTTTTTACTAAAAATTGTATCAGGTCTTATTGTGAAATTCATTATTTTTTTTGTTCATGGGTGGATGAATGACATTTTGTATGCGTGTAAAAATTGTCCATATTTTTTTTTGTCTTCAACTTTTCCATATAAATCATCATTGTATACGCAATGATTAATGGATTTTAAATGGACACGAATTTGATGGGTTCTTCCAGTATAAAGTGTGCATTCAACAAGCGATAAATTATTTTTTAAATTTTTCAAAACAACAATTTCAGTTATTGCTTTTTTTGCCTTTTTTGCCGATGAGACAACCATTTTTATTGTCTTTTTTTTTCGATCATGATCGATTGCTTGATTAATAATTATTTTTTTTGTTGCGAAATGATTATGACATAAGCAAATGTACTTGCGAAGCATAGTTTTTTCGTCAATTTGTTTTTTTAATGCAACTAATGTTTTGAGATCTTTAGCAACGACTAGTAATCCAGTTGTATTTTTATCCAAGCGATGAACTATTCCAGGACGAATTTTGTCGTTTGAAAAATTACCCAAATAATTAATCAATCGATTAGCAATTGTATTTTTTTCATTAAATTTAGTGGGATGGACGAGAACATTTTTTGGTTTATTAATAACCAATAAATGTTGATCTTCATAAATAATATCTAATTTTTCTTTACATGGTTTTAAATTAACATCAATTTGCTTACCTTTATCATTATTGATAATTTTAATTTCATCGTTTTGTTTCAATAGAAAAGAAGGTTTATTAATCCTTACATTATTAACATAAATTTGCTTTAGTCTTATTAGTTGACTTGCTTTTGTTCGTGAGATTTTTAATAACGAAACTAAGTATTTATCAAGTCTACTTTTTTCTTTGACATTAATTATTTTGTTATGCATCGAATGTTTTAATTAATTTAATCACTTTCATAATCATAAATCCAATTATCCCAATCGTGATAAATACATCGGAAATATTGAAGACTGGAAATTCAAAAAACCCAAAGCAAAAATAATCAAGGACTTGTTTTTTTATTGATAGAACTCGCTGAAAAAAATTGAATAATCCACCACTTATTATCATTGAGAGAAAAATAATTTCACTCGTATTTTTGCAAAGATTTAATATTAAAATTTGTAAAAAAATAAAGACAAGTTGTACAGCACATATTGTAGCAAATTTTCCTTTTAAAATGCTAAAACCTAATCCATCATTTCATCTAACTAATAAATATAAAAATTTATTTTTCTTTGAGACGATATCACCATCACTATATTTTTTAAACATTAGATGAAACGTCAAAGCAAAAGTTATAACAATTGTAAAAACGATTAAAAAAAAAATTAACCTTCTCAAAAGTAATTTTTTGTTTAAAAACACATTTTTGATAAGGTTAATCATGTTTTCATTATATTGTATAAATAAAATGGATGCTTTTGTTGAAAAATCCAAAACAGCTAACATTAAATAATTTTTATCACACGAAAGAGTGATGAATATTTTTATCGACTTTTCTTTTCATTTTGCTCCCATTAATTTTCATTTGATTATTTTATGGTGAATTTAATTTTTCGAATTTAAATTGATTGGTTGCAAAAAACCAACGTCTTTGGCATGGAAATATTGATCATAAAAATATTGATGAAATCGCAAAAAAATTTGGTGATTTTTACGATGGAGGTAGTGATACATTAAAAATGGAGTTATTACATAAAATTGGAAAAAATTGTCAAATTCTTTCTAACTTAATGAAGATTAATCCTTTAATTTTTATTCTATGCACGATTTTATTAATTTGGTCAATTGTTTATCCGATAGTTTTATATTTTTTTAAGATTTCAAACATCGATGTGATCCCTTTTTCCACGACAATAGGAATCACTGGTAACGGATTAATTTTTTCCAATTTAATTCCTCATTACAAATATTTTTTTGTTTTAAGAGTTATTATTATTTCTGCCTTGCTTTTAGTGAGTTTCATCTTGAGTAATTACATCATTAACAAAATCATTTTAATTATTGCTACCAACAATAAACAAAAAAGATTACTTTTGTGTACTTATCCTAACGATGAAAAGAAAATTTATTTCAATGATTTACAAAAGAAAATATTTTTTTGAAAAAAACATAAACAAAACGATAAGGCATTTGTTGAAACGAAAAATGATTAACAATGCAATTTGTCGATAAGTGTAAAATCTTAGTAAAAGCTGGTAATGGTGGCAATGGTATTGTCGCTTGAAGAAGAGAGGCACACTATCCAGAAGGTGGACCAGCTGGTGGTGATGGAGGAAAAGGTGGTAATGTCATCATTGTTGGTGATGAAAATGTTAATTCGTTATTTCATTTACGATACTTGAAAAATATTACAGCGCAAAATGGACAAAATGGTCAACCGAAAAATTGCTTTGGTAAAGACGGTGAAGATATTTATATAAAAGTTCCTTTGGGTAGTCAAATAAGTGACATTACATCACAAGAAATATTATTTGATGTTATCCATAATCATCAAAAATTCATTCTTGCTCATGGTGGCAAAGGTGGACATGGTAATGCCTTTTTTAAATCTTCATGTAATAAAGCACCAACACTATATGAAAATGGTGATAAAGGGGAAGAAATTTTTATTCAAATTGAATTAAAATACATAGCCGATGTTGGTTTGATTGGTTTACCAAATGCTGGTAAAAGTACATTAATTTCTTGTTTAACAAATGCAAAACCTAAAATTGCTAATTACCAATTTACAACATTAAATCCTGTTTTGGGTGTGATGAATTGACACAAAAATAATATTGTTATTGCCGATATTCCTGGTTTAATTGAAGGAGCATCACAAAATAAAGGTTTGGGGTTTGACTTTTTAAAACATGTTGAGCGTTGTCATCTTCTTCTTCATGTTGTTTCATTAGAAGAAAATAATGCATATGAAGCATACACCATTATTAATAATGAATTGAAAAAATATGATCGGCATCTCATTAAAAAAGTACAACTAATTGTTGCAAATAAAAATGATCTTGATGGAACAATGGATCAATTTAAACAATTAAGAATGAAAATTAAAAATAAAAATCTCATTTCCATTAGTGCATTAAAAAAACAAAATATTAATTCCTTGAAGGAATTGATATTTAAAAATTTAGAGGAATCAAAAAAATTAGCAAAAAAAAATGTTGATAAAAAAACAATCAAACCATTGCTTATTGAAAATAAACAAAATGATTTATTAAATAGAGATTTTACTTTTGTTAAAAGAGACAATAAGTGGATAATCCATAGTAAATATTTATCATATTGGTTAGCAAAAATTCCGTTGAATACAAAAGATAATATTTGTCGTTTTAAAGAAAAAATGAATAATTGCCAAATTGATGAAATTTTAAAAAAAAATGGTGCAAAAGAAAAAGATTCTTTTTTTATTGATAGTGTCGAATTCGAAGTTGAATAATTTTAATACGAACGAGCGAAATAAACAATATCAGTTGCTTGTTCATTTGAAAAAAAACATTTATCGTTTTTTTTAGCTTTGTGTTTAATACATCGTGCTGTTGCACCGGTAAGTTTTTTAATTTCTTCTTCATTTTTCGTTGATTGCTTAAATTTTGCTTCGACAAATTTGTGTTGATTAATCGCTTGTTTGAATTCGTCAAAATTATTTACTTTGACAATTGATGACTCAAAAAAACATTTTGCTTTTTCATATAGTTGCTTTTGGTAGTTTTTTCCATTTTCTTTTAAAAAATGTTTTAAATTATTTGGATTAATTTCAATTTTTTCATGTTGGTTTCTTTGAATTATTGTCAAAACATTTTTTTGTATTTCGTTTTTGCCAATTAAAATAATGAAAACTGTTCCTTGTACTTGATAGTTATTTATTTTATAACCTAGACCTTTGTCGCTATCATCAATTTCAACACGATACTTATTTTTTATGCTTTTTAAAATATTTTTTACACAATTATTAATTTGTAAATTATTTTTTTCTAGTGGAATAATCGCAATTTGAATTGGAGCAAGATTTAAAGGTAAAACCAAACCATTATTATCACTATGTGTCATAATTAATCCACCAATTATTCGCGTACTTAATCCAGCGGAAGTTTGGTAAACATAATCAAATTGATTATTTTGGTTTTGATATTTAATATCATATGCTTTTGCAAAATTTTGACCTAAATAGTGACTTGTACAACATTGTAATGCTTGTCCGTCTGGCATTAGCGATTCTAATGTAAAAGTTTTTATTGCACCAGCGAAACGTTCATTAATTGTTTTTTCTCCATAAATGAAAGGCATGCACAATTCGTTTTTTAAAATTTTTTTATAAATTTTAATTGTTTTAATTGCCTGGGTAATTGCTTCTTGTTCAGTTTGATGAATTGTGTGTAATTCTTGTCAATAAAATTCGTTTGTTCGCAAAAAAGGTCTAGTATTTTTTTCATTACGAAAAACATTACATCATTGATTGTATAAAATTGGCAAATCATTATATGAATTAAGTATTTTCTTGAAACAATCACAAAAAATCACTTCCGATGTTGGTCTAATAATTATTGAATCATGAAACGAAGTATTTTGCTTGCTTGCGATAAATTCACTAGTTATTTGCGAATCATTGTTACTAAGCAATTTAGATGGGTTAGGCAAACATGTACTAACGGTAAATGTTTCGGGTGCAAAACCACCAATATGTTTTACTTCCTTCATAAAATCATTTGCATTTATAAAAGTGGGAAGTTGCACATTTTTGACTCCTATCTTTTTAAATTCATCATCAATTTTTTTTTTGATTAATTGTCAAATTAATCAAGCATTTGGTAAAAAAATAATTGATCCTTTAACTGAGGTATATAATGCTAATTTCGCTTCGTTTATTATCGAAGAGTACCAAGCTGAAAAATTCGATTCTTTTGGAACAATATTTTTATTTTTCACGATTAAATAATTGTTATTTTTTGTTTTGTTTAACAATATACTAGATTATATATTTGCTTTTATTGAAGAATGCGTGCATTAGGATTAGATTTAGGAACAAAATCATTAGGGATTGCAATTACTGACAATAAAAAAACAATCGTTAATGGTCTAGAAAATTATTTTTACTCTAATTGCGATCTAAATCTATGCATTGCAAAGATTAAGGAAATTTTTCATCTTTATAATTATGAGATTGATACAATTGTTTTAGGTTATCCGTTGTATAAATCTGGTGATAAAAGTTCGCAAACGATTTTTGTTGAAAGATTTTATGATCAACTAAAAGAAAATTTTAAATCAGTAAAAATTTTTCTTGAAGATGAAAAATATTCAACGGTTTTTGCAATAAATTCATTAAAAGAAATTGGTTTAAAAAGCAGCAAAATTAAAAAAATTAAAGACAAAATTTCAGCGATTTTTATTCTCAAATCATGATTATTTGGTCACCAAAATTAAATCGTTAATATTCATTCATTAAACGTTTTATTTCAATTGCATATTCCATAGGTAATTCCTTTGTAAAAGATTGAATAAAACCAAATGATAACAAATTTTTTGCTTCACTATAATCGATTTTTTTGTTATTTAAATAAAACATTTTTTCACGATCAAGATTTGTTATTTTTGCTTCATGCTTAATTGTAGAAGTGGAATTACCAATTATTTCTCTTGGAATCGTTTGTGCTAAGGATTTGTTATCGAGCAATAATGTGTCACACACGACATTACTAAAAGATTTTTTTGCTTTTTTTGCAATTTTTATTAATCCACGATAAATTGTTTGACTATTGCAATCATTGATTGTCTTAGCAGTGATATATGATTTCGTATTTTGTCCTAGATGAATCATTTTTGCTCCTGTGTCGTGAATTGTATTTTTTTTTGCATGAGCAATTGACACATACCTTCCCATGCTATCTTTTCCTTGTAAAATTATGCATGGATATTTCATATTTAATTTTGAACCAAAATTTCCATCAATTCATTCCATTTTTCCGTTTTGACCAACAATTGCTCTTTTATTCGCTAAATTTAAAACATTTTTTGATCAATTTTGGATTGTTATATATTGACATGAAGCCTCATCTTTTACAAAAATTTCAACGACAGCTGTATGTAAATTCGCTTGCGGTGAAATTAAAGCTGTGCAACCTTCAATATATTTTAGTGATGAGTTTTGTTCAACAATTATTAATGTTCGTTCAAATTGTCCGACATTCTTTGTATTAATATGAAAATGCGTTTGCAATGGCTTAGTTAGGTTTACATTTTTCGGAATATAAATGAAACTACCACCCGATCAAACAGCGGTATTTAAAGCAACATATTTATTTTCATTAATTTTCATTAATTTTGCAAAATATTTTTTGACAAGGGAGGGATAGGATTTAACGGCTTGTTCAAGACGGCAAAAAATTATACCTTTATCTTTAAGTTTTT
The DNA here is from genome assembly GCA_017445805.1 of bacterium. Taxonomy (GTDB): domain Bacteria; phylum Bacillota_I; class Bacilli_A; order Mycoplasmatales; family Mycoplasmoidaceae; genus Hennigella. Next base: position 88,768 of record JAFSSC010000002.1, read on the forward strand.
TTTGTAGACTATTGTAAATGATCTCAGAATCATATTGTCTATTCTCTCCGCAAACAGCACTCGTTGTATTTAGTGAGGACTTTTTTTTAAAAATTTGTTTAATTTTTTGTGGTAATTCATTTCAATTATTTGGTATGGAAGAATAATAAACGTAATCATCAAAATTTATCTTTTCTAATTCCTTTGCTCAAGAAGGATTTTTGCCTTTTAAAAAAAAGTGAAAAGCTTTTAAACGAATGCTTAACATCCATTTTGGCTCATTTTTAATTTGTGAAATTTTTTTAATGATTTTTTCGTCTATACCTTTTTTTAAGAGAAGACTATTATTTACTTTTTTCATATTTTTCTATTGCATTTTTGATAGCTTGAATGCCAACTAAAGCACATTTTATACGATTAGACTGTTTATACACATTTCGATAGAAAAATAATTCGTGCAAAGTTGTTTTATCAAACTTTTTTCCCAGAATCATCTTATTGTAATTATCGATTATTTCTTTTGCTTTTTTCGTTGTTTTGTTTTTTAAAATAATGGTCATAATATCGGTTGAAGAAGTACAAATAGCACAACCAATACCACTAAATTTTAAATCAAGAATTCGTTGATTTTTTATTTTTATGTAGGCATCAATGTTATCAATACAAGAGGGTGAATCACTATGACCATTCACATATTTAATTTTTGCCGCTTTTGATTTGCTAATTTTATTTCGTGGATTTTCATAATGATCGATGATTGTTTGTTGGGCTAAATCAAAATTCTTTGTCATTTATAAAATTTTTCTTATTTCTTCTCCTTTTTTATATCTTTTTATAACTTTATATAAATAATCAATTTCTTTTTTTGTGTTGTAAAGTGACAAAGAACAACGAACAAAATTCTCTTTTTTTAAAATATTTTTTATGAGTTTAGCACAACTCAAACCAGAGCGACAAATAATTCCTTTTGTTCCCAATCAACTAGCAAAATCTTGTGCATTAACTCCTTTATAGTTAAAAATGATTATTGGTAAAGGAGTATTAGGGTTATAAATTTCTAAATTTTTTATTGTTGACATTTTTTTAACAAAATATTTTTTCAACTTATGTTCATAATCAATAATATTTTTTATACCGATGCTATCGATAAATTTTATTGCTTCTTGTCAACCAATAATTTCAGCAAGTGGCATTGTTCCACCTTCAAATTTTTGGATGTTGTTATATGGTTGAAATTTTGTTTTTGTTATTATTTCATTCATTCCACCCCCATATCGCAATGGTTGTATTTTTGTGATTCAATCTTTTTTTAAATAGACAAAACCTACTCCCAATGGTCCAAAAATTTTATGTGCGGAACAAACAATAAAATCGATATCTCGCAATTGGTTAATCCATTTATGTGCTAAATATTGGGTGGCATCCAATACAATGATAATTTTTTTATTAATCTTTTTAATTTGTGTGCATAATTTTGAATAATCATCAATACTATTACCATAGACATTACTTGCAAGGGTTAAAGCAATAATTTTTGTGTTTTTTGTAATAGATTCAATAATGGTTTTTTTGTTGAATTGTCCATTTATATTAACAAATTTAATTTTAAAAAAACCATTTTGTTTTTCGTGATATCAAGGTAATAGATTACTTGCGTGTTCGAAATCGTTTAATAAAACTTCAGCTTTTTTACAATAGTGAGCTAGTCCATGAGCAATCATTGTTAAACCCTCGGTTGCCCCACTAACAAAACAAATATTTTCTGGCGAGCAATTAATTATTTTTGCAATGGTTTTTCGTGCCATTTCAATTTTTTTATAAACATCAAAACAAAATGTTGAATCTGTATTATGGATGTTTATTCCCAAGTGAGTGTAATAATATGAAATTTTATTGATCACACATTTTGGTTTCAATGTCGTAGCAGCATTATCAAAATAAATTTTGTCTTTATTATTTTTTATTCATGGAATTTGTTTACGTATTTGATTAACATTCATTGTTTGTAATCATAAAGAAATTTTCAATTGTTTCAATTATTTTTTTTTCTTTAAAAATTGCTAAAAAATTACTTTGAATAAAAAAATTACGCAAAAAAAGTTCGTAAATTTGACTGTTTTTTATTGTTTTGCTACTAAGATAAAATAAAATTTTTGGATCGATTTTTCCCAAATTAACATTATGCTTCGCATTAGAATTATTTGTTTGGGTTGTTAAAGAAGGAATAACATCGATTTTAGCTGTATCATCAAGAATAAAACCATCGATACTTTGTTCAAGATTGCTTTCAATGATATTTTTTTCAATCCTTGAAAAACAATTAAAAATAAGGTTAGCATTTTTTGCTGCAAATAACTTTGCTTTTATAAAACTTTGCGATTTCTTTTTACAATGGTATACATTTATGATAATTTTTTCGGTTTGCAAATATACCAAAATTAGGCAATAAATGTTTACAATAATTTTATTTTTTAAGTAAATATTGATTTGACACACATGTTTTTTTTTACAACAATTAAATAAATATAAATTAAAAATACCCGCCTTGTCAAATGACAAATTTATTTTTTTTTTCATAGGATCAATAATAATATTTTTAGCAATCTTTTTTTTGTCTTTTGCAGTCATCATTATTTTTTTAAATATTTTTCAAAACCCAAATTTAAAATTTTATTAATTTTTTCGTTTTTTCCTGTTTCAACAATCGTATTATTGTGTAAAAGGATGAATTTATTAGGTTTAATTAAATTAAATAATTTCTGTTGGTGGGAAACAAGAAAAATTATTTTATTTAATTTAATTCTATTAATATATTTAGCGATTGTTTTTATAAAATCAACATCACAACCTGAATCAATTTCGTCAAGCATAATAACATGGGGACTAATCAAATCTAATTGGATTAATTCGTTTTTTTTCGATTGACCACCTGATAACATTGTGTTATCGAAATTTAAAATATTAGGTTTTAGATTAAATTGCTTTAGATCCAACATGATTTTTTTGTAAAAATCAGCCATTTCGATTTTTTTGTGACAATTTTGATAAATTGTGCGATATAAATCAATTAATTTTATCCCCTCCACGCCAATAGGATTCTGATCTAAATAATAAAATCCTAATTTTGCCATATCATAAGTACTAAAATTGTTTATTTTTTTGTTGTTATAACTTAATGAACCATTAGTTATTTTATAGGAAAAATGCTTCATTATTGCCTTTAACAAACTACTTTTACCTACCCCATTTGCTCCAATAATTGCAATAACATCACCTGTTTTTGCATGAAGATTAATTTTTTTTAAAATTACTTTTTTTTTGTTTTTTACGGTTAAATTTTTTAGTTGCAAAACGTTCATTTGTATAGGAGAATAATTATTTTATAATAATTATAAAATTGTTGAATTATGGTGAATAATAAAGTTAAAATTTTTGGTAAAAGGCAAAAAAAGAGGTTTAATCAGATTTTACTTTTTGCAAGTGCTTTATGTATATACCCTTCAATTGTTTTATCAACATTATCGAGTTGTTCTAAAGTCTCAACAACAAACAATGATTTATTAAGTTTGGAACCATTAGGAAAACTTATTAATAATTTTGACTATAAAGATGCAATTTTGGGTGCTTTAAAAGACAAAGAATATTATGCAAAATTTAAGTATGCTCTTGTAAATGAAATTATTTTAAAATGATATGAAGATCGGGCAGATGGTGGTAATGTTGTTTTTACTACTAATCTTAAACAATGAAAACAAGAAATTGATGATGAATACAACGAATTGGTACAAAAGAAGAAAGATATATATGGTTCACAATATCAATTTTATTTGCAAAATGAAGTTTTATCTAGTAATGGTGGTACCGAAAAAAGTTATAAGCATAAAAAATTAGTTGAAAAAGTTCGTAATGATTTTATTAATAATGTTTGAACAAAAGATTATTTTACTGTTTCGGAAAAACCCGATAGTCAATTAAAATTTCCAAATATCTTCCGCGATATTAAAAGCAATTTTGATGCTAATTCACTAAACGATCCTAATTGTTGATCAGATATAGGTTTTTATGCGAAAAGTAATAATTCTTTTACACCCGATAATGCTAATAGTAAATATTTAGCATCAAATCTCGACGGTGACTATGCTACGATCCAACAATATGTTTTTGATCGTTGGTATGCAACCGAAAAACCCTTTTTTGTTGTTGAAGCAAATTTCGATTATTCACTTCCTCCTAAAACAACAAATAATGGCTATAGTGGTTTGTCAACAATTTACAATTTTACTGAACTTAATGATAATGTTGGACCAAGTGAAATTTTTCCTTGTTTTGCGAATAATGATGGCAAGACATTCCAACACTATCAAGATTTTTTTAAAAAATTTGATCGAAGTCTTTTATCGTTATATTCCAATCCTAACGAAGATGCCGGAAAGAAAATTAATAAAAATGATATTAATAAAAAAAATAACGAAAATGCGATTGAAATTCCAGAAGAAAATAAGATTTATGTTCCAAAATATTTTTCTAATGGAACAATTAACATTAACAATTTTAATGAAAATGATGCATCCAATGATTCGCTTAAATTAGTTCTAGGTTCGAAATTATCATCACATACTACTGCTAATATCATGGCTTATGGTTCGCTATATAATGATCTAATTTTTGCTAGTGACAACGATGAACCAGCATGTTTAAATTTTTTAAGTTGAGAAAAATTTAGTGGGGATGACGAGTTATATCCTCTTTCTAAGTTAAATGAGAATAAAGGTGAGAAAATTATTGTTTTTCCAATGATGAAACTTTTTATGTTGTCGCAAAGAAAATTAAATAAATTCAACGATGGGAAAGACAGATCAAAAATTAATTCTTATCTTGATCTTGCTAATATCTATGATTTAATTAGCAAACATAAAAATACTGAAATAATTACTATTCTTCTTAAAAAAATTATTACTATACTTGAATCCAATAAATTAGAAGAATTAGAAGAATTATTGAAAGAAATTGATAGAGATGATGAATTAAAAAAAATTATTGTTGCCATTAAAGAGATACCAAATAATGGAAATAATGATAAGATTATTTCTTTTTTGTATGAAACGATTAATGCTATCGCTGCAAACAATGATAAAGTATTTGATGCATTATTAAAAAAATCAGAATACAAGGAATTTGAGAAAATATTTTCTTCAATAAAGGATGCAAAAACTGCTCTTATGGATCTTGTTAATGACTCTTGATACGATTTAATTACACGTGATTTTCAAAAAAACTATCTCGTTGATTATGAAGGAAAAGGTTTTAATAATGTTGCCATCTCTTGATCCGATAGTTATGATGATCAAACCTACAATCTTGATCGTGATGATCTTGTTCGATTTGTAACAAATACAATCAAAATTGATTTACCTTTTTGTCCTAAACAACCAACTTTTGATGAAATTGACCGCAATGAAGAAATTATTGATGACGACAAGGACGAAGTAAAATACAATAATTTTAAGAAAAATCATCAACCATGACTTTTTTCTTTAAACAATAAAGGTTTGAATATTGCATCGATTGACGGTCATGAATATATTATTAATAATTCTTTAAAAGATAAGAGTAATGCATCAATTGATGGTAAATTAAAATCTTTAAAAAATGTTTTTAAATACCGATTGATGCAACAAAAACTTAATCGTCTACCTTCGGCAATAAAATTTGATATTTTAGGAAAAGATGGACAATTGAGTAGTTATTTCAATAAAAATTTTGATAATATCATTCTCGAATTAGCTGCCCAATCATATTTATCAGATCTAAATATCAAAAATTGTGATGAAAATATGAACATTTTCAAATCATATAAATTTTTAAATAATGAAGGAAGTTATCAACAAAATGATGCATTTTTAACAAAAATTGTTCAACAACAAAATTTGGGTTCACCAAGTGAATTGGTCGCGTATTTAATTAACACAATTAAATATGAAATATATGATGATGATTTAAAAAAATATTTGAATATTAACGATAAGATTTATAAATCGTGTGATCAAAAAATTGAATATGCAAAATTTATTAAGGCTAATGTTAAACAAAAAAATAATTATAAAAAGAAGTTGGGAATGGTAACACCAATATCATATAAATATTTTGACAAAAGTGGTAAAAACGATTTAAATTCGCGCTATGTTTATACAAGTATTCTTCGTGTAATTTGCACAATATCAGATTCTTTCTTCTGGGGAGATATGTATTCGAATAGTGATGGTAAATATCAAGATTTACAAAATTATGCAGAAATTAATTATAAAAAATTATTGGATCTTAAAGAAAAACTAGATTCTTCTAAATATTTTGAACATATAAAATTAGTTAAACCAAATGCTATTTCTGGTTTTTCGCCGCAAATTGAACAAGCAAGCAAAGTTAAATCAAATAGTTTTTGATTTAATTCTTTTGTTGTTGATTACACGATACATGATTTTTTATCACAACAAAGCGATAATTATTTGATTAATCGGTTAAATCTCGATATGTTTGATAAGTATATTGTAAAAGTATTGGGTCATAATTATAAAAATGATCCAAAATGAAAGGCTTTGACTAACGATTTTGATAAATCATCGCAACTTACCTCTAAAGCAATGCTTTCAGCATATTGTGTTAAAAAAATTTTAACGGATAACAATAGTTACAACAAATTGTGTGCATCATCAAATAATTTTTTTACTAACATTTTTAATGTTTTTAAAAATTATTATCAACAAAAAAAATCATCATCCAATTCCTCAATTAATTATGAAATTGCCAAGTTATATGCAACTATTGCTTATTTAATTGCTAACGATTATGCTAATTTTTATAAGATATTACAAAAAAAATTTACTGATGATGAAAGATTATTTATTGGTTATTTTTCAAAATTTTTTCATAACCAAAAAGCATTAGACCGTCATTGTTTTATTGAAGATCTTGAAAGTTTTGATCCTTTTGATTTTCGTGGAAAAAGTATCAATAAGCAAGAGAATGAACAAAAATGACAATCTGCATTAAAAAAAGGAATTGATGAACGCGTTGAAGACGACAAGTATTGGTCAATAATAAACAAAGATAATAAGTTTCTCTCTGGTTTTAATGGTTTAATTAGTGCTAAGGCAAATATTTTTTCGTCCTATCCCGAATTAAAAGAAGCAATTTTTTCTAAAAAGAATAGTTTTTCCAATAAGGATCACGAATTCAATGAAGGAATTTGGTATGAGTATGCTGGTGAATACGATAATGATGGTAAAAAAATAGATATTGATTTTGATTTTGGTTCTCATGGTAAAATCAATCTTAAAGGTCATGAGTATTTAGCAAGAATTTTTAAAAAAATTTCTACATTTTCTTTAACGAGTGATTTAAAAAAATTTGTTGATAACTTAAATCAATCTTACAATGGTCTTGAAAAACTTATATTCGAAAACAATTGAGAATTATTAAAAGCGAAGTATAAAATATGCTCGCAATTAAAAAGCGGTAAGTATAAAAAGTGCTTTGATCAATTGGTTGATGTTAGTGCCCACAAACCAATATCGAGTTTAATTGATATAACCGATAAATCATATTATTTTGTGAATAAGAATAATAAAAGCAATTATGCATGCTTATTGGTAACACAAATTAATAAAAATGACATCTCTTCGCATAATTTAACCCCAATTTATAACATGGAAGATGGAAAATGAGTAAAAGGTAAAGGTGGAATTTCCCCAGAAGAATTCTTCTATTTAGTTGTTGATTTAGCAATGGACGAGTCCGTGCAAAAACAAGCTCATCGCGATATGCGAAAAAAAATTTTTGGACGTGAAAAAATTAAAGTTTTTGATGGAAAACTTTATAATATTCTTGGTTCGAAGTGAATCAAGAATTGACACAAAAAAGTCGTTGGAAAATAAATATTTTAATCATAAAAGGAAGTTTACATGTCAAGATATATTGGTAGTATTAATAAAAAATCAAGGCGTTATGGTTTTTCATTATTAGAAAATAATAAAGAATTTTTAAAAGGAAAGAAACGTACATATGCTCCAGGTCAACACGGTCTTAACAAGCAAAAATTATCGAATTATGGTGAACAATTGAAGGAAAAGCAAAAACTTCAATTTATGTATGGGATGAACGATTGTCAATTTCGTCGTTTGTTTAAAAAAGCCAAGAAAATGCAAGGTGCTAATTCGCTAAATCTTTTAATTATTTTAGAATCACGTTTAGATAATTTGGTTTTTCGAATGGGTTTTGCTCCAACACGAAAAGCGGCCCGTCAATTAGTTAGTCATGGTCATGTTCTTGTTAACGAAAAAAGATGTTCAATTCCTTCGAATATCGTTAAAGTTGGTCAAAAAATTTCAATTAAAGAAAAAAGTAAGAATTTACCAATCGTTAACACTTCAACTTTAATTAAACCCCTTGATTTTGTTAAAGTTGATCAAAAGCAAAAAATTGGTGAATATGTTCGTTTTCCCAAACGTGACGAACTTAACAAAGATATTAAGGAAATATATGTTGTTGAATGATACAATCGTTTGGTTTAAACAAAATTTTGTTATTAATTCTAAAAAATAATAAAATATAAACATTGGAGGGAATAAGAATGATTTTTGATAGTGAATTCAATAAAAGAACAAAAATTGTTGCTACTCTTGGTCCAGCAACAACTGGTAAAATATTTACGAAAGAGCAACTTGTCGATCCAAATAATGCTGCGAAGAAGCAAAAAATATATAACACAATGCAAAAAATATTTTTGGCTGGTGTTAATGTTTGTCGTCTAAACTTTTCACACGGTGATCATGCTGAGGAAGAAGTCAAGCTGCAAATAATTAAAGATGTTGCTAAAGAGTTAAATATAAATGTTGCTATTATGCTTGATACAAAAGGTCCTGAAATTCGTGTTGGTAAAATTGTTGATAGCAAAAAGAAAGATACAACTCTACTTGTCAAACAAGATTCAATTCTAACAATTAAGACGAAAGATTTTTCACCTTGTCTTGCCACTGACAATGAAGTTTATGTCTACGATTCAACAAAGACATATAACATGGCTAAAGATTTAGCCATCGATAAAATGATTCTTATTGATGACGGAAAATTACAATTGCGAGTGAAGAGTGTTGATGTTGAAAAAGGAATAATTAAGGCTAAGGCTTTAAACTCGCATACGATTTATGAAAAAAAACGTATTAATTTACCGGGTAGTAAATATGCGATGCCTTTTCTTTCTAAGAAAGACAAAGAAGATCTTAAATTTGCTGTAAAACACGATTTAGACTATATTGCATTAAGCTTTGTTAATTCTGCACAAAATATTATTGAAGTCAAAAAAGAATTAGCAAAATTAAATGCAAGTGAAAAACTTCAATTGTTTGCTAAAATTGAATCAACTGATGCGATTAAAAATTTTAATGAAATTTTACAAGAAGCCGATGGTATTATGGTTGCTCGTGGTGATTTAGGTTTGGAAGTACCTTTTTACGATATTCCTTATTGAGAAAAATATATTCTACAACAATGTCATAAGTTTGGTAAGCCTTGTATTGTTGCAACCCAAATGCTTGACTCTTTGGAACGTTGTATCCAACCGACTCGTGCCGAAGTAACGGATGTATTTTTTGCGGTTGAAAATGGTGCGGATGCGACAATGTTGTCGGGAGAAACAGCTAATGGATTATTTCCGATCGAGGCTGTAAAAGTGATGGCGGCAATTGATGCTGTTGCGGAAAAGCATTTTGACTACAAAAAAAATATTAAATTTTATAAAAAGAACACTTTGATTGAAAAACAATATAAGAAGCAAGCAATTAAAATTGCTAAAAAAGTTCTTCCATGTTGTTGTAAGGAAAGTACAAATTGTTCAAAATACGAAAATTTAATAATATTTACTAATGATTTTGAATTAATTTGGGCAATTTCTGCGATTAAGCCAGCATGTAAAATTATTGCTGTAACAAACAAATCAATTAATGTAAATCGCTTTGCTGTGAATTACGGTGTGCAAACTGTTTTCATAAGGAAGGAATTTAATGAAAATTTTGACCCTTTTACTACGGCGAAGGAAATTAAATTTGAATTAAATTTATCGGAAAAAACATTATTGTACAATAAAAAGAAATTTTACGATATTAACTAAAAATGTCAGATGAAATAGTTCATGCTAAAGATTTAAGACCAGGCAATACTTTTATTAATAGAAATGCTTTGTTTGAAGTAATTGAAAATTTTTTTAACAAAACAGCAATGCGCGAAGGAATTGTAAAGTGTAAAGTTAAAAATTTACGCACCGGAACAATTACGATAGAGGTTTTGACAGGTGGTAAATTTACCAAAGCAATCATTGAGACGGTTGACATGATTTTTTCATACCAAGATGGTGACAATTATGTTTTTATCAATAGCAAAACTTTTGAATTAATTGAAATTCCATCATCAAAATTAAAATGAGAAAAAAATTTTTTACTTGATGGAGTTGAAATCAAAGTGCAAAAATATAATGATGAAATTTTGGGTGTTAAATTACCTGATCAAATCATTTGTGCATTAAAAGATTGCGAAGATGCAGTCCAAGGTAATACAGTTAAATCAATCCAAAAAAAAGCTTGATTGATGAACGATTTCGAGATTTTAGTTCCCCAATTTGTAAAAAAAACTGACCGAATAATTATTAATACAAAAACTGGTGAATATGTCGGTCGTGAGTCAAAATAAAATTTCTTATTAATAATGATTACCGACAAAAAACAGCAATGAAAAAAAAGGGTTGAACTAATGCAATATTTTTATTCTTGCTTAATCAAGGATCTTAATAATAAACAAATCATTGCGAATGCCTCAAAATATAAATTTGATTCCCAACAAAAAAAAGCTATTAAATTTTTTGCCGAAAATGTTCAAACAATAAAAATAAAAATAAAGCCATTATTAAAAGCAACATGAACTTGAGAACGATTGAGTTTAATCTTGCGAGCGATTTTTTGTTTGGCTTATTGTGAATTTTTTTGTTTAAAACTTCCCAAAGCAATTGTTATCGATCAAGCATTAGTTACATGCGATCATTATTCGCAAAGTGAAGACAAATCATTTCTTAATGCGATTTTAGACAAATTACTTGTTTAGTTTATTTTGTTCCAAAAATTCGGTCACCAGCATCACCTAAACCGGGAACAATGTATTTATTCTTGTTTAATTTTTTATCAATTGCTGCTGTATATAACTCAACATCGGGGTGACATTTACTAACATATTCTATTCCTTCACGGCACGAAACAACTGAGCAAAATTTAATTTTTTGCGGATGATATTTTTTTATTAAATCAATTGTTCTTGCTATTGTTTTTCCTGTTGCTAACATTGGATCAAGGATAATAACAATTCCATTTTTAATTTGTTTAGGAAATTTTGCATAGTATTGAACTGGTTGTTGTGTTTTTTCTTCACGATACATTCCAATATGACCAATTCTCGCAAAAGGTATTGCTTCTTTAAAACCATCAACCATTCCTAATCCTGCTCGCAAGATAGGAACCAAAACAATTGGTGTTTTATTTTTTTCACCGATGGCCATACTAATTGGAGTGTGTACTTTAATTTTTTTTGTTTTTAAATTTGCGGTTACTTCATAAGCAAGAAAAAAACTTAAACATCGTAAGCAAAGACGAAATGTCGACGAATTAGTATTTTTATCACGCATTATTGTTAATTGGTGGGCAATTAAAGGATGGTTGATAATTTTCATTTACTCTTTTACCTCGCTTATAAATGGTTGACCAGCACTAGCAGGTGGTGTAATTTTGTTACTTGTAAAAAGTAGGATTATTAATGTGATTATATAAGGTAGAGCAAAAACAAATAATTGATTTATTCCCAACTGAACCAATGTTGTTGTGTTGGCACTAGCAATAAAAATGGCAAAAATAATACCAAAAGTAATAATACCACCAATATTTCAACCACCAGCAATTAATATTGCTAATGCTAAATATCCCATTGATTGTACATTTCCATTAAAGGCAATTGTTCGAAATAAAAATAATGCTCCCGCCATACCAGCCAAAAGACTAGATAAAATTACGCCAATTCATTTATATTTAATAACTTTTATTCCTTTAGCATTTGCGGCATGTGGATTTTCACCAATTGCTAAATATCGTAATCCAATTGTTGTTTTTTTCATAATAAAATAAATTGTTCCACAAAGCAAAAGGACAAAAACAAAAAGAATAATTGATGTTCCATATAATGAATCCTTAATGTGTAGATCACTATGAAACAAACTCATAATTCGTGAGTAATTCAATTTTGGATATAGTTTACGCGCTAAAGGTTCATTTAAAAATGTTGTTAAACCAAAACCTAATAAATTAATTGCTGTTCCAGAAACAACATGATTTGTTTTAAGTGTAATACATAAAAACCCATGTAAACATCCCAAAATTGTTGTGCAAAACATTGCTAAAATAATGGCGATGATTAAACCAAATCCATTTAGTCTGATAAAATTAATTTTTTCAGAAGCAAAAATTCCAAAAAAAAGCGCACCTACACACATCATTCCATCAATTCCAATATTGACAATTCCAACTTTTTCCGATATATAACCAGCTAAAGTTGCAACAATTAAAATTGTCGAAAAAACAAATGTTAAATCTAATAGTATTTGTATATCACTCATTATTAATCCTTCTTGTTTAATAATAACTCAAAATTTTCTAAAAAATTCATTATTGGATACTTATTTTCATTGTATTCCAAATTTTTCTTTTGATTTTGCAAGTATTTTAAATATTTAATTTTTATATTTTTTTTTGTCAAAACATAAGCATGATAAAATTTATTTTTGATCTTTGTAGATTCAAGATTATTTTTAATCTTTTCCATTATTTGATCGAATTTTAATTCAAAAGCAACATGGGATATTTCCTCTTTTTTTAATTTTTTATTTCTTGTTGGCATTTTACTACTATTAGAGTTATTTTTTCTTTGACAATGATACCACATTACTACCTCATAATCGTTAACAATATTAATTAAACTCAATAATTCATTTTTTTCTTTTGTTTTTAACTCTATCCAAGATTTTCCTTTAATTTTTACAATAAATCAGTTGTAAAAATTAAATTTCATGAGTAATGACCCCATCGCACTACAATAAATAATAATTCCTAAAAATATTAGTGTAATGTTGGAACTAATACCGATTAATTGCAAAGCACTTGTTGAAGTTTTTATGATTGAAAAAAATAGCGATACAGGAATAACAGCAAGTGGGTTATTCATACTAATTAATCCAACAGCGATACCATCAAAACCTTCTTGCGGTATCACTTTGACAATTGTTGAAGTTGGCATTTCACATGAAAAACCACAGTAAGTAAGATTGCCTAAAATTCCTGCAATCGCCCCAGAAATTGTCATGGAAATAATTAAATTCATCTTTGTGTTGTAACCCATAGCTTTAGCACATTTTATATTTAAACCGGTTAAACATTGTTTTTTACCAATCGTTGTGTAGTTTAAAAAAAGATAAATAAATCCAACAAGGCAAGAGGCAATGATGATAATTGGAATAAAAGAAAAATATTGATTAGAAAGTTGGGTGCGGAAAAGAAGAGGATTATCAATTGGTTTAGTGAAGTTATTGGATGAATTTTGTGGAACATATGTCTTTAAAATTAAAATCGTTAAAAAATAAATAATTCAATTAAGCATGATTGAGCTAACAACTTCGTTCACATTCAAAAAAACTTTAATGATACCAATCGTTGCACTAAGTATTGCCCCAATAACTAGTCCTAATAAAAAAATAACAATTTGGTTTGTTCCATGACCTAAATGACAAAAATGACTAATCAATGTTGAAACGGTTGCTGCACACATTAATTGCCCAGATATCCCCATATTAAATAGGTTAGCTTTATTACTAATAATAAAAGATAAACTTGCAACAATTAATATCCCCATATTTGAAAGTAAAATATTGATTTTTGCTGTTCCTTTGAAACTTTCTTTGAAAATTATTTCAAATATTTTACCTAACATTGTTCATTTTTGACAAACTGTGCAAACAAAAAAAATAGCAAGAAAAAATGATAAAATCATCATCGTTACAGTTGCAAAAATCTTTTTAAATTTATCACGATTTTTATCTAAATAAATAAATTTGTTTATTTTATAAATGAGTTGATTAGAAACCATAGTTAATTTTTAACAAAAACCTAACTTACTAAATATTTACCAATAATATTTCGATTAATTTTCTTGCTTGGTTTATCACAAATGATTTTTCCTTTATTTATCACGATGATTCGATTGGAAATTTTTAATATTTCGTCCAATTCATAAGAAATTAATAAAACGGTTTTATTATTTTTAGCTTCGTATCGAATAAAATCATGGATATTATTGATTGTTTTAATATCTAATCCGCGTGTCGGTTGAACCATAATTGTTAATGAATGTTTTTTTGTTAATTCACGAGCGATAACAACTTTTTGTTGATTTCCACCTGATAAAGATCGCATTTTTGCTTTTCCATTGTTTGCTCCAAGAATATTAAATTTCGAACACAAATTTATAGCATTCAATCTTATTTGTTTTCATTTCAAAAAGAAATTATTAGAAAACTTTTTGTTATCAATTTGATTTAAAACTAAATTTATTTCTACAGTTTCATCTAAGATACATCCATATTTATGACGGTCTTCTGGAATATGGGCAATACCCAATTTTGAAATTTTATTAGGATTTAATTTGGTCAAATCAAATATTTTATTTTCTTCATTTTTGTAAAAAATTGAGCCTTTTTCTGGTTTTAAAATTCCCGTAAGAATTAATGCTAATTCACTTTGACCATTACCTTCAATTCCCGCAACACCAACAATTTCACCTGGATAAATTTTGAAATTCATACTATCAATAATTTTTATTTTGTTATTATTGATTTTATTGCTACATAAATTTTTTACGTCCAAAATTGGATGTCTTGTATGCTTTAAAACATTATTAGCAGTTTCTTTTATTCCCTCTTTACCAACTAATAATTCAATTAATTTATCTTTTTTTATTTCTTTTGTCGCTAAAGTCTTAATTGCTTCTCCATTACGTAAAATTGTTACAGAGTCAGCTATTTTTTTGATTTCGTCAATTTTATGAGTGATAAAAATTATTGTTTTACCACTTCTTTTTAATTGATGTAACATTTTAATAAAGTTCAATATTTCGTGGTCGGACAGAATCGCGGTTGGTTCATCAAAAATTAGAATTTTTGCATTTGCATATAGAAGTTTCAAAATTTCAACTTTTTGTTGTTGTCCAATTGAAAGTGAAGAAATTTTATTTGATAAATCCAATTTAAAATCATATTCTTTACAAATTTTTTCAATTTCAATTTTTGCTTTTTTTCGATTCAAAAGTCCATTTTTTGCAATTTTTTTTTCATTACCAAGTATCACATTATCAAGAATGGAAAAACAATTAATCAATTTAAAATGTTGATGCACCATTCCTAAACCTAATTCATTTGCTTGAGCTGGATTTTTTAAATTTACTTTCTTTTCATTAATATAAATTTCGCCTTTATCTGGTTGATATAGACCAAAAAGAATTGACATCAATGTCGATTTTCCTGCTCCATTTTCACCGCAAATTACATGAATTTCGTTATACTTTACATTTATGTTAATATCATTGTTGGCAATAATTTTACCTTTACAAAAACTTTTTGTGATTTTTTTCATTTGCACAGCATACTTAATTTTTTTATTTGTATTCATAATTTATGAAATAAAATACATGTTTTCATCTAATCAATCAAGAATAGTTGTCGTTCCATTGCCAATTGTTTCGTCATCGCTAAAAGTAATTTTTTGTGTGTTTAATATTTCACCTAATAACTCACCATAAATGTCGTAATTCTCATAAACTTCTTTATCATTAAAGTTATAAGCATCCGAAAATTTTTTGATTTTTTTCTTTGGATTAAAATTTTCGCATAGTTCATCTCACACATCAATAAATTTTTTCTTTCCATCAAATTCTAGATACTTGAAACCTTGCATTACGAAATATCAACCATCGTAGCTAATATGCGAACCACCATTCAAAATATTCGCATTCGTTCGAAAACCAATGCTACAAACCGATTTTTTTGGATCCGGTTTATTACCATCTTTATCGGTAATATCTCAATTTCATTTTTCTCTTAGTAATTCGTTTTGTTTTTTTGCGATATGACCAATATTTTTTAAGGCACTAAATTTAATAATATTGTTTTGTTGTTTTGAATGTTGCTTTAATTTATCAATAGTTTTATCACAATAGGACATTTTTTTTTGAACATCACCATTCTCACAAGCGGTGTCAACACCAATAACAAAACATGTGGCATTTTGATTTTTGATTTCATTAACAGCATCGACAATTTGTGGACCAGCCACCGGAATAATCGCACTAGCATCGCGATTTAAAAATTGTTTGACCAAACCAATGGCATCACCGCAAATAAAAGAACCACTAAAATGGGAAGATTGTTTTCCTAATGAAATTATTTTAATTGAAAACTCATCAATTATTTTCTTTTTATTTTCTTTTTTTCATTCAGTTTGTGCTGTCTTTTTTAAATTGGGAAAATCAGCAATTGTTTCGGGATCGTTATCAAAAATTTTGCCAATAATATTAGGTAAAATGTGGTTATTGAACAATTCAATTCCTCGTTCAATTCCTCCCATAAAGACTAATACCGTCGGAATCATTACACCACCAAAAATTCCAATTGACATTTCACATCCATTTTTGTGGTAAGTTTCGGCATTTTTTAATAATTCGATACAGCAAGCAATTCCTGTCAAAAAAGCAGATTGATCAGCACGGAACGAAATTGAAGCAATATTTTGATTGTTACTAATATCACCATCATACAAGATATAAGCAGCATTACCAAAATCACTATCAAAAAATTTATATTTTTTTCCATCATTATTAGTTTTTATTTCACCAATGCTATTTAGTGGAGTGATGTGATTAAAACCACATAAATGTATTACTTTGCGTTTTTTTGCAACTTCATCATAAATTGATTGGAAAAATAATGATGAATCTTGTGTTGGTCTTGTCCAATAAGCACTATTCTCTCCATCATTTTTCAGTTGATTGTGGTCGATTGTGTTATCGTTATTTATATATTGAACCAAACCATGGTATAGTGATTGAGTAAAAGATTTATCCAAGACAATGGAATTAGAACTATCACACACTAATGCCATACTTTCACGACGATTTTTTTTTCAATCTTCATGGTCGGTATTTCAATTAAAATTTAATGTATTTGCTTGGTGATAATTAATTATTTGGTTCTCATTTTTTTCTTGTTTGGTTGGTTGTGGTAAAAAATTTTCTTTTTCATTTAAATTCCACTCAGACCTCACATTTAGATTTTTATAATTTGCTAATTTATTAGCTACTAAACGTGTTTTACGGTTTATTGTCGCATAATTTATCTTAAAAGTTAATGCTGAAATCGTAAGAACAATTGTCAAAGGAAGAAAAATTAAAAGAATTGATATGACTGATTTTATTATTATTTTCTTATTAATTTTTTTCATAAAATTAAAACAAATTTTTTAAAATTTTTTTACCATCAATTTCGCCATGGCGTAAAATTATTTTTCGATCTAAGTCAATAATTGTTGATGGACAAGAATTTTTAGTTGATGTACCTTTATCGATAAGAAAAATTTCATCTTCATATTCTTTAAAAATTGCTTGTGATTGGTTGATGTTCGTGATTGGTGGCTGGTTTGTTATATTAGCACTTGAACAATATAATGGTCCAACAATTTTAATAAGTTGCAATAACAATTTATCGTTTGGGATACGGTAACCATTCCCTTGATAAATGAATGTTAGCTTTCCCGGTAAATATTTTTTCATTTCATCGTTATATTTTTTTGGCATGTTTAAAGCATTAATGTCATTAATAAATTTTACAATTTTTTTTTCATAATTTCTATGCTTAATTTGGTAAATCAATTCTTGTTTTTTACAAATTATGCCAAAAATTGTGTCGGTGAGAACAATTGCAGCTTTATCGTTTTTTAAAGCACTTACAATTTCATTTATTTGTGTTGGACGATAAACAAGCATTATTTACCTAATTATATATCCCACACTAAATTAAATATTTTAAATAAACAATAAAATTATTTATCCTAGTGTTTTTGTAGTATAAGTTTAATATAGATGAAAACAAATTTAGAAATTGCTTATATTTTGGCATACATTCTTTTTTCAAAACATAATGCCCAAATTGTTGATATTGCCGAAAAGGGTGATTATTTTTTTGTTAATTTTTTAAGTGAAAAAAAAATTAGTAAATTAGATTTTGTGACAATTGAGAAGGAAATATCATCTTTTTCTAATAAAAAAAACAAATGGCAAATTAAAAAATTGGAAGAAAAGTGTTTTGAGACAAATAATTTTGTTAAAGATAAATTGGTGAAAAAACCATGCGATTTAATGTTGCAATGTAATAATTTTTTCTTTCCTTTCTTTCAACAAAACAAGAATAAATTAGATTTTTCTTCGTCATTTTTTTTCGCTTTGGATAATGTCTCTGGTGTCTATTGGAAAGGTGATGCTAAAAACATACAATTACAAGAAATTACTGGTTTTGCTTTTTCAACACAGCAAGAATTAGCTAAATTCAAAGCCGAATTACATGAAAGGAAGGAAATTGATCATCGCAAGATTGGGCAAGAATTAGAATTATTTACTTTCAATGATCTTGTTGGCAAAGGTTTGCCAATTTGATTGCCTAATGGAACAATTATTAAAACACAAATCGAAAATCGTGTGCACGAAATTTTAGAAAAAAACGATTATCAATTTGTTCAAACACCAGTTTTAGGTAGCGACAATTTATATAAAACTTCGGGTCATTGACAACATTATCGCGAAAATATGTTCCCACCAATTAGTATTGATGATGAAAAATTTGTTTTGCGACCAATGACTTGTCCGCACCATATGATCGTTTACTTATCGAAAAATCGTTCATATCGTGATTTACCTTTTAGAATTGCCGAACATGCTATTTTACACCGTTATGAACCAACTGGATCATTGATTGGTCTTGAACGTGTTCGGTCAATGCAATTGGTTGATACCCATGTTATTATTTCGCTTGAACAAATTGCTGCTGAAATCAAACATTGTTATGAAACAATTAAAGAATGTCTTGACTGTTTTCATATTAATTTTCATTCGATTGATTTATCGTTACATGATCCAAAAAATAAACAAAAATTTTTTGATAATGAAAAAATGTGAAATATTGCTGAATCAACCTTAGAAAAGTGTTGTCAACAATTAAAATTTAATTTTGTAAAAAAAATTGGTGAAGCGGCATTTTATGGACCAAAAATAGATTTTCAAATTAAAACAGTCTTGGGACATATTGTCACAATTTCCACAATTCAGTTAGATTTTTTATTACCTAAAAAATTCAATTTGCTTTACAAAGATAAAAGTGGCGATTTTTCGTGTCCAATTTTGATTCACGGGGGCATTATTGGTACATTTGAACGCTTTCTTTCAATCTTATTAGAACAAACAAAAGGTGTGTTGCCACTATGATTGGTTCCTCAACAAGTTGTTATTATTCCGATAAACGACGCACATTTGGAATATTGCTATAAGATATTAAGCATATTTAAAGAACAAAAAATACGTGTCTTTGTTGATTATTCGAATGAAAGAATTTCTAAGAAAATTAGAAATGCCAATATTAGAAAAATCCCTTATCAAGTTGTTATTGGTGATCATGAAATTAAAAATGATCTAATTTCTTACCGTTGTTATGCTAAAAATATAGTTAATCAGTGCAAAATATCAACTTTAATTGATTTGATTAAAAATTCTTGTAAATAATTTTATTAATGTGATTGAAAAAAGTATGATGATGTGCAATATGAGATAGGCAATAATATCAAATGCACTGTTCAATGCTTATTAATAGAAAACATATAATATTTATATTACCCATACTAATTAGCAAATGAAGTATCTTACAACCCAACAATTGAAATCAATGTTTATTTCTGGGGCGGAAGAAGTCGAAAAACAATATAAATACATTGATCAATTAAATGTTTTTCCCATTCCTGATGGTGATACAGGAACAAATTTAAAAATTACTTTAAATGGCGCATGTAAGAGCATTGCAACACTTACACAAGAAAATATTTCCGTTCTAACAAAATCATTCGCCAATGGACTATTAATGAATGCACGAGGAAATTCTGGTGTCATTTTTAGTCAAATTTTTTATGGTTTAGCTAATAGTTTTAGTAGTTTAGAAGATAAAGTTGAAATTTCTGATTTTGTTTCTGGATTCGCTAGCGCTAGTGCATATGCTTACAAATCTGTATCTAATCCTGTCGAAGGAACAATTTTGACTGTTATTCGTTTAGTTTCAAAAAAACTTGATGAAGCAAAAACAAATTTTAAAACAATTGAAGAAATGTTTAAATTAATTTGTATGGAAGCAAATGAAATACTAAAAACAACACCTAATTATTTACCTCAATTAAAAAAAGCGAATGTTGTTGATTCTGGTGGTTACGGTTTAACAAAATTTTTTGAAGGAATGTTATCTTCTTTAGCACTTAAAAAAAATGACGAAAAACCAATAGAAAAGGTTAAATCCACAACAATCAAAAACATAAATTTTACCGATGAAATCGTTAATGATAAATTAGATTATGGTTATTGTTGCACTTTCATTCTTAATTTAGGATCAAAAATTATTAAAAAACAACAAAATAAAGATGAATTTGACGAACAAACATTTAAAAGCGAATTAGATGACTTAGGAAACAGCATTGTTTATGCTAGAATCGGTGATTTGGTAAAGGTTCATATCCATGTTTTGGTTTTATATAAGTTGTTAAAGTATGTCACAAAATTCGGTGAATTAGATAAAATTGAAATCACAAATATGACTTATCAAATTAAAAAAAGTAATCCTGATGTTTTTACAAATGGAAATGAAAATATTCCGCGGATTTCGAAATATTTCTTGTCAAATGCAATTTGCACGGTTGTCCCATCAGTAAAAAAAATTGTTGAACTATATGCAAAAAAATTGCAAATCACTGATTTTATTAAATGAGAACAAAAAATTACCCCATCTGTTCATGAAATTTATTTACTAATGAAGAAATGTTCGGCTCAAGCCATTATTTTTGTTACATGTAAAAGTGATTTGGTTATGCCGGCTAAACAAGCAATTAAATTGTTAAAAGGAGAAAAGGCTAAAATCAAATTAATTCCTGCAACAAACATTAGTACAAATTTTTTAGTTTGTTTAGGTTTTAATCATAATTTTAGTTTTATTAAAAATTATCACACGATGAACAAAATTTTTAAAAACACATATTTTGGTCAAATTTTCAAATCTAATCGTGAATCAAAATATGGTAAAATTGATGTTAAAGTCAATGATTTTATTGCAATTTGCAATAATAAAAATATTTTGACAATCAATAATGATTTTTTTGAAGTAGCAAAACAATTGGTTAATCGATTATTAAAATTGGTATGAAAAGGAAACAACATGATTATTTTTTGTGATAGTTTAATTAAAGATTTCGATATATCAAAACTTAAAAGATATATCGCAAAAAAAACAAGTATTAAACCAAGTATAATTATGGTAACTAATCTTTACTGTTGTTTAGATATTGCGGTTACAAAAAAATAACGTGAAAATTATTTTAGATGCGATGGGGATTGAAAATAAAGTTGCATGTGCAACAATTGCCGCTCGCAATTTTATTAAGAATCATTTAGATGTTAAAATTATTCTTGCTGGTATCAAGCATGAAATAGAAAAAACTTTTCTCTTTAAAAATGAATTTGAAATTTTGGCTACCGATGAATATATAAAACAGTCAGACAGCATTCTTACTGGTTTAAGAAAAATAAATTCTTCGTTTGTTTTATCATTAAATAAGCTTTGTAAAAAAGAGGTTGATGCCATCATTTCTGGTTGTTCAACGTCGTGTTTTGTTCCAATTGTATATAAGACAATTAGTTTCTTTCATAACATCAATAAATTCGGTTTTATGCCTTTTATTTCAAATGGCAGTGGCAAAGGCTTTTATTTAATTGATTGTGGAGCCAATTTAAGTGTTGAAGGTGAGGATTTATATAAATTTGCTTTAATGGCTAATTTATATGCGATAGAAAACAATAAAATTCCGCATCCACGTATTGGAATTTTGAATATTGGTATCGAACAACACAAAGGTTTTTTCTTTCATAAAAAGGCGAATGATTTGTTATTAGCAAATAAAAGTCTTAATTATGTTGGTTTCGTTGAACCTAAAAATCTTTTCAATGATTGTGTAGATATCCTATTAACGGATGCTTATAGTGGTAATATTTTTATTAAAACCGTTGAAGGGACATTAAAATTTTTTGGTAATTTTTTGAAGAAAAAATTTAACAAACCATGGAATATTTTAACACTTTTTTCGTTGAGGAAAATGAAAAAATATTTTGATTACCGTAACAAGGCGGCAGCAATGGTTTTAGGCATTAATGGCGTTATCATCAAGACACATGGTTCAGCGGATGAAGTTCAATTTTATTTTGCTCTTGAAAAAGCTTATGAATGTGTAAAAAATGGGATTATTAATAAGCTCAATAATCAAAATTACGATGTTTAATAAAATAAAGAAATGATTAGGAGAGACATTAAATATAATTCCACATAATCTCTCATTGTATATCACAGCACTAACCCACTCTAGTTATCGTAATGAACATCATTTAGATTATGATTACGAGAAATTAGAATTTTTTGGAGATGCGATTATTGGCTTTTTAATTTCCAAATATTTATTTTTGAAGTATAAAAACGAAAATGAAGGTTTTTTAACCAAAAAAAAAATTCAATTGATTCAAGCAAAAACTTTGGTTTTTCTCGCAAAAAAAATTAAATTAGATAGCTTTTTGTTATTGGGAAAAGGAATGCAAAAATTATCTAATATCGATAAGATCATTGAGGACGCTTTTGAAGCATTAATTGCGGCAATATATTTAGATCAAAATATGGAAATTTGTCAAAAAATTGTTAAAAAAATTTTTCTATTAGTCGATGAAAATACGATTTCCCCATTGACATATGACTACAAATCCTTTATTCAAAATAAATTTATTAATTGAAATAAAGTTGGTAAAGTAAAATATTTAACAAAAAGATTGCCAAATAATTTATATCGTTCATCACTGTGATTTAATCAAATAAAATATGGTGAAGGCTTTGGTATGAATAAAAAAACTGCTGAAAAACAAGCTGCAAAAAGTGCTTATACTAAATTTGTTAATTGGAACTAGTTTATGGGTATCTTTAAAAAATTATTCGATAAAGTTAAAAATCTTAAACAAAAAAAAAGTAATAGCGAAAATCTTTTTCTAAAAGATGGTATAAAAAAAAATAATGCGGCAAATTTTGATCATGGTTTAAAAAAAACAAATAATTTTTTCGTTAATTCTTTGAATAAAATTATTTATAAAGATGTTATCGTTAATGATGAATTTTTCCATAAAATTGAAGAAACATTGCTTTCAATGGATGTTGGTAGCTATGCAACAGATAAAATTATCTCGGCTATTAAAAATGAAGTTAAATTTCAAAACATCGAAAATCCTAATTTGATTAAGCAAATAATTATTGATAAACTATTTGTTTACTATATTCAAGATACGATTGTTCAAACGAATTTAAATTTGAAGACAAACGAAACAAATGTAATTTTATTTTTCGGTGTTAATGGAGTTGGAAAAACAACAACAATTGCTAAAGTTGCTAATTTTTTGCAAAAAAATAATTTAAAAGTTTGTTTAGTTGCTGGTGATACGTTTCGAGCGGGGGCTGTTGAACAATTAGATTTATGGGCGAAGAAATTGGATATCAAAATTTTCAAACCAACTAAACTCAACCAAGATCCTGCCTCTGTAATTTACGATGGTGTTAAATGGGCTAGTGAAAATAAATTTAATGTTGTTTTGTGCGATACTTCGGGACGCTTACAAACCAAAATAAATTTGATGAATGAATTGAAAAAAATCAATAATGTAATTAAAAAGTTTGATCCAAATCAGCCTTGTGAATCTTTATTAGTTGTTGATGCAACAATTGGCCAATCTGGTCTTATTCAAGCTAAATGTTTTTCAGAAGTTGTCAAAGTTTCAGGAATTGTTTTAACAAAAATCGATAGTACAAGTGGTGGGGGAATAATTTTTGCGATTAAAGATAATTTTAATTTACCGTTAAAATTTCTTTGTTTTGGCGAAAAAGTTGAGGATATTGAGATGTTTGATTTGGAAAAATTTATCAAAGTAATGCTAAAAAATTTTTCTTTTCTTGAAGAAGAAGAATAAAACTATCTCTTTGTAAATTGTGGACTTCGTCGTGCTCCATATTTTCCGTATTTTTTTCGTTCTTTTGCTCGTGGATCACGTGTTAGCAATTTTTCTTTTTTAAGAATTAATTTGAAATCATTATTTGTTGTGATCAAAGCACGAGCTATCCCCAAACGCATTGCTCCTGCTTGTCCCGTGAAACCACCACCAAAAACTTTTGCTTTAACATCAAATGAATTCATTGTGTTTGTGACTTGGAAAGGTTGCATAATTTCTTGGATAATAAGATCATTAGGGAAATAATCTTTTAACGGTTTATCATTAACAAGAACTTTTCCTTTACCTGGAACCATCAATACTTTAGCAATTGATGTCTTCCTTCGTCCCAAACCTTTATATTCAATTTGCTTCAACATGATTACTTACTTCCTAAAATTTCAAATTTTTGTTGTTTAAATTTGTCACCGATTCCCTCTTTAAAGACATGAAGTTTTTTTATCATTTTCTTTGCTAATTTATTTTTTGGTAACATTCCTTTAACGGCGGTTGTAATTAATTCATCTGCATATTTTTCAATCATTACTTTTCCACTTCGTTTACGAATTCCACCAACATAACCTGAGTGGTTATACCAAAATTCCTTTGCCGCTTTATTTCCTGATAATTTTATTTTTTTTGCATTTGTGATCACAAGGTTGTCGCCACAATCTTGATTGCGGACAAAGTCCTTTTTATTTTTTCCTTGTAAGATGTTTGCCGCCATTACCGCTAATTTACCCAAGATAAAGTTAGTAGCGTCAATTCGGTATCATTTCTTTCGAGAGTTAATTTTTTTCATCATCATTGTTATACCGTATTAATATTCCTTTTTGTGCATTTCTTCACCTTTAGCAATAATTTCTTCACTTGTCATTAATCCTGTTCCTATTGGTAGAATGTTACCAATCATAACATTTTCTTTTAAACCAGTCAAATTATCAAATTCTCCTTTTACTGCCGCATCAGTAAGAATTTTTTTTGTATCTTGAAAACTTGCTGCAGCCAAGAATGAACCTGATTTTGTTGTGGCAATGTTTTCCAAACCATAAATGACATTGTTTGCAGTTGGTAAAGCATCAACTTTTCCACTAGCAATTAAACGATCACATTCTTTAATAAATGTGTTTTCGTCAACGATTTCACCAATAAAGAAATTTGAACCATTAGGATTATTAATTTTTAGTTTATTTGTCAATTGGCGAATAATAATTTCAATGTATTTATCAGAAATTTCAATTCCTTGAATTCGATAAACTTTTTGAATTTCATCAATCAAGTATTGGCGCACAGCGGTAATTCCAGCAGTTTTCAATAATTGTTTCATATTAATTGCCCCATAAGTTAAACGATCACCGAAATTAATTTCATCACCAACTTGAACACAAATTACTTCTTGTAAACCAATTTGGTACGAAATTGTTTCATTTGCTGCCAAACACTTAATTGAAATCACCTTTCCGAATTCATTTTTTGTAATTTTAATAACTTTTCCTTTTACTTCACTAATTGTTGCTAATTGATTTTTTTGTGGCGGTACCATATCAAAAAGCTGTTTTAATCGTTCAAAACCTTGAGCAATATTTCCTTCTCCCGCAGCGCCTCCGGTATGGAAAGTACGCATGGTTAGTTGGGTACCTGGTTCACCAATAGACTGCGCCGCGATAACACCAATTGCTGTTCCAATTTCAACCAATTTTTTTGTTGCTAGATCATTACCAAAACATTTTTGACAAACACCACTTTTGCATTTGCAATGTAAAACCGAACGAATCATTACTTGTTTAATTCCTAATTTTTCAATTTTATTTGCCATTTCATTTGTAATAATTTGATTTTTTGCAACCAAGATAGTTTTATTATTTGGATGAATAATATCGGCAAAAGCATAACGATTAGCAATTCGTTCCGCCAAACTTTCAATTTTGAAATTTTGTTTATGATCAACAATTGCTTCCACAAGCAAACCTTTTGTTGTATGGCAATCTTCTTCTTTAACAATAATTTCTTGTGCGGCATCAACAAGTTTTCGTGTCATATAACCAGATTTTGAAGTTTTCATCGCTGTATCCGCCATTCCTTTTCGTGCCCCATAAGAAGAGTTAAAGTATTCAGAAATAGTTAATCCTTCTAAGAAATTATGTTTAATTGGTGTTTCAATAATATCTTTAATAACATTCGATTTTGTTTTTTGATCATAGTTATAAGATTTAGACATTAAACCCCGCATACCAAGAACTTGGGTAAATTGTGAAACATTACCACGAGCACCAGAATTAGCCATTGTGATTACCGAATTATCACGATATTTTTCATCATTAATAATATTTTCAATGTCATGCATAACTTTATCTTTGACACCACTTCATAATTTAATTGTTTTACTATATCTTTCATCATCGGTGAGCAAACCTTTGTCAAATTGTTTTTTCAAAGCAATAACTTTTTTATCCGCCTCTTGGAAAAATTCATATTTTTTTGAATAAATTGGTAAATCAAAAGCCGAAAAAGAAATTGCGGATTTTGTCGAATATTCAAAACCAATATTTTTAATTAAATCCATTGTTTTAGCGACAACTTCAATTGGGAATTTTTCATATAAAAAGTCAACAATTTTTTGTAAAGTTTTTTTAACAAATGGAATACTTGGTTTGTATTGTTTTACCACTTCGGCAAAATTACAATTAGTTTTAACAATATCACCATTAGCAAGAGAAGGTGGTAATAAATCAATATGATTAATGTAAGGCATTGTTTTTGGCATAATTTCGTTAAAAATAATTTTTCCGATGGTTGTAATTAGAAGACAATCTTTTGGTAAACCCTTATCATGGTAGCAATTTGTCGGAATTCCCACTAATGTGTGTAAAGTTACACATTTTAAGCTTAACAATTGTTTAGCACGTGTAATTGAAGGTAAAATTATACCTTCTCCAACTGTATTTTTCTTTACTTTTGAAAGATAATATACACCCAAAATCATGTCTTGTGTTGGTGTAATAATTGGTTTACCGTCTTTCGGACCAAGAATATGCCAACTAGCTAATAAAATACTGCGTGCTTCGGCAATTGCTTCTTGTGATAACGGAACATAAACACCCATTTGGTCTCCATCAAAATCAGCATTAAAAGCAGTTGTAACTAGCGGATGTAGTCGTATCGCCTTTCCATCAATAATTTTTGGTTCAAAAGCTTGAATTGATAGACGGTGAAGTGTTGGAGCACGGTTTAATAAAACTGGATGCTTTTTGATAATTTTTTCAACAATTGGCCAAATCACATCATCTTGTTGTAAAATTAATTTTTCTGCACGTTTAACGGTATTGGCAATTGGTGTTTTTTCAATACCATTTTCGTCATATTTTGTAATTAATTCATGAATGATAAAAGGTTTAAATAATTGGAGAAGCATTGGCGCTGGTATTCCAACTTGATACATTTTTAAATCTGGTCCAACAACAATTACGGAACGACCCGAATAATCAACTCGTTTTCCCAATAAGTTTTGTCGGAATAAACCTTGTTTTCCCTTCAAACAATCGGTTAATGATTTTAAAACACGTTTATCTTTACTAATTGTTGATTTTGTTCGTGAAGAATTATCAAATAAAGCATCTACTGCTTCTTGTAACATTCTTCGTTCGTTATCTAAGATTATTTGTGGTGTTTGTTCGTTAGTCAATCGTTTTAAACGTTGGTTACGAATAATTATTTTTCGGTAAAAAGTATTAATATCGGATGTGGTAAAACGACCATTTTCAAGTTGAACAATTGGCCTTGTTTCTGGAGGGGTAACTGGAATAACATCTAAAACCATCCATTCTGGTTTTATTTTAGAATTAATAAATCATTTAATAATTTCTAAACGACTCATCAATTTTTTAAATTTCAATGTTGCAGGTGAAACTTTTTTTAATTGGCGTGTAATATTTTTTGCTTCATTTTGAAGATTAATTCCTTGTAATAAATGTTTAATTGCTAGTGAACCGATTTCAATTTCAATTCCAGTGTATTTTGTAATTAACGAAAAGATATATTTTGTTTCAAAAGCTAGATTTTGGTTTTCAATTGTTGTTAAATATTGGGAAATTTCTTCCAAATCTTGTTTTAAGTTAGCAAAAGATTTTTCTTGTTTACCATTAGCAATTTTCTTTTCTAAACTTTTCTTAATAATTCAAAGAGCATTGGCAATTTTTTTCCGTGCCATCATATTTGTTTTTTGATCAGCAGCAATGGGGATTACTTCTTTAGTTTGAAAGAAATCCTTGAATTTTTCATTATCATTTTTTACGACAATATAGTTAACAAAATAAATAACTTGTTCAACATTTTTATAACTAATATCAAGTAATTGTGAAATTTTTGATGGATTAGGAAATTCTTTACTCATTCAAATGTGTGTACAAGGATAAGCAAGTTTAATACAACTCATTCGTTCACTTCGAACGATACTTTCAATAATTTCAACACCACATTTTTCACAAACTTTACCGCGATATTTTACTTTTTTATATTTTCCGCATGCACATTCAAAATCTTTTACCGGACCAAAAATTTTTTCACAGAATAAACCATTTTCTTCCGGTTTTGCTGTTTTGTAATTTATTGTTTCGGAAGAAGTTATTTCAGTTCCTCGTGCTCACTTCAAAATTTGTTCAGGACTTGCTAAACCAATTTGTAATTTTTTAATGTTGTGTAAATTAATTGCCATAATTATCCTTTCCTTATATTAAACTAAAATCATCATTAACATCTTCGGTCAACTCGAAGGAATCATTACTCTTTTCTTCTTTCTTTTCGTTCTTTTCATTGATAATTGTCGCAGTAAAATCATTAATATCGTGCTTATTATTTTTTTCGTCATAAACAGTAATTGCTAAACATAATCCTTGTAGTTGCTTTGTTAACAATTTGAACGAACTCGGTAAACTAGGTATTGGTAATTTTTTTCCTTTAACAATCGCATTATATGTCCAATTTCTTCCACTTACATCATCGGATTTTATTGTTAGTAATTCTTGCAAATTATGGGTTGCACCATAAGCTTCTAAAGCTCAAACTTCCATTTCGCCAAAACGTTGACCACCATTTTGACTTTTTCCCCCCAATGGTTGTTGGGTAATTTTCGAATATGGACCAACGGCACGAGCGTGAATTTTATCTTCAACCATGTGGTCTAATTTTAGCATATACATAACACCAACGGTAACCTCGTCATCAAAGTATTCACCTGTTTTTCCATCGATTAAACGAACTTTTCCCTTTGTTTTAATTGGATCAATTCCTGCTTCTTGCATTGTTTTAGCAATATCATCTAATTTCGCTCCCATGAAAACTGGTGTTTCCGCTTTTAATGATAAATCTTCGTGACTCAATCCAACTTTATTAAGAATAATTGACAAATCAAGATTTTTGAAGGTATCGATAGAGGAAATTTTGTTTGTTGCTAAGTAATTATTAGCAATTTTTTTCAAAATTTTTACTTTATTTTGCGGCAAACCAAATGTTTGAACAAATTCTTGGTCGGAACAATCATCTTTTAACATTGTAAAGAATTTTTTCTTAGCTAAGTTGTACATCGCTCAACCTAAATGGACTTCGAGAATTTGCCCTAAGTTCATTCGTGATGGAACTCCAAGCGGAGACAATAAAATATCAATTGGTGTTCCATCTTCAAGATGAGGCATATCCTCCACAGGAACAATTTTAGAAATTGTACCCTTATTTCCATGTCGTCCCGACATTTTATCTCCAACTTGTAGTTTTCGTTTTTGGGCGATATAAACAACGACTTTTTCGATAACATCATCCGGAAGTAAATCACCGTCAATACTACGGAAATGTTTAACAGCGATAACAATTCCTCCACCACCATGCTTTACTTTTAGCGAATTATCTTTATAATTTTGTGATTTACTACCAAAAATAATACTCAATAATTTTTCTTCGGGTGAATAATCAACAATACCTTTTGGTGTTATTTTTCCGACTAAAACATCCCCTTCTTTAACTTTTGCTCCGACCATGATAATACCATCTTCATTTAAATATTTTTTTGCATCATCGGAAACATTAGGTAAATCGCGTGTTATTTCTTCATCCCCGTTTTTATTTTGGATAACATCACATGAAAACTCTTCAATTTCGATTGAGGTATAAGCATCATTTTGAATTAAACGATTCGAAATTACAATCGCATCTTCGAAGTTGTAACCATATCATGTCATGTAAGCGATTAATGGGTTTCGTCCAATCGCTAATTCTCCGTTAAACATCGCTGGACCATCAGCTAAAACTTGACTATTTTTAATTTTTTGTCCAACTTCAACGATTGGGTTTTGGTTGTTACATGTGTTTTGGTTTGTTTTTTGAAATTTTGTTAAATTAATCTTAATTTTCTTTTCTGTTTTATCTTGAATAAGAAGATGTTTACCATCAACCGCAAGAACTTCACCATCAATTGGTGATACAACACTTAAACCAGAATCGTGTGCAATTTTATATTCGGAACCTGTTCCAATAATTGGGGCATAAGGTTTAAGTAAAGGTACAGCTTGACGTTGCATATTTGCTCCCATTAAAGCTCGTGCCGAATCATCATTTTCCAAAAAAGGAATAGCACTAGCGGCAATTGAAACAACTTGTTTTGGTGAAATATCAATATAGTTAATTTGTTGACAAGAAAAAATTTCTTGTGCTCCGTGGAAGCGAGCAACTGCTTCTTTTACCGTAATTTTACCGTTTTCATTATGAGGAATTGTTGCTTCACCAATAATATATTCATCTTCTTCGGCAGCATTCAACCAATGAACTTCTTTTGTAATAACACCATTTTCCACTTTAAAATAAGGTGTGATTAAAAAACCGTTATCATCAACTTTAGCAAAACAAGCCAATGACATAATCAAACCGATGTTCATTCCTTCAGGTGTTTCAATTGGACATATTCGTCCATAGTGACTATAATGTACATCTCGTACATCCAAGTTTGGATCATCACGACGCACACCACCATCACCCATTGCTGAAATTCGACGCTTATTTGTCAATTCAGATAAAGGATTTTGTTGATCAATGAATTGTGTCAATTGATAAGTATTAAAAAAAGCTTTGACTGCTTGTTCAAAAGGTTTAGCACTAACAACAGATTTTATTGTTGCTGCTTTTTCTTTCTTTAAACGGTTTTCGGCATTCATTGTTCCGGAAACCAAAGATGATAATTTATCTTTAATATATTTTTCAACATATGCCATTCCAACAACAAGTTTGTTTCTTAATTGTTCATGGATTAATTTAATTCGTTTGTTACCTAAATGATCAATATCATCATAATTACCAATTCCTAAAGGGAGATTAATTGTATAAGAAATTGTAGCAAGTAAGTCAGAAATTGTTAATGCCTCAGATTTTTCATCAAAATCAATACCACCAACTAAATTTGCGATGGTACTATCGTTATTAGCAACAACATCAATCGAATTAATTTTAACCGTTTCACAAATTTTTCCATTACTCTTAGGATAAACAAAACCATGATTAATGGAAAATTTTTGACTAATATCTAATTCATTATTGAGCAAAGCATTTTTAAGTAAATCTAATTCCTTTTTACTAATTAAAGTTTTGGCTTTTAAGAATAGTTTACCATCTTTTGTGTATAAATCATGGGCAAGAATTTTTTGATAAAGCCTCTCAATTAAATGCATTTTATGGTTTAATTTAATCCTTCCTGCTGAAGACAAACCATATTGCTTCTTATTAAAGAAGTATTGGATAAAAAAATCTTGGTAGCAAAAATTATAATATTGCATGCACAAATTTTCAATTTGCCGTTTTGAAATAGCAAGAGTGTTAACAATATCCATTGCCGCTTTTTCGGTAATAATGGCATCTAAAAGTAAAGAAATTTTTTTTGACAATCTTTTTTTACACTAGGATTTTTTGTTTCTAATAAATTTTTATTAAGTTTTTCATACTTATAAAGTAGTTGTTTAAGTTTTAAATCAATTATTAATCCAGTCGATTTAATTTCGTTTATACCACTAATGTTTATTAATGACTTTGATAATTTTATAATTTCGTCATTTTCCATAATTGTTTGGTGTGTGTAACAACCTAAAAACTTAGATGTGTAACTTTTTTTTATTCCATCAAACAACAATGAGTTTTTAATGATTGGTGAAGATTTAAAAATTTTTTCAATTTGGTCACAACTAAAACCAAAAGCTTTTAGAAATTGTGTTGCTGAAAAGACTTCAACAGCATCAGAAGTAGCATTTCGTAAAAATAATTTAATAATTTGTTTATTGTTAATTTGGTCAAGACTAAAGACCATAATTGTTCCTTTAGCCAAAAGAAGTTCACAAATAAAACCTTCAATTACTTTTTTCTTTCGAGCTAATTTTATTTGTGTTTTATTAAGAATGTAAGCTCCAGGACTACGTGCTGCTTGCAAAATGACAAATTTTTCAATTCCATTGACAATAAAAGTTCCATTTTTTGTCATCATTGGAATCTCTGCAAAGAAAACACCATCATGAACATCAATGTTAGGATTATTTTTCTTTCCTTTTGTTCCTTTTTGAGTTTTCACAACACCAGTTTCATTGTTGATTAATGACAAATCAACATAAAGAGTTTTGCAATATGTTTTACCACGGTACCTAGCTTCTTCTTCACTAAATTTACCGTTATAAAATTTAATACCATTAAAACGAACTTCATAAATAAGGTTTTTTGGATGATTAATAGGAAAATAGGAACTAATTAAATCTGATAATCCTTTTTTTAAAAAATTATCATAAGATTTCTTTTGGATTTCTAATAAATTAGGTTCGACAAAAGCAAGATCTTGTTTATCATAACTCCTTCTAGTTACAAGAGGGGCAATAACTTTTTCCTGATTTTTTTTTGCTGACGATACCACGCAAAACACCCTTTAAACCTATTTTTTAATGATAAATTAAAATAATAAATCAAATAAAATAGTTTAATTGTTGCAATTATATACGAAAAAAACGATAGACTCAAATTTTTTAATATTTTATAATTATCAAATAATGCAGATGTAATTCAATGATAGAATGTAACCTTGCCAAGGTTAATACGGGGGTTTGATTCCCCTCATCTGCTCCAAATAGAATTATTTAGAACAATAATCATTTCATCTTTTCATGACTAATCAATTTGATCAAGCAAAGAAAAAAATCGAAAATTTGAGACGATTATTAACGCAATGGGAGTATCAATATTATGTTCTAAATTCCCCAACCGTTTCTGATTTTGAATATGATGAAACATTAAAGCAATTAATTGCTTTAGAAAAACAATATCCTTCTTTAATTACACCTGATTCTCCAACACAAAGGGTTGGAGGTAAAGCAAGCAGTAAATTAGCAAAAATTACCCATCAAACAAAAATGATGTCATTAGCTAATGCTTTTTCTTACGATGAATTAAGAAAATTCGATAATAACATCAAAAAAGAAACTAATCAAAGTAAGATTGAATATTGTTTGGAACCAAAAATTGATGGTTTAAGTGTTTCGCTTAAATACGAAAAGGGTTATTTAAAGACAGCAGCAACACGTGGCGATGGTTTAATTGGTGAAGATATTACGAATAATGCGCGAACAATTAAAACTCTACCAATTAAAATTGCTTACGAAAAACCAATCGAAATCCGTGGTGAAGTTTTTTTAACAAAGAAAGATTTTGAAAAAATCAATGCCCAAATTCTTGATGATGACAAAAAATTTTCAAATTGTCGTAATGCTGCTTCAGGTAGTTTACGTCAACTCGATCCCAAGATTACAGCCAAGCGCAATCTAAGTTTATTGGTTTATCAAATCATTAATGAAAATGAAGAAGATCGAATTGAGAAGCAAAGTAAAATCATTGAATTTCTAAAACTTTTAAAATTTAAAGTTGCCAATGAAATTAAGGTTTGCTTAGGAATTGAGGAAGCAATTAATCAAATCGAAAAATTTAATTCCATAAAAAGTAATCTTGATTATCCAATTGATGGAATTGTTATCAAAGTTAATCAACTCTCTTTATACAAAGAATTGGGAGAAACGAGCAAGTTTCCTAAATGAGCGATCGCATATAAATTTGCCCCAACGGTTGTTGTTACAAAATTAAAACAAATTGTTGCCACTGTTGGTCGAACGGGCAAAATAACATATGTGGCAAAACTACAACCTATCGAATTGGACGGTTCAATTGTTGCGGCAGCAACATTACATAATGCACAATACATTGTGGCAAAAGATATTCGTGTCAATGATTGGGTTAAAGTTTTTAAAGCGGGCGAAATTATTCCTAAAATTATTGGACCAGTTTTGGAAAAAAGATCAGAAAAATTAGCTAAATTTGTTCCTTTCGAAAAATGTCCTATTTGTGGTTCTCAGTTAGAAAAAATCAACGATGACATCGATCAATACTGTATTAACAATGATTGTAAAGCAAAATCGTTACAAGCAATTATTCATTATGTAAGTCGTGACTGCATGAATATTGAAGGTTTATCAATAAAAATTATTGAAAAACTTTGGGATCACAATTTTTTAAAATCGATTGCTGATTTATACATACTAAAAACAAAAAAAAATGAAATTATCAATAGCGATTTACACATTAAGAATAAAATGTTTGATAAATTAATTACTGCGATCGAAAATTCAAAAAAACAAAATCTTAATAATTTAATTTTTGCTTTAGGAATACGACATGTCGGTAGTGTT
>JAFSSC010000003.1 GCA_017445805.1 bacterium
AGAGAGAGAGAGAGAGAGTAAAAAACCAATCATTTGGTTACCGTTCGATACAAAAGATAGTGAATTTGCTTATCTTTGTCGCAAATTAAAATTTAAATACATTTGTTCGCACATCGAAACTGGTCATGATTTTTTTAAATATGAACCTAAGACGTGAGATATTGCTTTATCTAATCCACCATTTAGTAGAAAATTAGATGTTTTCAAAAGACTCAATCAATTAAAAAAACCATGAGCAATGTTAATGAATATCATGGCTTTAAATTATCAAATTATTGGTAATTATTTTTCGACAAACCCATGTCAATTATTAATTGTCGATAAACGAATTAGTTTTAATGGATTTCCTTCTTCATTTAATACATCCTATGTTTGTGGTAATAATTTCTTACCAAAAGATTTAATATTTGTCCATGTGGAAAATAATAATGCTAAACAAAATTTTGTTCCTTCGCGAATGCTTACTGATTTTAAAAAAACAAAAATATTTGATAAGAAAAAATGACAAGCAATGTTATACAAACAAAAGAAAAGAAAGGAAAAATATGTCAAATAGTGAGCAATTAAGTAAGAAATTGATGACCATTGGTGGAGGAAAAACACTAACAAAAACGCCCAACAAAATGGATAAACTTATTTTAAATTGTGTTGATGAAGTAAAAATAAAATTACAAGATCAATATGGTGGAAAAATAAATCTTCATCATGAAAAGAAAATATATTTAAAAGATATTGTTGCAAAATTAAAAAAAATTTATCCAAATGAAGATTGACTATATAACTTTGAAACAAGTACAATTAAACCTGATGGTGGAATATTATATCTTGTTGATAAAAATAATAAAAAGTATCCTATTTTAATTGTTGAACAAAAATCGCAAGGAACAAATGATCGTGTAATGCAAGAAACAGGAAAGAAACAAGCAAAAGGTAATGCAATTGAACGATTAGGAAAAAATTTAATTGGTTTGAGAACATGATTAAAAGATGAAGGAATTTTTCCA
Source organism: bacterium (assembly GCA_017445805.1). Classification (GTDB taxonomy): domain Bacteria; phylum Bacillota_I; class Bacilli_A; order Mycoplasmatales; family Mycoplasmoidaceae; genus Hennigella. Next base: position 1,005 of record JAFSSC010000003.1, read on the forward strand.
TTTGTTTGCTTTGGTTCGGGATGTGATTTTGCAAATGACTCTTCTATTTTAGATCGAGTTAATACAATGGCAGAATTTAATGGATTAAATAAAATTAATTTGCATATTACACACGACAGCAAACGAAATAGTGGTAGTTTTTATTTTCAAGAAAAAGCATTATTAAAAAATGATTTCTTAAAAATAATGTTTGATATAGCAAAAAGAAGTATTCAATATTATTTTTCTAAATATAAAGAAGAAAATTTTATTTTAAAATAGTTATTAAATAATATGAATATCTGTATTTCGTGTGTTGAAAGTAGCGATGATTATTTTTAGTTAATCTATTATTTTATATTTTTAAAATATCGGAATCATAAAAATCGTCTGGATTTAATAATTCTTCTTTTATTTTATTCTCATTAATGCAAATAGAATGATTGGCATCAATAAATAAAGGGTAAAGAGTGTAATTTACAATATTTTCCTTTTCATCGATAGCATCATCTTTATATCCAATTTCTTTTAAAAATAAATGAAATATCCTAACTTTACCTTTATCGTATTTATCTCTATTTTTAGTTAAACAAAATTGTTCCAATATAATGCTATCTTCACTTAATTTATTTTTAAAGAGCATGTCTTTTTTACCATTAAACTTAAATGAAAAATACTGATAAACAAATTTTATTTTGTCAATATGATCTACTTTATAAATTTTCATAAAATTAAAATTAAAAATTATTTCCTCTATATTATTTAGTTCTAATTCCATTTTATTAATTTTGTCTATAAAATCTTTTTTTGAGGTAAATTCCTTGTTATTAATGAGGTTGTGAAACAAAAAAGGCTTTTTAAATTTATGATAATTAAGCTTATAGTATTGTTCACTTGTTAATTGTGATGTGTTAATTAAAATATTGGTAGTATCTTGATAACCAAATCAAAGAATTTTATCGACTTTTATTTTAACTTCCATTGATTAACAATCTTTACAAGTTTTAATTAAATTAAAAGATTTCGGCAATTTTATCTTCAATTTTTTCATCAAACTTTATAAAATCCTCGCTTGTTTCGTCCAAATACTTACAACATGGAGCAAATTCACTAATATTCCCACGGGCTTTTTTATATTCAATATTATGGTGTGATAAATAAACCAAGTAGTGTTAATCTTTATCTTTCAATTTGTCAATAATTGGTTTGTATTCTGCATATAACTTTTCAACTTTTTTATCTTTAAATTCAAGTAACACATTATCATCGCCTTCATCCTCTCCACTTCGCAATTTTCAACGCATAAACTCATATGAATCAACATTTACTGGTCCATACATTCATGCTTGAAAATTATTATTACAATTATCAAAAATTGGTGAACTATTTTTACCTTTTTTCATTTCGTATACTCGTAGGAAAAAAAGAATTTTTTGAATTTTTAAAATCGAATCAATTTTATATTTCTCAAGTAAATATAAACTAAATTTTTCAACTTTTTTTAATGACATTTATATTGTTGTATGATATTAATCATATCATAATATACTAAAAGTTGAATAAATTGGATAAAAATATAAATTGTTTTTGATAGTAATATTTTATATCTAAAGTACTGATCATAAATAAATCTTAAAAATAATTTTTATTAGCTAAAATATCAATATGTTCACAAAACAAGAATATAAAAATATTTCACTAAATCAGTTGTTTAGCGATAATTTTGAAATTCCATTCCAAAAAAACAAATTACATGAAATTTGTTCATACATTGCAATGTATCCAGCTAAATTAGTTCATAAATTAATAAATAAGTATACGAGTGAAGGGAATACAGTTTATGATCCTTTTTCTGGACGAGGAACAACACTATTAGAAGCACGACTTTTAAAACGAAAAGCCTACGCAAGTGATTTAAATCCATTATCATTTGTTCTCACAAAAGCAAAATCCCATACATTAGAAAAAATCAAATCATTAAAACAATTCATAAATATGAGCAAATGTATCGTACCTATAAAACAAAGATTAATAAAAAAGATTTTAACTATATGAAAACATATTTTTCAAAAAATGTTTATAAACAAATTTGTTTTTTAAAAGAAATATTAGGAAAGAAATGAAATGTATTAGATAACGCTAATACATTTATTTTAGCATGCTTATTAGGTATTTTACATGGTCCGACAAGAAAAGATGGAACTTCTTCTTATCTATCAATTAGTATGAGTAATACTAATTCCATGGCAAAGAATTATGTTGATAAATATACTAAACAGCATAATCTTCATTTCCCAACAAATGAAAATGTTTTTGAAAAATTGCGAAGAAAAGTTAAACGAAGTTTTTCTAATGTCGATCACTTTGATCATAAAGATCTATTAGTTGGTGAAGTAAAAAAAGGTAATGCATTAAATTGCAATAAAATTTTTAAAAATAAAAAATTTGATTGCATCATTACTTCTCCTCCTTATCTAAATATCTTTAACTATATAAGTGAAAATTGAATTAGAATGTGATTACTTGGTTATGAAAAAGATAATTTAAAAAAAGAAATTAAATTGGATGATCGTCATGGTCTTGATGCTTATAAACAGTTTTTAATTAATTTCATGAATTGTGCTTTTAATGTTTTAAAAGAAAATGGTAAATTAATTATGATTATTGGTAATGTTGAAAAAAAATATAATTTTTTCAAAGATATTTGGCAAGAAATAAAAGATCGAACTAAATTTAAATTGATGGAAAGATGTTTGGATTATCGTGCTAATAATAAATCAACAAGAAAAAATGGAACTAAATCTGGAAAAGCAACAAAAGTAGATAATATTTGTGTGTTTGTGAAGAAAGTGTAAATTTATGAGTAATTTAAACCATTTTACTATAAAAATCCGCGATAGAGATAATGGTAAAGAGATTACAAGTGATTTATCACATGTTCTTTTAACAGGTAATAATCCTAGATATAAAATAATTTCCGATAAAAACATAAATCTTATTCAATTTTTAAAAGCATGTGATAAAACACAAGAGGAAATACTAAAGGATTTATTGGATTGTGAAGGTGATTTTTCAGATTTTAAACGTCTTATTGAATCAATTAATGAAAACGGTTTTATTGATCTATCTGATGAAGTTTTGGTAATACAAAAAGATAATTATGATTATTATTTGGTAGTAGAGGGAAATCGACGTGTTGCGTGTTTAAAATTATTATTGGGTTTGATAAAAATACCAAAATATTATAAGTTAAACGATGCTTATGCAAATGAACGATCATATATGGAAAACGAAAGCGAATGAAATGATAATAAAAAAAATGAAGAAAGTGAGAAGAGATATAAGAATTATTGCGACATTATAGAGACCATTGATAATTCGAATTTAAAAAAAATTATAAAGAAATTACTTTTATAACAACTAAAGACAATGATGTTCTAATTAATTTTATATATAGTAAACATCTTACTGGTGAAAAAATAGGTATGCGTAAATGGTCACGTGCAAAACATTATGCTGATTTAATAAAATGATTCGGCGAAAATGGATACAATAAAAATTCTAATGACGTAAAAAACATTGCAAAAAAAATTAATCGACATGTTGATGACATCAAAAGAGATTTTGAAGAAGCACAATTCGTTTATTCTTGTTTTTATTTTGGAAAAAATGTACATAATGATGAGTTATCAAACAATAAAGTAAGTTTTAACCATGATGATATTTTAGAAGATTTGGCTAGATCTGATAGAATTTCTGCTTTAGAAAGGAAACATTCTTACAACAAAGTTAGAAATATTATTGAAAAAAATTTGGGAATCGTTAATGAAAGAAATAAGCATAAAGAATTTGAAAATCATTATTTAAATTTTAATTATGATAAAAAGACAAGTAAAATTGAATTTTACGATCATAAATGGGAATGTCGCGTTTTTTTGAGTATCCTTTATCACTTATGAAAAAAAAGAAAAATAACAACTAGACCTTTTAATGATGAAAACGAAATTTTTCAAGAAGTAATGCTTAAATTAAATGGTATTAATCTTTCTACACGATTAAGTTATGAAAAAATAAATGATTTGGATGAGTTTAGTCTCACAATAAAACAAATTGATCAAGTACTTAAAGTAAACAGTAATAGTGATAATCCAAAAATAAATTTCCTATTAGAAAATTTTAAATATGCCAAATCAATTAAAGAAAGTGTCAAGATGATGAAACAATCATCTAATTCTAAAAAATTTGATTATTTTAAACCAAAAGGAGTTTTCAAAAGATTAATTGATCAAATGAATTGAAATTTATGGTATAAAGAACAATACCTAAATGCTGTTGGTTGTAGTTTACGTTCTTTTTATGAACAGATCTTGATATGAACATTTATCGCATTGAAAAAAAATGATGATGACTCGGAATATAAAAATTTAGTGAAAAAACATGCAATAGTAGCAACACTAAAAAATCCCAATGAATTGTGATATGAAGTGCTAAATGAATTAACAACTGAACATGGAGAACCTAATGATGAAAAAATTATTGATTATTTAAATTTTTTTATCCCAAATTATAAAAATAACGGAAAAATAGAAAATTTTTTTCATGAATATGTAAGAAGAAAAGGATCAAGAACTTTATTAAACAATTGTGTCCATGGATCACATAAGATTTATATGCTAGAATCTTATTCAAAAAATCTTAAAAAAATTGATGAAATATGTAAATTAACATGTGAAATCTATGATGAAATTAACTGAAATGTTTTTGATCGTCTTGACGAAGAAATTATAGCAACGATAGAAAAAGAAAATAATAAACACAGTGTTAAAAACTAGATAATTTATAAATATGATAATAAAATTTCTAATAAAATATGTGCTTATTATTTAAAAATAGAATATATTGTTTTAAAATAAAATATAACAAGAAATAGGGGTAAAAAGAATTTAACTTATATCTCACTATTTTCTTCTATAAGAATAGGTTGCTACGATTTTAAATGGACTGGTTTTGACTGTGTAGCAATATGTGAATTACTTGAAAAACGAATAAAAATACAAAAAAACAATAACAAATGTAAATATGTTAATGGTTACATTTGTGGTGATATTACAAAAAAAGAAATATATGCAAAAATTTTTAAAGAAATCAAATCAAGATATTTATTTATATTATACCGTTAACGGCAAATGAATAATATTGGTATTTATTAAAGAAATATTAAAAAATTTATTTAGTAAAATATTTTAACTAACATGTTAATAAATTTTAGATTTTCACAAATCCCCAATGTTCAAAAAGAGGGATCAAAGTAAAAACTAAAGCGAAAAAAAACATTAAAAAAGATAACAAAATAATAAAAATAAAAAATAAGTGAAATGATTTCGAAACAAGTACTTGATTAATCCCAATAAAGAAAGAAGAAATTAAATACAAAAGAGGAAGAGCAAACGGACAAATGCAAACAATACAAAAAATATAACCAACTTTTCCCATTTTTTGGTAATAAGAAAAATTCATTGGTCCATTAAATAAACCATTATGCCCTAACAATGGTTTAATGTTTTTAATTAAAAAACTTGCTACCCCAATAAATAATGACATCAAAAAGAATTCAATTAAAATGATTGTAATACATCATTTTTTTTTATTTAAAACAACACCAAAATTTTCAAAAAATTTGTGTTTTGTTAGTAAATTAGTCTTTTTTGCTTCAAATTTTGCAAAGTTTATTTTTTGTTGATCGATATTTACTTTATGTAAAGGATTGATTTTTGTTTCATACGGTGAAACATTTTTTTTATCAAATTTACCAAGATTTTTGTTGATATCTTTATTCGAAGAATCATTAGGACTATTGGGATCATCACCAATTATTGGTTCATCCTCTTTTACCAATTTCTTATCATCATCAATGTTTTTTAGACTCATAAAATAATTATAAATATTTATTTTTTATGTAAATTATCAATGATTTCATTAATTTTTTTTGCTTGATCAATGCTACAATCATTAATAAAAATCAATTGGGGAACTTTGCGGATTGTTAATTTTTTTGCTAATGCGGTTCGAAAAACACCTTTTGCTTTGTTTAAAGAGGAAATAATATTCTCTATTTTTGTTCGATCGAAAGTATCAACATAAATTGTGCAATAGGAATAATCACTTGTTAATTTGGTTGCTGTAAAAGTTGCTAATTTAATTTTTTCATCATATATTTCATCACGTAATGTTTCATTAAGAATAAGTAAAATTTGACTTTGAATATGTTGAAAATGAAAATTTTTTTTATTTGTTAATTTCATTATTATTTGGATTTATTTTTTTAACTTTTTCAACAAAAACTTGAATTTTATCACCTACTTGCGCTTGCGAAAAATTGTTGATAATCATTCCACACTCGCTACCAGCAATTACTTCATTAACAGCATCTTTACCATGATGTAAAGAAGTAATCGCGTCACTATGAATAACCTTATCATTTCTTACCACTTGAACTTTTGCATTACGAACAACCTTACCAGAAACAACACCACATCCACAAATTGTTCCAATTTTTGAATGGGTTCAAATTTTTTTAATGACACATTCTCCAATATTTTCTTTAATAACAATCGGTGTTAATGTTTGATAAAGTAAATTTATAACTTCTTCTTTTAATTTATAAATAATGTTAAAAAAATATATTTTAATTGCTAGTTCTTGAGCTAAATCTTTTATTGCTTTTAATGGCTTAACATTAAATCCAATAATAACTGCTTTACTTGTCTTAGCCAATTGCAAATCGTTTTCGGTGATTGGACCAACACATGCGGAAATAATTTGTACACTCGCTTGTGGAATTGAGGTTTTTTCTAACATCCCTTTAATTGCTTCTAACGATCCTTGTACATCACATTTAACAATAACATTTAAAATTTTTTCTTTATCACTTGCTTTTTTGATCAAAGTTTGACTATTGGTATTTAAATTTAAGGTAATATTTTTTTCTTTAATTTTTTTAGCAATATCTTTTGCTAAATTTTCGTCTTTTAGAACAATTCATTTTTCTCCAACAAGAGGAACTTCGTTAAGACCAACAACTTTTACTGGTTGCCCAGCAATTGCTTGATTAACTTGTTTACCTAAATCGTTTATAAGCAAACGAACTTTACCATAGGTTCCACCCACAACAATAAAATCGCCTTTTTTTATTGTCCCATTTTGTACAATTAAAGTTGCGACTGGGCCTAATCCTTTATCAATGTTTGCTTCAAGGATAATTCCCATCGCATCACGATTAATGTTGGCTTTTAATTCCAAAACATCAGCTAGGGTTATAATTGCATCTAATAATTTATCAATACCTTGGTTTTTAAGGGCTGAACCTTCGACAATAATCGTTTCTCCCCCCCATTTTTCACTAACTAAATTGTTTTCGGCTAATTGATTAATAACTTTATCAACCGAAATATTAGGTTTATCAGTTTTATTAATAAAAACAATAATTGGTACTTTAGCATTTTTTGCGCAAAGAATCGCTTCTTTCGTTTGGGGCATAATCCCATCATCTGCTGCCACAACCAAAACAATAATATCAGTAACTTTTGCTCCGCGTGCTCGCATTGCCGAAAAGGCTTCATGTCCAGGAGTATCAATAAAAGTGATGAAATTGTTATTATGATTAACTTGATATGCACCAATGTGTTGGGTAATTCCGCCAAATTCGGAATTAACAATTCGACTTTTCCGAATCGTGTCCAATAATGTTGTTTTGCCATGATCAACATGTCCCATTATTGTCACAATTGGACATCGTTTTGTTAAATCTTTTTGTTCATCTTTAATTTTTAAATGTTCAAGAATATTTGTTTCATCAACTTGAATTTTTTTTTCAAAATCATAATTGTATTGTAAACAAATTTCTCCCATTTCTTCTTCGGTAAGAATATGATTTAAGGAATAACTTTTTCCTTGCATGAAGAAAAATTTAATAATTTCAGATGCTGGTTTTTTTAATTGCAAAGCAAAATCAGCAATTGATAATTGATTGGTAAAAACAAAAACACCATTTTGTACTCCTGTTTTTACTTTTTTTATTTGATCTTTAAGGTCAAATTCTTGTCGTGTATCTTGCTGTTTTAATTTATTCTTTGCCATATCTTAATTATTTGTTTTTAAAGAAGATATTTAATTGATCAAGTAAATTTAAATTTATTTTTGTTCTTGTTTTTTTTGCTAAAACCATTGGTAGATCTTTATTGATTAAACTTCGATCTTTAGAAAGATAGAAACCGCGTTGCTTAATTGTTTGTTTTTCGTCAATTATCAAACAATTATCACTATTTTTAACGAAACGAATTAAATCAAGTTTATGTTGTTTTTTTCTTGTCAACAAACAAGTTCGATAACAAATGTCTTTGGTTGATGAATTAACCATTTTTTATTTATCTTCTTTCTTTTGTTGTTCACCTTTGGAAGTATCTTCCATTGGAGCAACTTCATCAATTGAAGACGTTACATCGTAAATGGAATCATTTTGATATTTAAAATATGTTTCTGAAAATTTATTAGTTTGTTGTGATGTATAACCTTGCTTGCGATAATTACTACTTCGACTTGGTAAAACTGCTTTTTCAAAATAAATTTTTGTTTCGCTTGCTTCTTCAATCGTTATAACTTCGACTTCCGCATCAAATAATTGTGAAAGAAGCTTAACATTTTTTCCTTTTAAACCAATTAATAAAGCTAATTTTCGTGGATCAATAACTAGATAAATTTTTTTTCGCTTTATTTCTTTTTCAAGACCGGTTTCAGGATTTTTCTCGATAATAGGATCGATAACTTTATAACTATGTAATATTGCTGGATTACATGCATTAGCAATATATTTTGCAATATCATCTTCATATTTGACAAATTCAATCTTTTCCCCATGCATTTCTGCTAAGATTGGACGAATACGATCGGCTCCAGCACCAATACATGAACCAATTGGATCAACTCCAGGTTTAGTTGCTTTAACAACTACTTTTGATTTGAAACCGGCAACACGAGCAATTTTAACGATTTGAACATTACCATCTTGGATTTCAGGAATATTGTTTTTTAACAAATTTTCAACTAATAAAGGGTTAGACCTCGATAAAATAATCGGTCAACCTTTTGATTGTTGCAAAACATCTTTGATAACAAAATAGTATTTTTGACCGGCAACTAATGGTGGTTCTTCGGGATTGGCTTCACTTTTAGGCATATAACCAAAAGTTTTTCCCAAATTTACGGTAACATTATTTTTTTCATTTTTTTCCACTTCGGCATAAATTACCGTTCCTTTTTTATCAATTCATTCATCATAAACAGTTTTGTTTGATTCGATCATAATATCGTGTTTAAAAACTTGTAACATGTGAATAACAACTCTTCGTTCAAGAGATTGAATGTCAAATAATTCCTTATACAAATCACCAACTTTTAAATTTTTATCATGTTTTTGTGCTTGCGATAATGTTATTTCACAATATTCATTTAAATCTTGCTTTGTATCATCAACAACTGTAAAAATTTTATTAAGTGTGATTTTACCGTTTTCGATATTAATCTTGACTTCACAATTTTCTTCTGGAAATTCTTTCATATAAGCTTTTTGCATAGCTTGTTCAAAATTTTTGATAACCAGTTCCACAGGAATTTGCCTATCATTAGAAATTTCTTGAATTATTGTTTTAATTTGATTAGTCATTTTATTCCCCCACATTAAGATAAATCACACAAAAGGACACCCCCCTTTGTGTGATTGTAGTTATTATATTATTTTTATCATTAATTTTTTTACCATTTATTAATAATGATAGAAATATTAATTAGTGATACTTAATTGATAGATGTACAATTGTTTTATTTGTTTTTAACAAAATTACTACACTTTATTTTTTAATTTTAACTTCGTTAATTACTTTTATTTTTTGTTTGTGGTTTGATTTGATATAAGAAGACTTTCCAACCAAAGAAAAATCGAATGAATTCTAGATAATTTATGTAATCGCTTTTTGCATTTTCAACATAATTTATCTTCATATAAATATAAGAAACTAAGACATAAGTCACAAGTTTCAATTTCTCTTTGTTCCTTATTTATTAGATAAGAATAATCTTTGATAATGCTTTGAACAGTATTAAATCTATTATCTTGTTTTTTTTTGTAATTCGTTAAGGTAGTTGAGTTCCTTATTTAATCATTCTTTTCTTCACTCAATATTTTTGCAATGGTTACAACTCAATAATTTAGATCTTTTTTTTACAATAATTTTAAAATATTTGAACATTTTTAAAATTAATACACTAGAATTATCATTTATTGTATGTTTGTGTCAATTAAATAATGTAAATTGTGGGTCAAAAGGCATAATTAAATTATATGTCAATGTGACATTCATTGCTTATTTTTTCGCTTTTATTCATTCTATAATTCGCTAATAGTTACATACTTCACCTTTTAATTTAGGCGAATGTTCATTTTTTTCATTTATTGTTTTGTCTGTATTGCCAAAATATTTATTTCTTCATCTTTTTTGGATAGTGTTTTTTAATTTTGCAAATATTTCTTTCGCTACTTTACTATCTTTTTTAAATAATTGTCGATAGCGATTTTCTCCCATTAAAAACTGTTGATATTTATGATTGAATGGTGGTGATTGGTAAATAATTTTTTGTTTTAAACTCGGATTGTATTTAAATAATTGTCAATAGCCACAAGCAACCGCTTTTTTTTGCTCCTCTTGACTATTAATCATTTTTATTCCATGAATGATACATGGGGTATAAGCAATAATAAGGGAAACACCATTATAGGCTTCAGCTTCAATAATTGTGTCAATAAATTGTTGGTAATTAGCTCCTATTGCGACTTGGGCAACAAAAACATTATGATGATTCAACGCAAAAGAGATTAAATCTTTTTTATTTTCTTTTTTACCATTAAGCGAAAATTTTGTCACTGCACCAATTGGTGTCGCTTGAGAAGTTTGCCCACCAGTATTGGCATATCCCTCATTATCTAAAATTAAAATATTAATATTTTCGTTTGAACTTAAAAGTTGATCTAAACCATCAAAATTAATATCATAAGCCCAACCGTCACCACCGATAATTCAAACCGATTTTTTTGAAATTTGATCACTATTATTAATAATTTCTTGAACTAAATAATGATTGCTTTTTTCTTTTTTTAAACATGTAATCATATTTTTTATCGAAAGATTAATTTTTTTATCGTTATCCAAATTATTTAAAACATCATTAATTGCTTTTTTTGTTGATAAATTTAATTTAATCTTTAATGATTGCAAAGCATGAAGATTTTTGACAACTTGCATTCTTCCTTCTTTTATTGCTAAAGCGATCCCTAAACCAAATTCGGCATTATTTTCAAAAAGAGAATTTGCTCATGATGGACCAAAACCATTATGATCAGTTGTATAAGGATTAAAAAAAGAAGAACTACTTCAAATTGAACTACAACCAGTAGCATTAGCAATAACCATTTTTTCACCAAATAATTGGGTAATTACTTTTAAATATGGTGTTTGCCCACAACCCGAACAAGCATTAGGAAATTCCATGTATTGATGTTGAAATTGTAAACTTTTAATTGTATTTTTTTTAAAAGGAAGAGAAGTAACATTTTCTATTCGATTAAAAAAATGTCAATTATCAATTTCTTGTTGCAAAAATTGGTTGATTGGTTGTAATTTTAAAACACCTTTTTGGTGAAGAGGACACGCTTTTACACAAACGCCACAACCGGTACAATCTTTTGGACTTATTTGTAAGCGATATTGGTAATTACTATTCATCCCATAGACTTGATTGGTTTGAAAACTTTTTGGTTGGTTGGATAAATTTTTTTTGTCAAATATTTTTGCACGCAAGACAGAATGCGGACAAGCAAAACTACATGCCCCACATTGAATGCATAATTTTGGATTTCAAATGGGAATATTTTTTGCAATCATTGGTTTTTGATATCGTGTTGAACCACAAGAAATTAATCCATTAGAACAAAAATGACTAACAGATAATTTATTACCTTGATGGTTAGAAAGATGTTGATAAAATTGTTCTTGTGAAGAAAATCCTTTTTCTTGTACGAAGCTAATTTCTGTTTTTGTCTCCATCATTTTTTTAATATCAATTTTCTTACAACCTTTAATTGCTAAATCTATTGTCGCGAGATTAGCTTTAATAATTTTTTCATCTTGATTAAAAAACTTTTCGTTAAGATATGTAATAATATTTTTTTTTGCTTTAACAAAAGAAAGAAAATTTGTTATCTTAAAAAAGCATATTTCCATGATGGTATTAATATAGTTTTCTAAACCAACATCCCTAGCAATTTTATTAGCATCAATAATAAATAATTTTGTCTTTGTACGAAAAATTTTTTCTTTAAAATTAGTTGGTAAATACTTGCCAATTTCATTTACTTGATAAGACATATTAAGTAAAACGATACTATTTTTTGCTAAATTTTGCAAAACATCGTATTTATAAACATAATTAAAATTGTTTATTGCAATAAAATTTGGTTGCTGTAAACAATAATGACTATTTATTTGTTTATTGCCAATACGCAAATTACTTATGGTTAAACCATTTTCTTTTTTCGCATCGTATTCAAAAAAACCTTGAACATGTTTGTTGGTTGCATTACCAATAATTGTCGCAATTGATTTAACCATTGAAATTGTTCCATCACCACTTAGACCTCAAAATTTTGCTTCGTAATTTGGTAATGGAATAAATTTTGTTGAAGAAAATAACGACATGTTTGTCACATCATCGTTTATCCCAACCGTAAATTTCTTTAAACCATTTTTCTTTGTTAAGTTTTCATAAATACTAATGACATCATTAGGATTAAAATCTTTTCCACCTAAGCCATAACGTCCACCAATAACTTCAATATTATTTTTTCGCTGTTGATTTAATGCTAAAACAACATCTTTATATAATGATTCACCATGCGAACCTGGTTCTTTTACACGATCTAAAACACAAATTCGTTTTACTGTCTTAGGAAAACAATTAACAAATTCTTTCGCAAAAAAAGGACGATATAAACGAATTTTTACTAAACCATATTTTTTTTGTTTTTGATAACAAAAATCAATTGCTTCTTGCACCACATCAGCCCCTGAACCCATTATCACAACAACATCTGTTGCCTGTTTATGTCCATAATACTCATATGGTCGATAAGAACGATTAGTAATTTTTGCTAATTTTTTCATATATATATCAACATATGAATAAATATTGTCATATAGTTTATTACTTGCTTCTCGGGTTTGAAAATATGTATCACTGTTTTGCACAGCACCAGTCATTTTTGGATGAGATGGATTGTGGGCATTTTTTCGGAAATTTAAAAATTCGTTATATGGAAATAATTCCTTGATTACATCCAAAGAAATTAATTGAATCTTGTTAATTTCATGACTTGTTTTAAAACCATCAAAAAAATGCAAAAAAGGTAAAGAAGATTTGATGGCAACAAGATGGGCAATTAAAGCCAAATCATGAACTTCTTGGGGGTTATTACTAGCAAGAAGACAAAACCCAGTCTGTTGGCACGCCATAACATCTTGATGGTCAGCAAAAATGCATAATGCTTGGGTAGAAAGTGCTCGTGTCGCTACATGAATGACCGCTGGTAAACATTCACCAGCAATTTTATACATTGTTGGAAGCATTAAAAGTAACCCTTGTGAACTAGTGAAAGTTGAAGTTAAAAGACCTGAAGATAGTGCCCCATGCATCAAAGAAATAACACCTTTTTCTGAATGCATTTGGGTAATTTTTGGAAGATTGTTAAAAATATTTAATTTTTTTTTATCATTTCATTGATAACACGATTCCGCCATTGAAGTAGCGGGTGTTATTGGATAAACTGGAATTATTTCACTAAAAAAATAACTAATATAGGCAGCAGCCGAATTACCATCGGTTATGACAAATTTTTTCTTCATCACCAATTATTAATAATTATAGTAATAGCACAAATCTTTGCTTCTTTCTTTTAGAAACCCCCAAAAAGAAAGGAAAAAATAAAAAAATGGAAACTTCAAAAAGAAATTTCCATTTATGAAAAGAGGTAATGAAAAATAACAAAAAAAAGAGGAATTATTTTTTAATTACCGAAAAGATTTTAGGTTCTTAATCACTTAAAAAAGAGGACAAAATCTTAAAAAAATTGAATGCGATTGTTACCAACCGCACGACTATTATATTACAATTTTTAATTTTCCTCAAATTTATAAACACAAGCAAAATCACCAAATGAACAAATATTTTGTTCTTAATCACTTTTAAGACACAAAATAATAATTAATTGATTTCTTTTTGTACTTTTTTTTGATATTTTTTCGCAATAAAATCTTGTGATAAAAATAAGAAACAAATAAAAATAATTGAAAAAATAATGACAAGCATTATGATCCGATTTAATTTCATAAACTCATCCCAATCTACATCTGGAACGGTCGTATAATCTTTGGTTAAAAGAGGTTTCTTGATAAATGTGTTTAAGAAAGAACCAATAACAACCCCAAACGACGAAAGAACACTTAATAGTGTAATTGGTGTGATTTTTGTTGTTTTGGCAAAATATTTTTTCATCATTACACCCGAAAGTAAATTTGTGATCATACCATAACAAAAACCATTAACTATCGCCAAAATAAATTTAGTTTCGATATTAACGAAAATTCCAGAAAAAATGGCAAATAATAATCATAACATTGAAGCGAAAACAAATAATGTTGCTTTTTTGTATTTTTTAACCAAAACAAAACCTGTTAATAAACTTGCTGAAGTGTTACCAATATTTTGTAGTGGTGTCAAATAAGCGGAGAATTTATCAATGATCTCACCTTTGCCACTATGTTTGGCAATAAATTTCATTTCTAATAGCATCGATCCTCCTGATGTACAATGTTTTATAAAAGTCGAAAACAATGAAATTAATAATACAAAAAAAAGAAGACAAATTTCTGAATTATTTGTAACTGCTTCTTTATATTTGTTATCAGCAAAAACTAATTCTTTGTTTTCTTTTAAAAAAATTGAAAGGATCATTGCAAAAATAATAAAAATTAAACCAATAATTAATATCCATTTTAATTTACCAACACGTTCTTGTGGAGTATCAAGTTTTTCATTAATAAATGATGTCACAATTGAGATTAATGTTGCCGCAGTAAAACCCGCTACCATTGGTGGTAATGATAATAAGGAAACGGTTGTAAAAATTTTTTTCTGACCATATTGTTCGTTAAACATTAAAATAAAAATCGAAACGGCACCGATACTAATACCAATACACAATGATTGAATAATATTTGTGACAAAACATGGCTTAATGATCATTGGAACAACCCCAACAAATTGAACAATTAATGAAAGTAAAATAATAGACTTACGTGATTTAAATTTTGTCACCAAAAAATCAGCCAATGGATTCCAAAAAATTCCAATAATTCCGTAGACAAAGGTTGGAACTCATACTAGATTTAATAAATCAGGATGGTCATATTTAGCCCTAATAAGATCATTGTGAATTTTACCTGTATATTGTTTTAGCATTGAAGGAGCGATCAAATATACCAAATACAAAAAAAACAATAATTTGTAATTGTTATTATTAAATTTAACTTTCGTTAATAAAAGAATTGCTGCCACCAAGGCAACAAACAATAATATAAAATTAACGACAATTGGTAACCAATTACCCATATTTAATACAACATTTCTTCAAAAAAATGTTTAAGTGATTATTTTAAGAAGAAGAAGATGTCGTATTTTGTGGTTGTTGTGGTTGTACAAGAGATTGTTGTTGTTTCTTTAAAATATATTCTTGTGATAAAAATAAGAAACACATTAATACAATCGCAGCAATAATAACCGCTGAAATATTTCAATTTAGTTTCATGAATTTAGCTCAATCTTTGTCACTAACTTCTGAAGTATCCATATTTAATAATGGCTTTTTAACAAAAGTATTTAAGAAAGAACCAATCACAACCCCAACTGATGAAAGAATACTTAACAATGTAATTGGTGTAATTTTTGTTGTCTTAGCAAAATATTTCTTCATCATTGCACTCGAAGACAAATTTGTTACCATTCCAAAACAAAAACCGTTAATGATAATCAAAATGAATTTTGCTTCAATACTAATAAATATTGCGGAAAGAATAGCAAACAATAATCATAGTGAAGTAGCAAAAATAAACAATGTAGATTTTTTGTATTTTTTAATTAAAACAAAACCTGTCAATAAATTAGCGGTTGTACGACCAACATAAAGAATTGGTGATAAATATGCTGAAAAAGTATCAATGATTTCTTTTTTACCATTACCATCATGTTTAGCAATAAACTTCATTTCTGATAACATTGAACCACCAGAAGTACAATATTTTACAAAACCAGCAAGGGAAGCAATAAAAATTACACAAAAAACAGAGACAATTTCTCAATTATTTCTTATTGGTTCCTTGTATTTATTATCAGCAAAAACTAATTCTTTGTTTTCTTTTAAAAACAATGCAACAACAAAAGTCAAAATAACAAATATTAATCCAATAATTCATATCCATTTCAATTTACCAACACGTTCTTGTGGACTATCTTTTTTTTCATCAAGAAATGATGTAACGATTGAAATAAATGTTGCAGAAGCAAATTCCGCAATCATTGGTGGTAAAGACAACAATGAAACAGTTGCAAACACTTTTTTCTTAGCGTATTGTTCATTAAACATCAACGTAAACATTGCAATACAACTTGCACCAACACCAGCACATATCGCTTGAATCAAATTTGTTGCAAAACATGGTTTGGCAATCATCGGAATAACACCAATAAATTGAATAATCAATGAAATAAAGATAATTGTTTTACGTGATTTGAATTTTGTTACTAAAAAGTCAGCCAAAGGTTTCCAAAAAATACCAGTGATCCCATAAACAAAAGTAGGAACCCAAAGCAAATCAAGTAAATCTTTTGAATCATATTCAGCTTTAATCAAGTCACCATGAATTTTTCCGGTATACTGCCTTAACATCATTGGAGCAATTCAATACATTAAATATAGAACGAAAAGTAATTTGTAATTACTATCTTCAAATTTAACTTTCGTAATTAAAAAAAGTGTACCGCTTAAAGTAACAAGCAATATTAAAAGGTTTGCAATAATTGGTACCCAATTGCTCATGTCAATATTATACATAAAAAAATAAAATTAGAAAAAAGATAACTCGTACTCAAATTACCACATCTATTCATCGCTTAGTAATTTGGTAAAAACATCATGGGGAACGCTGACCGAACCAAGGGCTTTCATTTTTTTTTTACCTTCTTTTTGTTGTTGTAATAATTTTTTCTTTCGCGAAACATCCCCACCATAGCATTTTGCCAAAACATTTTTATATAATGCTTTAATATTTTCACGAGCAATAATTTTTCCATTAATCGCAGCTTGAATCGGAATCTCGAATTGATGACGAGGAATTAATTGCTTTAATTTTTGACAAATTTTTCGTGCTTTTAAAAATGCTTGTGATTTATGACAAATGAAGCTCAATGCATCAACTTTTTTTTGGTTAAGTAAAAGATCAACCTTGACTAAATTACTTGGTTTGTAACCGATTCATTCATATTCCATCGTTGCATAGCCTTTAGAAATACTTTTTAGTTGGTCAAAAAAACTATAAATAATTTCAATTAGTGGCATTTCATAAATAATCTCTTTACGGTTATGCTCAATTGCAATTAAATCAATATATTTACCACGATTATTTTGACACAATTTTAATAAATCACCAAGAAATTGATCAGGTGTAAAAATACTTAATTTAACACATGGCTCATTGATTTTTGCGATTGTTGTAGGGTTAGGAAAATTTAAAGGATTATTGATTTCAATTGTTTTCCCATTTGTTAAATCGATTCTAATTTTAACTGACGGAGGAGTAACAATTAAATTAAGACCATATTCACGAGCAATTCTTTCTTTGATAACATCTAGGTGAAGCAACCCAAGAAAACCACAGCGAATACCAAAACCCAATGATTGGGACGTTTCATATTCATATACTAGTGATGAATCGGATAAATTTATTTTTTCCATTGCAATTTTTAGTTCATTGTACTTTGTGTTATCAACTGGGTAGAAACTACAAAAAACCATTGGTTGAATTTTTTTATAACCAGGTAGTGGTGAAGTTGCCGGTTGTAAAAAATCAGTGATTGTATCACCAATAGAGATATCTTTTATTGATTTTATGTTTGCTGCTAACCATCCAACTTCTCCAGCAACTAATTCATTTTTACTAATAAATTCAGGCGTTTTAACTCCGAGTGATGAGACAATAAAACTTTTATTACTTGCCATCATTTTTATTTTTTGTCCAAGTTTTATCGTACCGTTTTTTATCCGGAAATAACAAACTGCACCAAGATATTTATCGTAATAACTATCAAAAATTAAAGCTTGTAATTTTAAATTTTTATCATTGTTTTTTGGGTAAGGTATTTGTGTGATAATTGCATTAATTAGTTGATCAATATTTTGCCCAGTTTTTGCCGAAATGCAAATAATTTTCTTAGGATCAAATCCCAAAATCGTTTGTAACTGCTTTTTTGTTTTTTCCACATCAGCATTTTTTAAATCGATTTTATTGATAACAGGAATAATTGTTAAATTATTTGCAATAGCTAAATATAGATTAGAAATTGTTTGAGCTTGTACACCTTGTGTCGCATCAACAATTAATAATGCTCCCTCACATGCTGCTAAACTCCGTGAAACTTCATATGTAAAATCAACATGTCCTGGTGTATCAATTAAATGAAAAAAATAATTTACATTTTCCTGCTTTTCATGATAAATAAGTTGAACGGCATTTAGTTTAATTGTTATTCCTCGTTCGCGCTCCAAATCCATACTGTCAAGAATTTGATTTTTCATTTTATGTGGATTAGTATTTATCGCTCGTTCAATAAGACGATCGGATAAAGTGCTCTTACCATGATCGATATGAGCAATAATACAAAAATTCCTAATTAATTGCAATTTTGGTAGCATATTTTGATTATAAATACCTTAAAAAAATAACTTATTTTTAAAAAAATTAGAAATTTATGCGAATAATTTTTTCAGGATGCAGTGTTTGATCATTCCATTGCATTACCACAGCATTAAATTGATATCTACCACGTGCTGGTTCCATTTTAAAATACTTACTTTTACCACAAAACATTTTAATAATTGGCTCGACTTTTGCTCCAATAATTCCATCTTTAGGGCCGGTCATACCGACATCAGTAATAAAAAAAGTATTATTATAAATTTGCTCATCAGCTGTTTGAACATGTGTATGTGTTCCTAATATTGCTGATACTTTTCCAGCAAAATGTAATAAAAAAGCTTTTTTTTCTGATGTCGTTTCGGCATGGAAATCAACGATATGCAAATCACTTTTTTTGGCACAACTTAAAATTTTCTCTAAGGCAACAAAAGGATTAACTGTTTGAAATTTGTTAAAACACTGTTGTGAAACAAGATTTGTAATACGGAGAGATTTGTTTTTTAATTTTAACAAAATTGTTCCTTTTCCATATTTTGCTTCTTTTGTTGAATTTTTAATGTTATATGGGCGAAGAATTCATTTAGCGTTTTTCAAGGTTATATAGGCTAGTTGATGATCAAACGTGTGGTTTCCCATTGTCATAACATTAATTCCATAACCAATTAATTGGTTATAGTGATCGATTGTTATTGATCTTCCATGACTTGTATTTTCGGCATTTGCAATAACAAAATCGATATCATATTTTTTCTTAATTAATGACAATTTTTCACTTACTGCTTTACGTCCTGATTTGGCAAAAATATCACCAATAAATAATATTCTCATGTCAATTTTAGTTTAACATATTTAATTCACTAATTTCTTTATTGCTTTATGATTACTTTTTAAAGTCTGTTTTCCGTAAGGGGATTTAAATTGAACAACAATATCTAAATTTTTTTTTGCGATGATTGTTCCTTGTCCAAAAAAATCATGGACAATTATTTCACCTATTTCAAATTTAGGAAAAGTTCTGTGATACATTTCTTGTGATGAGAAATTATTGGTTTTCGGTTGAGATTGGGCATTAATTTCGGATGTAACAATCTTATAGTTTTTTTCACCAATTTCATTTAAATATGGTGATTCGTTACATGATGAACAAGTGAGATATAAATGATTAACTGCTCGTGTTATTCCAACATAGGCAATTCGGCGTTCCTCTTCTTCGTCATCATCAATAAAATTACTTGCGACATAATTACTTGAATGCGGAATAATTCCATTATTAAAATCAAAAATAAAGACACAATCACTCTCTTTCCCTTTAGCAAAATGAATTGTCATTAATTTAACACCCTGTGTTTTGTTTTCCTTTGGTGATGACATATATAAATTAATTTCATTAAGAAAATCAATAAAATTTCCTTCTTTTTTATTGAAGAAATCATTGATGGCTTGTTGCAATTCCTTAACATTTTCGTATCGTTCATCGTATTCACGATATTCTTGTTTCAAATAGGAAAAATATTTTATTTCGTCAGCGATAATCTTAATTGCTTGTTGGGGAGGATTGGATTCAATTTTTTTTCGCAAGGAAATTACTGTTTGTAGAAAATTTTTTATTTTTTCTTTTATTGCTTCGTTGATTGTTTCAATTCGATCAATTTTGTTAAGTGCTTCGACAAAAGTTGATCCATTATTCTTCGACCATTTACTAATTTTTTCGATTGTTTCATCACCAATACGGCGTTTTGGGACATTAATAATTCTTAAATAGCTAAGTTCATCGTTAAAATAAATCGCACGCAAATAAGCAATTAAATCCTTAATTTCCGTTCGTTGATAAAATTGAAAACCACCATAAATAACATAAGGTATTTGGCTTTTGATCAGACTATTTTCAATTGCTCGCGAAGAACGATTTAACCGATATAATATCATGATTTTATCATACGGTAAGCCATCATTGGTATGTAATTGATTAATTTTTTCAACGATGTAGTTAGCTTCATCACTTGTATCGAAGCCAATAAAACATTCGATATCAAAATTATTTTTATTTGTCGGCGAAAGCACAGTTCCAAATTTTTCATCATTATGCGAAATCAAAGCATTTGCCGCTGCTAATATTTTTTTCGTTGAACGATAATTTATTGATAAGCTAATTTTTTTATATTTTTTTTGTCAATTTGCAAATTCATCAAAAATTTTTGCATAAGCCCCTCTTCATGTGTAAATTGTTTGGTTTTGATCACCCACAACAAAAATATTATTATGATTGGGATTAGTTAAATATTTAATAATCATAAATTGTTTATAATCAGTATCTTGAAATTCATCAACCAAAATGTAATCAAAATTTTCTTGTCATTTTAAACGAACATCTTGGTAGTTTTTTAATAAAGAATAGGTAAAATTTATTAAATCATCAAAATCTAAATAATTGTTTTTTTTCAAATAATTGTTGTAAGAAGTAACAATCTTTATAAAGGTTTTAGCAAATTGTTCATCATAGACATTGCCAAGTAAGTGTCCCAGATTCTTATAACTATCATCGGCAATTCCATCAATATTTTTTTTAATATGCTTGATTTTAGCCACGATGCTTCGAGGCTTTAATGATGATGGTAAAGCAATATTTTCATTCTTTAAAATATTTTTAATAATTGTTATTTGTTCCTCGACATCAATTACCGTAAATTTTTGATCTCAACCGAAATGATTAATTTCCATTTTAAGAATACGATAACATAATCCGTGGTATGTACAAATTCATCTAAGACTTTTTGTGTCAATTTTTTTTTTTACACGATTTGCCATCTCTTCAGCAGCTTTTTTTGTAAAAGTAATAGCCAAAATCTTTTGGGGAGCAATCGCACATTTATTGATAAGATATGCTATTCTCGTCGTAATAACATGTGTTTTACCTGTACCAGCACCGGCAATAACCAAAACTGGTCCGGTAACGGTTGTTACTGCTTTTTTTTGTTGGGAATTTAAAGTCGATAAATCTATCATTGCCTATTTTTTATTATCATCCAATATTTCGTCCAACGATTTTAAAACAATAATTCCAGGTAAATCAATTTTGTTACATTCATCGTTTTTATCATTGTATTCTTTCTTCGTATCGAAAGGAATTAATTTTATTATGTATAAATTACTAATATTGTCATGAAAAGCAGGATGTTTATTACATAAGAAAATTCCAATTATGATAAAGCAGAGAACAAAAAAACTAGATGAATATAGAACACCAAAAGCTAACCCAAAATAAAAAAACAAATTATTATTTTTTCTTTGCATTGCAAAAAGTAAATTTACTCCATCTAATAATTCTTTACTATTTTTTTTTGTTAAAAAAAATAAAAAGAAAGAAAGAATTAATGAAATATTAATCGTAATTTCTCAAATGAATAAATCATGCACAATCAATTGTTTCAATACCTGCTTTTTATTTTTTTTAAAACTAAAAAATTTTAATTTAAAAATTTTCATTCCAATTGTTTGTCAATTGAAAAAAAAAGGAAAAAATAACATCCAAAAAAAATAAATTAAATATATCACAAAACCAAAAATAAGATAACGCCAAGAATCAAGATTTTCCCATGTACTAAATCAAACAAAATTTTTATCAAAACAAAAAATTAAAAAACCAAGTAATAGTGAAATTGTTGAAAGAAAAAAAATATCTAATAATTTCGCTAATAAACGATCTTTAACATTAGCAAAAGGAAATTTTTTCACGCTTGAAGCATTGTCTAACACCATTGTAAATATAAATTAACTTTTATATTTTTCTTCGTCGCTATTATCAGGTTTTTTTTCTTCTTTTTTACTATAAGATTCAAACATTTCTTTTAGGTCACTAAGACTTGAAAAATCTTTTATTTTTTCAAAAAATTCAGTCAACTTTTTATTCATTATCGAACTAAAGTCAATTTTTCGGTTTGTTCTAATAATTGATTCAATAATCTTTTGTAAATACGAATTCAATGATGAAATTTCACTCTTTTTATCAAGATTAATTTTTTTTAATTGTTCGTATTGTTTTAACAATTCTTGATAGTCTTCATCAGATAAATTAATAATAATTTGCTTTGCCATAAATTAAATAAATAATTCTCGTTAAACTCATTTTATTATATGTTTTATAACAATATAATTTCATAAGATTAGTAAAACAAAATGTTGGATATTAATTATCTTCGTAAAAATTACGAAGAAGCAAAGAATAAATTAATTAGGCGTGATAAAAAATGAGAGAGTTTTGTTATTGAAATTCTTACAAAAGATAAAAAATATCTTGAATTATTGAATGAAATTGAAAAAATAAATGCACAAAAAAATATTGCCAATAAAGAAATAAATAATTTTTTTGCCCAACATAAAACTAATGAGGCTAATGAAATAATTAAAAAAATGTCTAAATTGAAAAGCAAGGTGGTTGAAAATGAGCAATTGTCAAAAAAATTAAAAGATGAAATTGATGTTTTGCTTCTCTCTCTTCCAAATTTACCTGATGATTCAGTCCCTAATGGTCAAAATGAAAATGATAATAAAATAATTAAAAAATGAGGACAACCAACTACATTTAACTTTGAACCTAAACCACATTGAATTCTAGGTAAAATAAATAAACTCGTTGATTTTGAGCATGCAAGCAAATTAGCTGGATCTCGTTTTACATGTTACACAAACTATGGAGCAAAATTATTTCGGGCTTTGATTCAATACACGTTAGATAAAAATGTTGAAGCAGGGTTTGTCGAATATTTACCACCGGTTATTGTAAATCACAATGTATTAATTGGTACCGGACAACTACCGAAATTTGAACAAGATTTATTTAAATTAACAAATGGTTTTTTTTTATCACCAACTGCTGAATGTCAATTAACAAATTTTCATGCAAATGAAATTTTAGATCTTAAACAATTGCCAATTCAACTAACAGCTAATACTTGCTGTTTTCGCTCTGAAGCCGGTTCAGCTGGAAAAGATACTAAAGGTGTTATTCGTCAACATCAATTTTATAAAACAGAAATGGTAATTCTTGCTAATCCTAACGAATCATGAGCAAAACATGAGTTTATGACAAATCAAGCTGAAAAAATTTTACAAGAATTAAAACTACCCTATCGTCGAATTGTTTTATGTACCGGTGATATGGGATTTAGTGCAGCAAAAACATATGACATCGAAGTATGATTACCTTCATATAACAATTACAAAGAAATATCAAGTTGCTCTAATTGTGTTGATTTTCAAGCACGAAGAATGAAATTACGTTTTAAAGATATTGATGGAAAAAATAGATATGTTCATACATTGAATGGTTCAGGATTGGCAATTGATCGCCTATGAGCTGCAGTAATTGAAAATTACCAACAAATTGATGGTTCAATTATTATTCCTAATGTTCTGCAACCATATTTAAACGGAATTAAAATCATTAAATAATGGATGTTAAAAAAGGCTTGTTTATCACTTTTGAGGGACAAGATGGTTGCGGTAAAACAACAATTATTAATGAAGTTTTTAAGAAATTAAATAAACTTTATCCAAAAAAAATTTTTATCACACGCGAACCTGGTGGAACAAATAATCCAATTTGTGAAAAAATAAGAAAAATAATTTTGAATAAAAATAGTTATAAAATGACACCAATCACAGAAGCATTATTATTTGCAGCAAGTCGTGCACAACATATAAATGATTTTATTAAACCTCATTTAAAAAAAAATAATGTTGTTTTGTGCGATCGTTTTGTCCATTCTTCATTGGTTTATCAAGGTTATGCTAATAATATTGGATTTAAAAAAATTATTGCTATTAATCAACATGCTCTTGGCCACATATGACCAAATTTAATTTTTCTTCTTTTAGCCAAACCAAAAATTTGTTTAGAAAGAATTAAGCGACGAAATCATCAAAAAAATCGCTTCGATCTTAAATCGTTTAATATGCACAATGAAGTCTATAAAGGATATTTAGAAATGGCAAAAAAATTTCCAAAAAATTTAATTGTTATTGATGCAAAAAAAACAATCAAAAAAAATACTGATTCGATTATAAAAATTATTTTACAAAAGATTAAGACTTATGACAAATAATTTTTTTAATTTACCAAAAAAGTCGCATGCCCTTATTGTAAAGCAATATCCACTATCTAACTTTACTTTATTTCTAAAACAATTTATGAAATCAATTGTTTGTCTTAATCATGGTTGTGGTAATTGTCCTTGATGCAAAAAAATCGAACAAGATCAATACTATGATTTAATAATCTTTGATGCAAAAATTGATTTAAAAAAAGATAATGTTATTGATATGCAAAATAAATTCATTAAATCAGGTCTTGAAGAAAAAAATATTAAATTTCTCGTGATAAAAAATATTGACTTTGCGAATAAACAAGTGTTAAATTGCCTATTAAAATTTATTGAAAGACAAGATCCAAGTGTTTACATAATTTTTTCAACATTCAATTATGTAAACATTCTCCCAACAATTAAAAGTCGTTGTGCAACGATTACTATTACGAAAAATGATGATGAAATTAACTCCTTCTTAAATAAAATAAAATTAAATGAACAAGAAAAAAACACGATAATAAATTGTTTTAATGATTTTAACGATTTGAAAAATATGGTGTCTAAATTTGTTGAATTTAATAGTTTAATTAATGAAATGCTTCTAAAAAATAACATTGTTACTTTTTTAAAATCTTTAAAAATTTTTAAATCATTAGATTACGATGAAATAAATTTATTTTTAGAAATTTTTAAACAAAAAGTTAATAATGAAGGAAAAATGAAAATTGTCGACTATCAAGAAAAATTATTTTTATATCCAAATAAATCACTTTTGTTTAATAATTTAATAGAACTAATAAAAAAATAAAACATGAAAACAATTGTTGCTCTTTCTACTGCTCCATTAAATTGTGCTATTCACACGATTAGAGTTTCGGGTGATGATTGCTACAAGATTGTTCAAAAAATAACAAAAGAAAAAATTATAAAAGAACCATATAAAATTCAGCATGTTTCAATTATTGATGATAAAAAACAAATGATTGATGATGTCTTGTTGCTAAAGTTTGTTGCTCCGCATAGTTACAATGCAGAAAATATGATTGAAATAAATTGTCATGGTGGTTTGTTTGTTACAAACAAAATTATTGAATTATTAATTAAAAATGGTGCGGCCTATGCTAAACATGGTGAGTTTACATATCGTGCTGTCATTAATGGAAAAATAAATATGCTTCAAGCAAATGCAATAAACAATATTATCAAATCAAAAAATTTCTCTTCGTTGAAAATTGCTCACAATGGATTAAATAAAAAATCATCAATTAAAATTGAAAAAATGCGTGATGAAATTTTTAAAATTATTGGTAATATTGAGGTTAACATTGACTATCCAGAATATGAGGACTATAAAAATTTAACAAATAATATCTTGCTAAAAAAAATTAAGCCAATAAAATCGATGCTAATTAATTTGATAAAATTTTCGCAACTATCAGCAAAAATTATGGATGGTTTTAATATTGCAATAATCGGAGCTCCAAATGCTGGTAAAAGTAGTTTGCTAAACAAAATTTTAGATGAAGATAAAGCAATTGTTTCTAATATTCCTGGTACAACACGTGATATTGTTGAAGGACAAATAAATTATAAAAATATTACATTCAATTTTATTGATACTGCTGGCATTAGAGAAAAAGCTAAATATTTTGAAAAAATTGGAATTAACAAATCAATTGATCAAATTAAAAAATCTGATTTGGTTTTGTTTATCGTTGATAAAACAAAAAAAA
>JAFSSC010000004.1 GCA_017445805.1 bacterium
AAAAACAACAAAAAAAGAAAAAGAAATATTTGAATTAGTCAAGCAAAAACCTTATATTATCATTGTTAATAAATCTGATCTAAAAACTAAAAAAACAGTTTTTAACGGTTTTAATTTCTCATGTAAATTTGATAATATTAATCGTGTTCTAAATAAAATTATTAACAAAATAAATGTTCAAAGTCTTGAAAAAACTGACTTAGCTTTTATGCAAACTCCAAATGAAATTGGAATTTTGGAAAAAAATCTTGAAATTATTGATGTTCTTATTAATGGGGCAAAGAAGAAAAAACCAGTCGATTTACTTGTCGAAAATTTGTACGAAATATATAACAATTTTAATCTTCTCTTAGGTGAAAATTGTGATTTAGATTTTTTGGAAAAATTATTTGCAAATTTTTGTGTCGGCAAATAATTTTATTTATTAGTATAACAAGCAAAATAATAATTACCAACACAATATTCTTCATCCAATTCAATAATTCCCAAAGTTTTTTCAATTAGGTTTAATTCGTGATAACTACATAACATACCGTTTGATTCGAAATTTAACAAATTTGTTTTTACAATTAATTTTCCTGATGGTAGCATTGTTCCTTTTGTCGCCACAACAACTTTTAAATCTTTTTTAACATTTTTTGCTCCACAAACAATATTAATTATTGTTTTATTATCGATTGTCACATCACATAAGTTCAAGTGAGAGTTATTTATTTTTTGACAATTAAGAATTTTACCAACCTTAAACCCATTATCAAAATATTTGCTTAAGTCAAGATTGGTTATTGTTTTAATTTCATTAATGATCTTATCTGTAGGGAAAACTAAACCAAATTTTTTTCCCAAAGAATTGGAGATAAAATTTAAAATATTAATAAAAACTACTTTGTCGTCAAAATAACCATAAGTAATATCACCAATCGTTTTGATAAAATTATGTTTTAAAGAAGAAAGATTAATCATTAAAGTAGGAATATTATTGATTTTTTGATAAAATATATTTAACATAATTATCTAATAATTATATATTTCATGATTAGTTGCAAAAGTAAAAAAATTGGCTTTATTGTTGATAGTGCGAGTTGTATTAAACAAAATCAATATGACGATGTTTATGTTGTTCCATTATGCATTAACATAAGCAATGATGAGACTAATAAAATCTATCGCGATACGGATAAAAATTTTACCCTTGATTTTGACAAAATCATCAAGCAAAAAGATAAGATTAATGTTACGACAGCACAAACCCCTGTTTCTGATATGATTGAAGCTTGCAAAATAATGTCAGAAAAATACGATGAAGTCTATGTTTTACCGATAAGTCGTTGTTTGTCGAGTTGTATTGATACCTGAAAAGTTATTGAAAAAAATTTCCCAAAAATCAATGTAATACAATATAAAGATTTTTGCATTGGTTTGAATTGAGATATATCACTTATTAAACATAATTTTGAAACAACTAGGATTGATAAAAATTTATTAAATGATTTTTTTGAAAAGAAAATTAAAAACAATCGTCTTGGTTTTGCAATTGTCAATGATATTTCTTGATTAATGAAAGGTGGGAGACTAGGTCTTTTTAAAGGTTCAATAACGAAATTATTAGGTTTAAAACCGATGATTTTTTTTAATCATGATTTATTTATCTATCATGCAGTTGCAAGAAATTATAAAAACTTTTTCGATAAAATTTCTAAATATTTAGAAAAAAATTTCCCTAAGAAAAAAATAAATAGAATATTGGTTTTACATAATAATGATAATAATCTTGAAATCATAAAAAAAATGGTCCAAAATAATTGACCAAATGTTGTACTAGAAATCATTAATCTTCCAACCGTTTTTTTGGTTCATACTGGACCAAATATAATTGGTATTTACTTCGATTTAGTATAAAATTCTACTCTGTTTTTTGTTCGTTATTTGTCTTTTTAAATTTATTTTTACGATCAATATTTTTTTTTAAAAATTCTACATATTTATCTTTATCAGGGATGAATCAGCTAGCAATTTGCGAAGAATCAGCATAGGCATGACATTTTTTAATTCATGTCTTTTGCCTAATTCCATCTGTTGCATCTTTTTTTGCTGGTCAAAATCAATCTGGAATATTTTTCTCATCACTAAATTCTTGGCATTTTTGCTCCCAACGTGCTTTGCGAAAATCTTGTCATTCTTGCTCATTCATTTGAGCAATTTGTTCGACAGTATAATCAATTTTTTTATTTTCCATAAATCTTAAATGCTTTCTACAATTATACTTTGCAAATGATGTAAATAAAATTTATCATTTTTTTTCGAAATTTTCTTTTGTTTCGAAATATTTTTTTACGATCAAATCCTTAATATTATTCATCAATATTGTCGGCTTAATGTTGATAAAAACATTAGGTTGCAAAGGTTTATTCAGTGTAACAATAATTTTATGTCTAAATCCTTCTTTTTTTCGTTTTTTTTGATCAGAACCATAAATCGTAATTGGTGCAATAGCAATTAGATTTTCATATGCAACTTTTAATACGGTAGGCTTAAAATCCTTTGTAAAATTGTGACCAATAACACGTGTTCCTTCAGGAAAGACTAAAATTGAATATTTTTTTTTTATCAATTCATTTTCACGATGATAACATTGTAAAATGCTTCGACCGTTTTGCCGATCTAAAAATATACCGTTCAATAACCCCATCACATTCCTAATTGATTTAAAACGTGAAAGTTCTTTTTTTGCAATTATTGACAACGGATTGCAATATCCACTCTCGTATAATGCGATAAAAACACATACTGGATCACAATTTGCTTTATGATTTGGTAAAAATAGCATTTGTTTTTTTGAAATGTTTTCAAAACCAACTTTAACAACTTCAAAATTTTTTAAATATGCAACTTTTTTAAAAATTTTATAGACGATCTTATGAATGTCAGTGACAAAAAAAACATCGCTCGCTTTTTTTGTTTTTTTTCACATTTTTTTAACTTTCAATAAATTAAAACCTAGTGCAATGAAAACAAAAGGTCAAGAAAGATAATAAAAAAAAAACTTAATTAAAAGAATAAAGAAATTATTTGTATTTTTTTCGCTGTGCATTTTTTGATTTTTCTATTGCTTTTAATCCTGGACGAAGATAAAAAGTATGAGGAAGATAAGCCTTCTTTGTTTCAATTAGAATCCTTGTAAACTTTTTCATCGCATCATTTAAATCACCATTTTTAACAATAACTTTTGCCATCAAGATCACCCATGTTAATTATATATTATCACTATTTCTTCCATTGATTATTAATCTGATCATTAATTTCATTAAATTGCTTTTGAGCAAGTAAAATAATTGTTTTTAAAACGAAAATTTCAATTGGTACAATTATGGATTGTCGAAATGTTTGCGGAATTAAATAAAATAAAAATGACTTATTAGAAAAACCACAATATTTGCAATATTCAATCGTTGCAATTGGTTGTAAAACATAAGGAAAAATAAACATTATCACTAAAACTAATGAACTGCAATAACATAAAATTAATATTTGAGAAATAAAATCTTTTTTCTTTTGTAGATTGCACCTAAAATTAATAATAATAATTGTCTCAAAACTAACTAGACCAAAAGTAAGAAGGCTTATGGCAATTCATTTGTATGTATTTAAAAAAAAAAGTTTCAATCTTTTCACTTCCTTTAAATTTAGTCGAATTATTAACAAAAGATAACAACATAAATGTTGTAAAAATGAAAAAACTAATGACAATTAAATTATTAAATATCACATCAAAAATTATTGATTTTGAGCAAAATGACTTGATTGAGTTGATTCGATAATAAAATAATCCACCAAATAAACCGGATATTAATGCGACTAATGGCGCCTGAATCGCATATAGTCAAAATCATAATCCCCCCACTTGTGATAATAAAAAAAAGCGAATGTTATCAAAAATTATTGTTAAAAAACAACTGTAAATTGGTCCTAGATATCATCCTAAGACCATAATTGGGATTCATGGAATCGAAAAATTAAGAACTGAATACATTGTGCAAAGAACTAAAAATATATATAAAGTAAAAATAATCGCTATAAACGTCAATGTTTTTACTGATGAAAAAGGTTTACTAATCGGAAAAAAGAATTTTTTAATATTTTTTTTTGTTTTTATAAATTTAATTTGCATCTTCCTTGTTTTTATCGATTTCGCTAATTTGTTGTTCAATTAATTTTCTAATCATTGCAATATCTTTTTTAGGATTGTAATGTATTGCTAGCATAATCACTAAAAAAATACCAATCAATACTATTATTATCATAAGTCAAACATATCAATATGAAACAAGTGACAAATATAAAAAACGATCCTCTAATTGCGATTTGTCATAATTTTCAATCTCTTTGAATTGATTAAAATCTACATAGATAAATGAAAAAAAATTAATTGCAAAAATTAATAATGCTGAACGTCATTGAAAATAATATTTTGTATTATCATTTTGATTATTCACAACTTCCGGAATGAATTTCAAAAAAAAAGTAACATTAATGAAGAGAAGAAAAAAATAATTAATAATGCTTCATTGTGTATCAATTGTACTATCGCTACCCAAGTATAAACCATTAATCCGAATAGAAATAATTATCATGAAAATTATGAGAAATATATTAATTAACAAGAAAAGTGAAAAAATCTTCTTTAAAATTGGAATAATCTTTGGACGCGATGTATAAATAAAAATTTTACCAAGTTTAATTTGTTCTAAAATTTTCATATTAGTGTTATTGCCAAAATTAAATGTTTGTTGTTTGTTATTTTCTAAAAGATTATTCGCTTGATCTATTTCTATTGTTTTTTGCTTTGATAAATTACTATTTTTTGCTAATTCATTTAGATCAACTTTAAAAACATTACGACAATAAACAAATAAATAATTAATTTCATCGTCAAGATTATTTAAATCAACTCTTGTTCCAAGTGGCAAAACAAAATTTTTACCTATTTTTTGATTGTAATCTTGGATTAGTGACTTTACTAAGAATTTATTTCCTAAATCAATGTTCTTAGAGTATTTTTTTTCGAGACAATACAAAAAAAATAATTCCTTTTCGAATAAAGAAATGAATCTTTTATCATGTGTGAAAAAATTTATCGAATCATTATGTAATATGCAATATATTCAATTCGCTAATTTTTCATATGTCATATTATCATTTGTCATAACGATCGTCTAATAAAATTTTAACAAAAGAAAAAAAAGAATTAATTTCATTTGTTTTTATTCCAATTTCAAGGTTTCATAATTTTACCAAAATTTTATTAATTGAGTCTATTTTTTTTTTGGACAAATATAAATTTTTGTAAATTTTTTGTTGAAAAAAAGATAGTTGTAGATTGTTGGCAATAGTTGTTTCATCAACTCCATTTTCAACCGCTAAAATAAACATCTTTATTTGGATTAATCTCGTGATAAATATTTGAATGATTCATTGAGTTTGCGACGAATTGTAAGTTGTTTCATTTAAAGTCTTAAGTAAATTTTTGTAATTTCTTTGTAACCAAAAATCAACAATTTTAAAAGCATTTGCATTAAAACAATCGAATAATATGTGTTTAATATTCAATGCATCGATTGAAAAATTTTTTTTCAAAAGCGATATTTTACTAATTTCATTTTCAATAAAATGATGGTTAGCTAATAAATTTAAACACATATATTCAATATCATGTTCAGATATTTTTACATTATTTTGGCGTAAAAAAAAAGATACAATTTCTTTTTTATCTTGCCATGAAAAAGGACGAATTTTTTCCACAATAATTCCATTTTTATCGCTTAACCTCTTATCAAGATAATTACCTTTATAAAAAAGAATTATTTGTTTTTGGGAATTTACTAGTTTGGAGAGAAAATTGACACTTTCTTTACCAGTGCCCAATTTTGAAAAATCTATTATATATAATTCATTTTTTTCACTACTAAATACATCTAATTGAAAAATTTTTTTCTCAATATCACCAAATGTGGAAGAAGAATCAAACCTATATGGAAGTAGATCATTATCAAAGCAAAACTTTCTAATTTTCCAATCTACTGCATCGATTTCATTGCTATAAAAAAATCTAACCATTATTGATAAATTATATATTTGTGGTTAATTTTCTCATGAATAATTTTAGATAAAATAATAACAAATATTGAGTATGTAACTATTTGCCAATCATTAAATCTAGGAAGAAATATTACATAATTAATTTCTAAAAAGGAATTAATTAAAAAATTAGTGAAAAAAATTATTTTTTCATGGACGATGATGAAAATAGGTATTCACATAAAATTAGGAAATAGATATAGATAAATGGAAAAATAGATGAAAAAATGAGTGAATTAATGATTGTCATTATTGAGATAGAATTATTTATTTGCGAGATGATTGGTAAATTTAATAAATTCACATACAATGAAATCAAAAATCTTTGTACAAATGAATTATTTATTTTTAGTAACAAAATGAAATATATCCCATAGCAACTAACCATCATTAAGATAAAACCAAAATTTATAAAACAATTGGAATTTAAAATACAAATTAAGATACCGATAAAACCCAGTGATTCGATCTTATTAATTTTATTCTTATGAAAAAAATGTGAAAAAATAAATTGAAAAACAATGCGCATTGATGAATATGAAAAATTAATCATATATGCATAAAACATTAAGAAAATACCACAAAATACATTTCCAATAATTTTATTTTTTCGCGGCATGATTAATAAAATTGCTCGCTTTATTAATTGAAGATGAAAACCACTAACACAAATAATTCATGCGATACCGAGTTTTATTGTTTTGCGATAAAAAAGAGTAGTTTCAAAATTTTTGCAATTGAAAATAAATAAATTTATAAATTGTGCTACATTGCTATCGTAATTGTTCTCAATGAATGAAAATATTTTATCGCGTAGTGAGAAATTGAATCATAGTTTTAACCATACTGTAAGTTTAGTAAATAAGCTATATTGTCCAAATAAAAATAAAAGAAAAATATAAATGGAAATGATCGTAAACATCACGACTTTTCCTTTCGAATTACTTTTAATAATAAAAAACAATAGTAATGGTAAAAAACAAATATAAACAATGCTTTTATTAAGAGCAAGAAAAATCATTCCACAAATTAAAAATGTATAAAAAAATGGAAATTTTTTTCTTTTCTGAGTAATAGATTGTTTTAATAAAATGCGAATCATTTATTTTATAATTTAAATGTAATTTTATGGTTAATTTTGTTACAATTAACTCAATTGTTAATGCTAAAGTAGTCAAAATTACTAAAACATATATTTTAGCCATGTTTGATGGTCTTGTTGGACTTTGTCACATCTCAAATGTCAGCGATTATATCGTAAAGAATTTGGCAAATTTTTTCGTTAAAAATAAAAATTACGATTTTTTAATAATTGAGAAAAAAGCGAATCAAATTTTTTTATCATATAAAGCAATTCATCCCAAATATTTGAAATGACATAAAAATGTTATTCCAACACCAAGTGGTTTTGCTAATTTAAAAAGGAATTTAATCGAACGATTAAAAAACATGTGCCATTAGCTCAATTGGATAGAGCATTTGACTTCGGATCAAAAGGTTGTTGGTTCAACTCCAATATGGCACACCAATTAAAAAATTATGACTATTCTACATTTTTCGATAGTAATATTGATATAAGTTTGCTTCATCGATTATTAATGTAATATTTTCCATTGATTTTTTACAAAATATTTTACTATTCGTTAGATAATACAAATACAAGCCGTCAACAATTTCTTGAAAATATATTTTACTCCTATATTTTTTGTTATCATATTTTATTTCGACATTTTGAATATTATTTTTTTGAATATATTGTGCATCTTTTTTACTCACCACAATATATAATGATGAACTTTCCGCAAATATTGTGGTATTAACAATAACTTGTATTTTTAAAATTGATAATAATAAAATTTCAAAAACAAACAAGAAAATTATTAGAAAAAAGCCTCTTGTGATATTTCTATGTATGTACATTATCTTCTAAAATAAAAATTGAATTTCTTTGTTTAATTTGATGAAAAATTTCTTTAACAGTTTTATTGCTTAAATCGAATTTTCATTCAGGTTTTTCAAAGATAATAATCTTATTTTTTTCATTCAACAAGCAAAGAAAATTAAGAAAAAATCGTTGACGGAATGTTAAATATGAGTTAGCGATATTAATCTTGAATAATTTTAAATACTTATCATAAATGTGAAAATTATTTGTGTACAAATATTTAAAATAATCGACTGATAATTCTATATTTTCGTTGAAGATGATTAGATTTTTTCAAATACTTTTTGTATGAGGTGAATATTCTTTATTATTGACAATAATAGAATTACATTTTTTTAAAACAAGTTGAAAATTTCGGATTCGATTATATTGGTTTTTGTAAACCACAAAATGTTCGTTACCTAATTTAAAAGTTATTTTGCTGCACTTATCAAGAATATGATTGTTATCCATCTTTTTATTCGATGATAAATTACCAACACTAATGATGTCACTATAAATATTTAAAAAGAAATTTACTTTTATTTTTTCTAAAAAATAATTCCCTATTTCACTAAACAAATATTTAATAATTTGTATGCTAGTTAGTAAAAAAGATAGTTTACCAAATGACAATGAATCATTTTTGATAAATGAATAACTAAATAATGTGATAAAAATTATCTCAATAAATGTTTTTGTTATTTTTTCAAATAAACATGTATTAGATGAAAAGACATTTAAATCATTAAAATTTTTATAAATATTTGAATAATTTTCACGTAATTTAGTGGTATAGTAATTAAATTTTGTTGGTCAAATTTGATTAGAAAATAAGTTTTTAATTCTCGAAATGTTCATTAATGTTTTGTTTTCACTCGCTAAAAAAGATGAATAAATTTTTTGTTTCTTTCAATGTTTAATGAAAGTAACTATTACCTCAACAAAAAATAATAGAAAAATAAAAATTATCATGTTTCATTGTACTGAGCAAAGAATACATGTATAAAGGCACAAAACTAGAATGTTTGAAATGTGTTTATTTAAATCGATAATAAAATAATTAGCTAATGTGAAAATGCATTCATCAATTTTATCTAATCATTTTAAATCAAACTTGTAATTAAAATTCACTTGCTTGTTTAATAATGATTTTAAGATTTTATCTGTGATGATTAGACAACAACTTCGTAAGTGTTTTCTAAAATATAAATTATGTATGTAATCAAATAAATTTTGAATAACACTTATTAATAAAAATTTTATTGCAATAATAAATAAATTTTGTATAGATTTTTTGCTTATTGCAAAATCAATTACTCATTTTAAGAATGATGAATTTAATAATAAGAGCATGTGCGAAACACATGCTAGAAGAAATGATATGAAGAAAAATTTATAATCTCAATCAAAAAAAATATTTTTTTGAAAGACTTTTATTTTTTTAACTAATTTTTGTTGTTTTTTTATAAAGATCAGAACATTACAGAAGACTCTACGAAAGTTAGCGTATGAATATTTCTTGGGTTTGAAATAACACGAATCATACACGAAAATATGTTTTTTGTTCTTAACAACAATAACATAATGATTATTTTCAAATTTTGATTTTATTAGACAAACAAAAGGGTGATAAACTTTTAAATTCTCAAATTCAGTCCAATTAATTTCATAACTATCTGTCTCAAGATTAAATTTATTTGCTAGAATTTCAAAATCAAAAATTGTTAATCCATTTTCATTGATCGATGCCTTATCAAGAATTTGTTGTTTGGATATTTGTTTAGAATGATAGTAATAGTTATATAGTGATGTCAAAACACACACACCACACTCGTATTTATTTGTTTGTTGTGTAATATTAATTCTTGTTCTTATCTTCAAATATAAAATTGGTAAAAAAGATAGAAATTATGATATTTTATTTGTTCGTCGTGATTTTGTGTTATAGGATGCAACCTTAAAATCAAATAATTTCCACATGCGGTCAACTAGTCGACTAACAATGACATCAATATTCTCACGATCAAATTTTGACGAAGAATTAAGCAATAATTTTTTTTTCATGATGTTTACAATCTTTTTTGGTTCAAAATTAGAAATGAAAATAATCTTCTTGTTATTTTCAAAACGATAATTAAAGATAACCAAAAGAACATTTAAATAGAACCAAGCTGATGCATATTCAGCACCAAAATCATCAAGAACAAGAATTTCAGCTACACAACAATTAGTGATCAATGTCTTATTATTTGATGGATTTTCAGAAAAGTTATTTTTAATTTCACCAACAAATTGTGGTAAAAAAATATATGCTACTTTTTTCTTATTTTTATAAGTCATTTCATTACAATAACTAATGATTTTGTGCGTTTTACCAATCCCCGTTACACCATATAAATATAAACCGATTTCGGTGTTGTCGTTAACCGATTTTAATAGAAAATCATTAATTTTTTTTTCATCTATTTTAATCGTAATCCTTGTAGGTTCGCTGAGTGATAACAATAATTTATTGTTGGGAAATTCACGGATCAAATAATTTGATAATAAATTTTTTTTAGGACAAAAAAAACTTGATAAATACAATTGTTTAGTTTTAAAATTTCGTTTTAGAATAATATGAATAAAAGAAGAATTGTAACACTTATCGCGTGGCAAGTGATTGCATTTTTCTTCTTGGTTATAAATATATTTGACAACATATTTTCAATTATTTTTTTCTTCATTTGATAAATTTAATTGCCTAATCATTTCTAAATTAAAGTATTTATCAAAATTTTCTTTTAAATGTGATTCCTTTTTAACAGAATGAAACATTTATATGTGCTCCAATTTTACATCATTGGCATCCATCGTATTATCAATAGAATTCAAAGAAATATTTTTACGAAAATGTTCAATTGCTGATTCGCAAGAATTAATATTTAATCCATTAAATGTTTGTGCGATTTTAAAAATATATTTTTTGTTTAATCTCCCATTGGTTTTGTAAAGACTAAAATCAATTATTACATTGATTACTTCGTCTTTTAACAAATATTGCTCTTTTAAAATACCAATAATTTTACGTTCAAAAATAGAAACATTTTTTTTAAAAATCGAATATAAATATTGTTCAGCATTAATCAACTTATAATCATTAATTATTTTCTGCGAATCAAGATCAGAAATTGTTGATGTAAACAAATTAACCGAACGATTGACTCTAATAAAATTGGATTTGTCTTTTAATTGATTCGAACATGACGAATTCATGATAACTTTATTCAAATTACAAATTAGAAATTTTGGATTGCATGAAAATATATTTTTATCATTTACATTGTCCAATGAGTCTAAAATAACATTTTCTATGATTGTTAGTGTTAGTGGGAATTTCAAATATACACTTTCAATAATTCCCTTACACTCATCTGATATAAAAATGTTTTTTGTCGATAACTTGAATAAATCCGTATAAATTTTTTCAAAATCAATAATATTGATTTCTTTTATTTTTTCTTCAGAAAAAACATTATCAAAAGATTCCGATATGTTTAATAAATTTTTATAAATTGTTGATGGCAAATATTTATATTCAAGATATTGATAATTTTCAATACCGATTTTATCGATTAATAATGCTTTATATTTTTGATTAGAAACGAAATCAAAAAAATTTAATGGGGAGTTAACAATGATTTGGCATAAATTATTATTGGAATTATTTTCAATAAAAATAAATGTGTCAATCAATTTAATTGCTTCAAGCTTCTTTTTTGCGATAAATAACTGTTCAAGAGAACAACCAATTTGTCGGCATGCTGATTGGAAATTAAATGACAAATTTCGATTTTTTGACAAATAAAGATAGTTGTTGCACAATAACATATAAAAACTTGTAGCAAGATTGCCAATAATTGGCGTATATAAATCAATTAAAAAATTTGTACTCAATTTAAAATCATCTCTATTACTAACACGATATAAAACAAAACCCATTTTTTAGAAAAAGTTAAAAAAGTAACTTTGGAATATTTTTAATATAACCGTTTAAATAAAATTTGAGAAAAAAAAATATTTTTTTTCTAAACGTAAAAATACTAACATAAAAATTGACATTACGAGGAAATATAAAATTCGAAAATTAATTAATTTTTTCACTTATCTTTCTACTTATCAACAAAAAATGTTGATAAGTTTTGTACATATATAAAAATATTTTTTATTTGCCGATTAAAGTAATAAAATAAACATGAATTAGGACTAAATGAATCCAAAAAATATCAAATATTGATTTTATAATAATAATCCGCTTGCAAAGCATAGTAAACTGCTTACAAATTATTTTCTTTTTGGTTTGTTTTTACAAATTGTTGTTATATTGATTTTAGTTTTACAATGGATAAACGAAATAAAAATTAATGAGGGTGATTTTAGAGAAATTTGATACTCTTCATTGACATATTACACACAACAATGTAATATTTTATTTGGCATTGTTTACATTATTTATTTTTTAAAACAAAAATTAAATTTTTTTAAAAAAGGAAATTTATTGTGTTGTATTGCTGCATATGCGGCAATAAATTTAATCTTTTTTAATTCATGAATGATTTTTAATATTTTTTATGATGCAATAAAATTTGACTATACACAACAAAATATTTTGATTTTTAAAAAAACCATTGATATTTGCCAATATGTTTTCTTTTTTGAAATAAATCCAATGTTTATGATTAGTTTGTTTATTATCAATGCCAAATTCAACAATTACAAAAAACAAATACAAAAAAATAAAGTCATCAAATCCTTCTTTTATTGATTAATATACCCTTTTTGTTATTTAATTTACGTACTAATTATTCCTTTTCTTACATGCGGTGTGGACCATCGTAATTTTTCAGTCTATGGCAATTTTACAAATTGTTGTCCTAATTGCTTTTACCAAAAAAATAAAAACGATCCTAGTTCAAGTGAAATAGGGAAATATAGCAATATAATTAATGTTCTTATTCTTCTTTTTATTTGCATTGCCATTATTTATTTATTTTTATTCTTAGAAATTAAATTTTGTTCTAGCAAAACCGATAATAAAGAAAAAATTGAAAAAATAAAACTAGACGAAAATATCGATGATTACCTTTGAAAACATAAAAAAATTATAAAAAAATAAATAATCCTATCATGGATGCACATCAAAAATTGTTGTTTGAACTAAAGGCTTCTTGTGCTTATTTTTATAAATAAAATATGTAATTGTTTGTTCAACAATTTTACGAATTCTTAAATTATCAATTGGCTTTGGGTTTTTACTCATTTCTGATTCAATATTATCGCGAATCGAGTATTCAATTTTATGAAGCAAATTAATATACGAATTTGCATAAAAACAACCGCGTGTAATTAATTTTGGAATTCCAATTATTTTATGGGTATTCCGATCAATCAAAATAGTTACATTAAAAATACCGTCTGTTGATAAGATTTTTCGTGCAATTAAAACACGCGAATTATCAACATTTGTTTTATTATCATCAATGTAAACCTCATCAGTGTTAACAAAATTATTTGTTACATTTACTTGATGATTTAATAATTCGACAATTTGCCCGTTGGTAACTTGAATATATTTTTCTTTTTCAAAACCAACAATGGAAACATTACTTTTCATAGCGGCAAGCATTCTATATTCACCATGAATCGGAATAATGTATTTAGGATTAATTAATTTAACCATTAATTCTAACTCAATTTGTGAGGCATGACCAGAAGCATGTAACTTATTTTTTTTTGAATTAACATAAATTTTCATTCCTGATTTATATAAACGATTTAAAAGTTGCTCAACCTGATCAAAATTGCCAGGAATAGGATTAGATGACATTAGTAATGTATCCGAAGATTTTAAAACAATATGTGGATAACGACCATTAGCCATCATATTTAGAGCCGCATTGGGTTCACCTTGTGAACCGGTCAAAATAATTAATAAATCACGATCAGCAATATTTTTAATATCGGCTGGTTCAACAAAATCTTGTTTAAATGTCTTAATTAAATTTAATTGAATCGATGATTTAATGTTTGTTTCCATTGATTTTCCAATAATGCAAATTCGTTTTTTAAGATTTTTTGCTATTTCGATAATATTTTCAATTCGCCTTAAATTAGATGCAAATGTTGTAATTAAAACACGACCTTTTGCATTCATCAATCTTTTTTTTATTTCATTTATGATTAAGTATTCTGAAGTACTAAAACCTAATGATTCAGCGTTTGTTGTCTCACATAGTAACAAATCAATACCGCGCTTTGAAATGTCACATATTTTATGAATGTTTGTTTGTTCCATTTTATTGAAAAAATCGAAACGGAAATCACCACATGTGACAATATTACCATTTGGAGTTTGTAGACAAACACCATAACATAGCGGAATCGAGTGACAAACACGGAAAAAATCAATTGTAAAATGCTTCTCCTTAATAATAAAGTCATCAGTTATCTCGATAAATTTTGGTTGTTTAATATCGTTGTGTTCCTTTAATTTATGTTTAATGATCAAAAGTGATAATGAACTAGCATAAATATTAGGAATATTTATTGTCTTAAGTAAATATGGAATTCCACCAATATGGTCCTCATGCGCATGGGTAATTATTAAACCTTTGATTTTTTTTTTATTTAACAATAAATAATCAAATGAGCAAATTATCGATGAAACACCTGGTAATTTATTTTCATCACAAAATTTGTTACCACAGTCTACGATAAATAATTCATCACCATGTTCAAAAACATACATGTTTTTGCCAATTTCTTCGATTCCACCTAATGCTAATATTTTTGTTGGGTTAGTTTCTTGCATTTGCATATAGAGAATAAAATTTTGTTAATTTTATTTTTAATAAATTATTAAAATAACTTCAAATTAAAATTTACAAGTTTAAGTTCGATATGCTTTATTATACTTTAAATATCAATAACTAATTTTAAGTTTTTTTTATTACATGTTATTGCTAATCATATTTTTGTGCTCTTGATATTTACTACTGTAACTTCTTCATCATTTTTTTTGTTTGATCATGCAATATATTTTGAAGATGCTTGTTTAAAAAAAGCTTCATTTTTAATTCATAGGATTAAACAAGATAAAGGTGAATATTTCAAATTTTTATTTTCACTAGCAATTCGATTTCAAATATTTTTCTTAAATAATTTTTTATTAAATAATTCCAAATCAACACCAATTTTATGCATCGATATTGCGATGGCAACATATTCATCACGATGTGTAATAGAAAAAAAATAATTCTTATATTTCCAAAAACAATTATTGATTAATTTAAATTTTTTTTGTTTCACAATATCATATTTAAACTCCTTTTGTACGGCATAATTTAACAATAATCAACTATAAATTTTTTGTTGTCTTATTGCATTATTAAGGCATTGATCTATTTGTCTTAGGCGATATTTATTAAACCAATTTATGCTGCTTAAATAATCATGTCTAATTCTATAAACATAAACTTTTACCGTCTTGTTTATCATTATTCAATTATAAAAAGATAAATAATAGAGAAAATAATAATATGGAAGATTTTTTAGATTTACGAATTATAAAAACAAGACAAGCATTAATGAAAGCATGTTTTGAATTATTACAAAAAAAGGTTTATCGCAAAACAAATATTAAAGTGAACGAAATTTGTCACAAAGCAAAAATAAATTTAGTAACATTTTATCATCATTTCAATAATAAAAATGATTTAATTGCATTACTAATAAAAGAAAGATTAATTAATTGATTGCCAATTCCAAAAAAATTTAAACCAAAATCGTTAGCAGAATTGATTAATTATTTTACACGTGTAATAATCGATTTCACATATGAATTCTTTGATATTTTTAGTAATAGTCTAGAATTAATTGCAAATAAAGGGAGGTAAGGGGACATACATTGATGTTTTTACGAAAATAATTAAGCTATTAATTTACCAAGAAGTTGACCAACTAAAACTTTATTGTAATGCATTCCAAAAGCAATTAATTGCACTATGAATTTGTGGAGGTCTAAGTAATATTATCTTCACAATAACCACTTCAAAAACAACAATCAGCAAGGAAAAATTATATGAACAATTTATTTACATTGAAAAAATTATTTTGAAATATAAAAATGAATCCTAATAAATGATTCCAAAACTAATCAAAAATATTTTTTGTTAGGTGTGGACTGATATCAACAATATGTAAATTCTTAATTTTTTTCGCATAGATTGAATCTATCGAATTAGAAATAAATAGTTGGTCAATTATTTTGTCTTCATAGGC
The DNA here is from genome assembly GCA_017445805.1 of bacterium. Classification (GTDB taxonomy): domain Bacteria; phylum Bacillota_I; class Bacilli_A; order Mycoplasmatales; family Mycoplasmoidaceae; genus Hennigella. The sequence goes on from JAFSSC010000004.1 coordinate 16,382, forward strand.
TAAATTAAATTTTTCGACAGCATTAGCCGATAAAATACCATGAATACAACCAACAATAATTTTTTTACAACCCATTTTTTTCAACGTTTTGCAAGCGGTAATAATTGTACCACCAGTATCAATCATATCATCGATTATTAAGCAATTTTTGTTTTTGATATCTGCTCCCAAAATATTAACAATTTCAACAACATTTGGTTTTGGTCGATTTTTATTAATGATTAGCATTGGAATTTTATATGTTTCACTTAAATTTTTTATCCTTTTTACGCTACCATAATCGGGTGAGACAATAACAAAATCTTTTAAGTTATTCTTTTTTTTAATTTCGTTTATCAAAAAATGAATCCCTGAAATAATCTCATTTGGAATATTAAAAAAACCTTGTATTTGACATGAGTGCGGATCAAGCAAGTACATATTATCAACACCCGAT
>JAFSSC010000005.1 GCA_017445805.1 bacterium
CTAATAAATGATTCCAAAACTAATCAAAAATATTTTTTGTTAGGTGTGGACTAATATCAACAATATGTAAATTCTTAATTTTTTTCGCATAGATTGAGTCTATCGAATTAGAAATAAATAGTTGGTCAATTATTTTGTCTTCATAGGCTAAATTAAATTTTTCGACAGCATTAGCTGATAAAATACCATGAATACACCCAACAATAATTTTTTTACAACCCATTTTTTTTAATGTTTTGCAAGCGGTAATAATTGTACCACCAGTATCAATCATATCATCGATTATTAAGCAATTTTTGTTTTTGATATCTGCTCCCAAAATATTAATAATTTCAACAACATTTGGTTTTGGTCGATTTTTATTAATGATTAGCATTGGAATTTTATATGTTTCACTTAAATTTTTTATCCTTTTTACGCTACCATAATCGGGTGAGATAATAACAAAATCTTTTAAGTTATTCTTTTTTTTAATTTCGTTTATCAAAAAATGAATCCCTGAAATAATCTCATTTGGAATATTAAAAAAACCTTGTATTTGACTTGAGTGCGGATCAAGTAAGTACATATTATCAACACCCGATTTTTCCAATAAATTTGCAACTAACTTTGCAGTGAGTGATTCATTTTTTGAAAGTAAACGGTCTTGTCTTGCATAACCATAGTATGGACAAATAACAGTTATTAGTTTAACAAATGATCTTTTTAAAATATCAATTGTTATTAATAGTTCCATTAAATTTTCATTGACTGGTGGACATGTTGATTGAATAACATAAACATGTTTGCCTTTGACCGACTCACAAATTTTTATAAATGATTCACCATCTGCAAAATGGTTAATTGAAATTTTTGCCTTTTTAATTTTCGTTCGTTGTGAAATTAAATCAACTAACTTTGTACAACCAGATAGACCAACAATAATATCTTTAATAGCATGCTTAGTATTCATATTTTCTAAATTATATTGTTAACATAAACACTAGTTAAGAATATTTTTTATCCAAATCGCAAATTTCTCATCAATTGGATATTTACTATTAAAAGCATGCTCAATAAAATTCACGATGTGATCAAAAAGAACTACTGGTGAATACTCAATTTTTTCATAATCATTGAAAAAATGGGTATATATTCGATTAATAATTTGTTTGGCAATATTGCTTTTCGCAACATCCTTATAAAAAATTATTTCCAAATCTGTCGCTAATTTAAAAAGATTGCCATAATTATCCAAATTAAAATTGTTTTTTGGATTAATTCTAAATTTTGACTTCGTCATTGTATTTAAAAAAACGAAATCATAATCGATATTATAATTTTTGAAAATTTTCAAAAAATTAATCTTTAAAGTGTTGTCAAGCCGTTCATCTAAGAAGATATTCTGTAATTTTAAATAACTCTTCGAGAAGTTCAAGATTATTTTTTTTTGATAAAAACAAATCGATTAATTGACTTTTTGATAGAGAGTTTATAAATGAACTTTCCTCTTGCTGTTTAATAAATGTGTTAAATTTTTAATTTGGAGATTAATTAGTAAGTGTTGATTATTTGAAAATAAAGGGTTTTTAGATTCTTCCATTAATAATGACAATGCTTCGCGATATTGACCTTTATCAATCATTTTTTTTATACGACTGTTAATTAATGTAAAATCGTTACTCATTCTTAAAATTAAATTTTTTAAAAAACTCTTCATTGTATTTGAAGAAAAATTTAGTTTTTTTTATTAAATCAATAAGTTTATTTTTTGCATTAATTGTTTGCTTGATTAATTCATTTGGATAAAGCATAGTTGTCGAATTTTTCTTAAATTCATCTTCATCTAATACTTTAATGATTAATGATTGTTTTTTTTTATTAAAAATTAATCGTACATCTAAATCTAAATCAACATATTTAATTGCCTCGTCTTCATAAATAAATGGTGAAGCAATATTAAAATAATAAATTGCTTTATTTTTTTTATGACAAAAAGTTATGATTAAGTTGTACCACTCGTCATTAAACATAACTCAAAAACTATCCTTATTACCACTTGAATGGTAAAATTTATTGTTTTTTCCTTGACTAATGATTCTTGTTTTATTTAGACTTAAAATGGTAATTTTTTTATCGACATAAATTATTTTTGGAAATTCAAATGTCCTATATAAACAACCATCATATTTGTAAGCATGAATAGAAACTTTATGATTAATTTTCATTTTTCATCACTCGATAACTATAAATCAAACTAACGATAGAAGTGCAATTGAATGAATAATCAAGTGCTACTTATTTGAGATTATAATTTATTATTGTTCACATAGCTCAAATTGGATAGAGCGATAGCCTCCTAAGCTATAGGTTAATGGTTCAATTCCATTTGTGGACGCCAAATAAAAATTATTGTAATTTTATGCTTTCGTATGAAAAAATAACATTGTCATATTTGGGTTTATTTTTTGTTCATGACAACAACGTGTTAGTAATACCTAATTGTCCAATAAACATCAAAATCGTTAAAGTTAGTAAACCTCATCATTTTGCAATTGATGTGTAACTCATTGAAACACCAACTGTCCCAAATGCCGAAGCACTTTCGAAAAACACATCAGTAAAAGTGTATTTTTTTTGAATACTTAATGTTGGATCAGAAGGTAATGATGATCAAAAAATTAGTGTTCCAAAAAAAACTAAAATAATTGAAATAACTAAAAGCATAAAAGCTTCAATAGCAATATTTTTATCGATCGTGTGATTGAAAAAAATAATTTCTTTTCGTCCGCATAACTTATTTCAAATTGTAACAAAAATAAGTGCTATTGTCGTTACACGAATTCCTCCAGCTGTTGATGATGGAGCACCGCCTATTAACATTGAAATATTAAACACTCATTTAGACCATTCTGATAGTGCACGACAATCGATCGAATTCATTCCAAGACTTCGACACTCAACAACATTGTAAAAAATACAAAAACATTTATTGTACATAACATTCTTACCAAATTCAAAATTTTTACATTCAAAACCAATAATTGATTTTGGATTATTTTTTTCAAATAATTCAAATCAAAAAGAAAAAAGTAATCCAATGAGACCAACAAAAATATACATAAATAATGATAGTTTTGTAAACAATGATAATCGGTAAGATAAACCTTTTCGCTTGTAACGAATTTTTTCGACAAATTCGAAAATAATAAAATGACCAAGACCACCAATAATTAGTTCAATCATAATAAAAAATTGTAATATTGTCCCTAAATCATTACGATATGGAGAGAGTGAAGATGTAGAAATAATGTCAAAACCAGCATTGTTTACGACTGAAACACTTGAAAAAAGTGCAACTCACAAACTATAACCATAATTACCAAAAGATTTTAATGGTTGCGTATAATCGTTATAAGAAATAAAATTTCCATTATTTTCGTCAATTCCTTTTTGCTGATATGCAGGAATAAAACAAAAACAAAAACTATAAATAAAAGCAAAAATAATTTGAATACAAAATAAAAAAGTAAAAGCGATTGAAATAACTCTAAATGAATCAGAAAGACAATTCCCACCTCGTTCAGATTGTAGAATTTGTAGAATCTTAATATTTTTTTTCTCTATTCTCCTAAAAATTTTTTTGATTAAACATCACACTCAAAATGATAGAGCAAAAGCTCCCATTCCTCCGATTTCGATGATAATAAGCAAAATAAATTGACCAAATCAATTAAAATATTTAAAGATTACAACTGGTGTTAATCCTGTGTTTGAAAATCCTGAACATGCAATAAATAATGCTTGCAAAAAATTAAAATTTTTATTCTTAAAACCGTCCAATTGAACACCATCAATTTTTTGCAAACTACATGGACAACACAACAATATAGCACCAAGAATAATAATTAAAAAATAAACCCTAAACATTACTTTAGGAATTGTTGAACCAACGATAAATCGACTTATCTTAGAACCAATTTTTTTTAGTGAATCTAAATATGAATTACCAACTATATCACTATTAGTTGTACTATCTTTAATAGTCATTAAAAGTGTTTCAATAATTATATTGTCTTAATGATTTATTTTAGATACTTAACATTATTGGGTTCAAGAATCGCTAAATTTTTATATTTGTTTTTAACAACAATTTGATATAGCAAAATTGCAACACAATTTGATAAGTTTAAACAGCGAATATTTTTACTTACTGGAATTCTAATTGTCTTCTTAAGATTATCATTTAAAACCTTTTTTGGTAAACCTTTAGTCTCACATCCAAAAATTAAATAAATATTTTGTTTAATGGAAGGTTTTTTTATTTTTTCTGGTAAATTCCTCCCATAACGTGTAATGTAGTAAACTAAACTTCCTTTTGGTATTGAAGAAATAAAATCATCATAATCGATATGTTCAACTAATTTTATTTTTTTAAGATAATCTAGAGCACTTCGTGCAAATTTACTATTTGAAAGAACAAAACCATATGGTTTTATCATGTGCAAAATTGCATTAAAACCAACACATGACCGAATAATATTCCCCGCATTTTGCGGAATTTGTGGTTGATAAAGAACAATATGAATCATTGAAATATTAATTTTATCATACTAAATTTAATTTATTTTCACATTGAAGTGATGCTATTTAGAGATATAATTATTTATAACCATAAAATTGAAAATGAATAAATTTGAAACAACAAAAACATATAAAAATTTGTGATCAGCCTTTGCTCGTGAATCACAGGCAAGAAACCAATATACATTTTTTGCAAGCATAGCACAAAAAGAAGGTTTTTACAAAATTAGTAATGCTTTTCTTGAACTAGCTAATAATGAAAAAGAGCATGCAAAAGTTTGATTTAAACTCATAAATAATGGAAAAATCAATTCTACTTTGGAAAATTTACATAATTCGATAAAAAATGAAAATAATGAGTGAACTAAAACATACAAACAATATGCTATTGATGCTAAAAAAGATGGATATAAGAAGATTGAGACACTCTTTTTAAGCATTGCAAAAATTGAAGAAAATCATGAAAAACTACTTAAAGATCTTCTTAAAAAAATCAAAATTTATGAAAACAAAATAAACAAAAGTAATAAATGAAAATGTTCTAAATGTGGTCAATTGAAAACTAAAAATAAACCAGTTGTTTGTGATGTATGTGAACATAAAAATTCATTTAATAAATCTTATTAATTAAATATAAGTTTGTCTCAACAAAACATTGTTAAAACTTAGATCGCAATATATTCGAATTACCATTAAAAATACACAACATTTATTTATTTTTATTTTTTTGTTGCAATAAAATAGTTTTATATTTTTCTTCAAGTTTATCCATTCGACGGTTTAAATGTTTTTGCCCATAACCTTCTTTCTGATATTCATTAATTTCATTTTTTAAAATTTTATTTTGATTGACAAGATTATCCTTTTGTTCAAGTAATTCACAATATTTTTTTTTTCATGATTCAATTTCATTTTCAAGTGAATTTTTAATTTCTAACATGTCATTAATATATATTATTACTTGATCAAAAAAATGATCGACATCAAAAGGATCATAACCAGAAAAAATACTTTTCTTAAATTTTTTTTCCAATATTTCCTTAACAATTTTATTATTCACTTCTACTAATTCTTTTTAAGATACCAACTTTATCTAACCTTTCCCATGGTAAATTTCCTTTACCAAAATGTCCAAAAACAGATGTTAAATGATAAATTGGTTTTTTTAAGTCCAATGTTTTAACAATATTATATAAATCAAAATTAAATGTCTTTAAAACAGCATTAAAAATTTTTTCATTCGAAATTGAATTTGTACCATATGTTTCAATGTGCAATAAAATTGGTTTTGACAAACCAATACAAAAAGTCAATTGCACTTGTACTTTCTTTGCTAATTTGGCTGCTACGATGTTTTTTGCAATATATCGAGCAAAATAGGCACCAGTGCGATCAACTTTTGTATAATCCTTCCCACTAAACGAGCCTCCTCCATGATTAGCAATTGATCCATATGTATCAACAATTATTTTTCGTCCAGTCAAACCGGTATCAGCAAATAAACCTCCATTAATAAAATCACCAGCATAATTAATATATTTTTTACACTTGGATGACAAATTATGTGCCTTTAAAATTGGATTAATGATAATATCTTCGATCTCTTTTTTTATTATGGATTTTTTTTTATTTTTCGTATGCTGAACAGAAAGAACAATTGAATAAATTTGAGGTTTTTTTTCATTTTGATAATCAATTGAAACTAATGACTTCATATCATATAGGTACCCTAGTAATTTTTTGGTTCGTATTAAATTTGTTAGTTTTAATAAAAACTCATTACTCAAAACTAATGATAATGGTAAGTATTGTGGTGTTTCATCACAAGCATAACCAAAAACAATTCCTTGATCGCCTGCACCAATTAGATTTTTATTAATATTAACTTTTTTTGCAATATCGCTAGATTGAGCATTAATATCTAATAAAATTCGAAAATCATTTTCCAAATATCCTAGTGGTTTTAAAACTTTTCATGCACATTTAACAACATCGACATAAGCTTTTGTTGTAATTTCACCTGCAATCGTAATCGTTTTACTACTAGCAAAAACTTCACATGCTACGCGAGAATTTTCATCTTGTTTTAAACATTCATCCAAAATTAAATCAGCGATTTGATCACAAATTTTATCAGGGTGTCCAATTCCAACTGATTCCGATGTTATTATTTTTTCACAAAGCATTTTTCAATTTTATGGTTAGTGATTTTTAAATCTGCTAATTTGGCGATCATCGCTCCGTTGTCGTTAGTAAAAATTTTTGTTGGAAAAAAACATTTAACTTCTTTTAATCCTTGTAATTCTTTTTGCAACTGTCGATTGGCACTAACACCACCGCCAACAACAACATTTTTAACTAATGGATATTTTGAAAGATAATACAATAATTTTATTTTCAAATCATCAATAATCCAATTAAGAGCCGAACTAGCAATGGTAGATTTACTGTATTTTTTTTGATTAATTATATTCAATATTTTTGTCTTCAAACCAGCGAAACTAAATTTATTATTCGCTAATGAATGTTTAAATAGATTAATTCTTTTCCCATGGGTAAAAATTTTATCAATACTTTTACCGCCGGGGTATGGCAATTCCAAAGCACGACCAATTTTGTCAAGGACTTCACCAATAGCATCATCAACAGTTTGATTTAAAATTTTAATATTATCAAAATTTAAAACTAATGCAATAAATGTATTGCCACCAGAAACAATTAATGCTAAAAATGGAAAAAAATCTTTTTCGAAAGAATGATCAATAAAATATGAAAAAATATGTGCAATGTTGTGATTAATTTTTATTAGTTCAAGATCTAACAACATTGCGATTTGATTAGCAAAAATTTTACCAATATGCAAACTACCTATAAGACCTGGTTCAGAAGTATAGGCAATGTGTGTAATATCATTAATCCTTATTTTGGCTTTTTTTATGCATTGTTTGAACACATGATCAATACATTTACAATGATAACGTGCCGATAATTCTGGAACGATACCTCCATATTTTTTATTGATATCATTGGAAGTAAAAGTAACATTAGAGAGTAATTTACCGTTTTTCATAATTGCGATGCCTGTATCATCACAACTAGTTTCAATTCCTAAAATAATACGATTCATTTTTTTATAAATTATTTTTTATTTGCATTCATGCCCAATTAATATTGGAGTTAGCGATGTGATCTAAAGGTTCCTCGTAAATTTTGTATTGATTATGTTGATTAATTTTAATAATATCAATGTACATTTTCAAAGTTTTTTTATATTTTTTTCGATTGTTTAAATCGAGAAATTCATTTCAATATTCGCATGGTTTATCAATATTAATAAGCGCATCGTACAAATTTTTCAATGGTGGTGTGTACCCTAATTTATGGAAATTGCGAACTGTTCAATAAGAGAAATTTTTACTTTTTTTATTAAATAATTTATTTTGATCAACACCGCAACCATCTAATGCAATCTGTTTAATAATTTCATAAATTTTATTCTTCTTCTGTTCAATGCTTGATTTGTTAATGACAAGTCCATCAAATGAAATCAATGAATTGCTTGGTTTAATGATATGAAAATCATCGGCATGGAATCCAAAACTTTCTTCTTCTGCATGTTGTGTTGCAGCATAAAAAATATCCCCTGATCATGCAAAAGCAGCTGAATATCCACCATTATCAATTGATAAATTACGTGATATTATTCCTGAATCAGATTGTAAATTAATTCAAGACTTATTGGTAAAATATTTTGTCAATAATGAAAAAATTTTGTTTGCGTCATATGCAATATCATTTGTTGGTTTTTTACTTTTATTTAAAGTTTTAGCAACTTCGTAAATTGTTCGTGCATCATCGACCATTCCTAAATGTGTTTTTTTTGTTGGTTTGAATCGAATTTCACATTTTGGATTTAATGGACTTACTGTATAAAAAATATCGTTCCAAGTTAAATTATTTTTATCAATAACTTCTTCGTTATTTTCATCGTAAAATTTAATTTCTTTCCCTTTATAAGCAAACATAAAATTTTGAAAAAAATATGGAACACATCAATCTAGAATATTAGTAATTGGTTCCGCTTGGTTGGTTTTTTTTGTCTCAATCATTTTTGTGCTAAATATTCTTGTTTGTTCATTAAGATAATTAATTTCAGTTTGATTAAATAATGTAATTGCTTCTTTAGCATTATGAATATGATCGCCGTTAGTGTTTTTAATATTAAATTTTGCTCAATCTATTTTTTGAATTAGATTTTGACTTCACAAATTTATAATTTCATAACTACTTGGTATAGCAATATCATAATATTTTTCAAATTTTGCTTCAATTGCTTCATTGTTAGGATAATAAGTGAATTTTGCACCATATTTTTTTTCAATGTCATCGATTAATTCTTGTGCCATATAACTCTCAAAATTCCCTATTCGAATAGAAGTGTCACTTCGTGCGCATGACGAAAAAACAAGATTTGTAAATAACAGCATCGGAACGAAACAAAACAAGGATAAAATAATACAAGGTGATTTAGTTTTTATTTTCATATTTTCGTCTCATTTTTACTAATCGATATCTTCTTGTTTTTTGAATCTTGATCAAAACGGAGATAAAAGTGACAACAATTGATAAAATGATGATCATAGCACCAAATGTGATAATCCAAGCTTTTATTCCTTTTCTTGTCATATACATTTTTGTTGCAATAGTTTGAAACGAACCATTTACCAAATTTGTAATGATAAATTCATCGAAACTTAATCCAAATACAACAATTGTTGCAGATAAGAGGGATGGTAGCAATGTTTTAAAAATGATGTTAAAAAAAGTTTTTATTTTTGAATATCCCAAATCGTAACTTGCCAAAATTAAATTAGTATTTAATTTCATTATTTTTGGATAAATTATCATTACGGCATAGGGTGAATAATATGAAATATGTGCTAAACAAATTGTTAATAAACCAAAATTAAATCCTAAAGGAATAAGAGTAGACATGAAAAGCATACACAAACTTATTGCAATTATTGGCTCTGGTAAAATAAAAGTTGCTTTACAAATCCCCATAATTAAATTACGTTGAATTTTTTGAGAATTTCATAAACCAAAACATGCCATTAATGCAATTATTAGCGTAATTGGTGTCGTAATTATTGCAACAATAGTAGAGTTTAATAAATCATTTAAAAAAGCATTATTATTAAATAAATAGAAATAATTTACGAACGAAAAATTATGGCTAAAATTCATATCAATATTTCCTTTTTTTGTTTGCCCATTAAAACTTAATAAGACAACTATAATTAGCGGTAAATAAATGAAAAATAAAACGATCATTACATAAAATTTTCTTATAAATTTTAAAAAATTATTTCCCACATCAATAAAATTTGTTTTTATTAAATTGTTTAGCATTTTTTATTTTTCCTAAAATTTTTTCGTTGAAATATTTTAAAAATCATTTGTGGCAAAACAAAAATAAAAAAATAAAAAAATAATGCCGATACTGTCGTTATTAAACTTATTGCACTAATTCTCGATGCTGCAATTGAATTGATTATGCCACGCTCACTTTCTGAAATAAGAATAGTTCCAATCATGAAACCGTCATTATTATTATTCATAAATTGTGGAATAGAAACAGTTGTTATTGATGACAAAAAGACAATGCTAACACCAAAAAAAAAACCTACCTTTGTATAAGGAAATATAACTTTAATGAATGTTTTAAACCAATTTTGACCCAAATCATATGATGCCAAAATTAAATTTTTTGGCATCCCATCTAAAACGTTAAAAATTGCAAGGATCATAAAAGGGAGATTCATATAAACTATTCCAATAATTGTAAAGATGTGTCCATATGTCGAATTGGAATAACCGATGCAAACATCAAAAAAAGTTTTTAAACCAATAATTTTTATTAAAAAACTTAATCAAATTGGCATTGTAATTAAAATGATCGAAATCGTTTTAAATATTTTTTTTCTATTAAATATAAGTAAATAACAAAATGGGTAAGAAATTATGATGCAAGCAAATGTTGAAATTAGTGACAGAACTAATGAAAGCAGAATTTTTTGTCAAATAAATTTATTAACGACCATTCATGTTAAATTAACATTGTTTTGAAACGGCTTAACAAAAATAAAAAATAAAGGAATGAAATAAAAACAAATTAATAACAAAATTAACGGTAAAACAAATAAAAATCTTTTTTGAATTTTTTTATTTTTTTCTGGGAAAATATTGTTTTGTTTAGTAAATATTTTATTGATCATTTTTATTTGTGTTACGGTCAATTAAAACTATTGAGCATTTAAAATCTCATTTAATACCAATGATCTCATTGATATGAAATTGCTTTATTGTGTGAAAATGAAGAAAAGTTTTATTTTTGGTCATACACTTTATATCAAAGAAAATTCCTTTATATGTAATTGAAATGATCTTTACAATGAGCATTGCTTGTTTCGCATCACATGCTTGAATATCCTCATATCTTACCATCAATTTAAAAATATTATTAATCGAATTAGGATTGAATTGGTATTTAATTTTCTTCACATCAAATTTTTCATTTTCAATTAAAACTTTACTTTTGTTAATATATTTTAGATTTAAAAAATTTGCTTGTCCAATAAAATTGGCAACTCATTGATTATTAGGATGCTCGTAAATATTTTTGGGAGTACCGATTTGCTCAATTTTTCCTTTTGACATTACAATAATTAAATCGGATAAACTTAGTGCTTCTTCTTGATCATGAGTTACATAAATAAAGTTAATCTTTAGTTCATTATGAATTTTTTTAAGTTCATCTTGCATTTTTTGCTTTACTTTTATATCCAAAGCTGAAAGTGGTTCATCAAGTAATAAAATGTCGGGTTTAACGACAATTGCTCGTGCCAAAGCAACACGTTGTTGCATCCCACCAGACAATTCTGATGGGTATTTATGCTCATAACCAGTCAATTTAACCAAATCAAGTGCATGATAAACTTCATCGTTAATCTCTTCTTTTGTTAATGCACGTGTTGTGTTTACTTTATCAAATTCTTCAACTTTTAATTGAGGAAAATTTTGTCAATATGATATTCACTCATCTAAATCTCAATATTTTGCTTTTAAATGATCAACTTTCGCATCGTTGTTTTTTTTATACAAATAAAATTTTATTAACTTTAAAATATGTAACTCGTTAATATTTGATATATTTGTCTTATCAAATTTTACATAACGATGAATACCAAATAGTGATAAAATTTTATTTCATAATATTCGACGTTTATTTTTGCCTGACAATCTAAACCCACGATAATCATTATTTTTTGCCGATTTAATAATTTTTTTTTCAAGCATGAAAATTTGTTGTTTAAATTGTGCAGCACGCATATCTTTAATCTTTCATAAGTAATCATCATCAAGATAAAATTTACTCAATTTGGTTAAATCTTTTTCAATTTTTAGTTGGTTTTTTTTCAAATCGCTGATTTTTTTAAATGATTGTTTTAAAGCATTTTTATAAATCATATCGCGTGTTTTTAAAACACGTTGGGGAATATTATTTAATTTTTTTCTTAATAGTTTAACTCCGTATGCAATATTTTGAAAGACAGTCATATTGGGAAATAACGCATAATCTTGAAAAAAAGTTGCTGTTTGTCTTTTATGAATTGGAACATCTTTAATATCTATTCCATTAACAATAATCTTGCCTGTCGATGGTTTTTCAAAACCTGCGATCATTTTTAAAATAGTTGATTTGCCACAACCACTCGGACCTAAAATCGTTACAAATTTGCCTTTATCAATCGTAATGTTTATGTTCCCGCAAGCGACATATCCGTCATCGTATGTTTTACCAATATTAACCAATTTTATAAATGGTTTACTTGTCATTTTCTTCTATAAATCCATATCGATTGATGGCAAAAGCAACTGCACTTCTTTTATATGACACAATTTGATTACAATATTGATATAGCATTTTATTTCTTGGTTTCACACCAATAGCGAGGCCAACTAATTTGAATGCAGATACGTCATTAAAAGAATCACCTATTGCCATTGTATTTATCGGTTCAATATTATATTTTTTACAAATAAATTTAATTGCATAGGCTTTATTGATATTAAGAGGTGTAACTTCAATTAAATTAGAATTTGTTAAACAAATTGTACAAAATTTATCAAAATTTAATTTCTTTAAAAGAATGAAAAAATTTTTAATCTTTTTTTTTGAAAAAGAAAGAAAATTTATCTTATATGACGATAAATCATTAATATCTTTTATTTTTGTTAATTTTGTTAATCTCGCAACCCAGATTAAAAAACGATAACGATATGATAAAAGATTAGATTCAACTTTTGCTTCTTGTTCGCAACGTGGAGTGTACAACCAAATTTGCATCTTTTCCTTTTTTGCCAATTCATAAAATTTAAAAACAATGTCATGTTCAATTAAATTTTGATGTACTTTGTTATCGTTAAAATCTTTTATTCAAGCTCCGTTATAACATGAAACAAATGATGGAGGATTTTTTGTAGTCTTCTCGATCAATTTTAAATATCGTAGTGTTGAATGGATGGACCTACCAGTATTAATAAAAATTTTTCCACCACGATTTGAATATTTACCAATTTGATTTAAATCCTTGTGTGTTATTGTATGAAAAAAAGGGGTCAACAATGTCCCATCTAAATCAATTGAAGTAACTTTGTATTTCAAATTACTTACCATGTTTCTAATTTTAATACATGTAAAATACATTTTATAAAATAATTCTACATTTTGAAATAAAGCGAACAATAACAAATTATGATAATATATTTGTATGAACGAAAAAAACTTAACCAAACGTCAAGTTCAAATATTAAAAACGATTGTTGAGCAGTATATTTCAAATGCCTTACCAATTTCAAGTAAAGAAATAAATATTAATTTTTTAAAAAATTTATCATCGGCGACGATTCGTAATGAAATGGCTGTTCTCGAAAGAAAAAAATTAATTGAGAAGACACATACTTCATCAGGACGAATTCCAACTAAATGGGGGTATGAATTCTATCAACAAAATATTTTGACCCCATATTTGTCGAGTGATATCAAACTTCAATTGAAAAAAATATTTGCTAAACGAGTTGTTTCAATTGAAAATGTAATTGATGAATGCACATCATTAATAAATGAATCATTGAAATTGCCAACAATCATAACGACAAAAAAAAATAATGAAATATTAAAACGAATTGATTTGATTCCTTTGCACAAAAATTTAGCAATTATTCTCATTGTTACCTCATCCGGAACAATCGTAAAAAATACAATTAGTTTTAAAAATGAATCAATTGCTAGCGACTTATCCACATGCATTCGTATTTTTAATGATCGTTTAATTGACACTAAATTAACTGATTTGACCGCAAAAATTGAAATTTTAAAACCAATCATTAAAAGTAGTGTCGAGAATTATGAATTCATCATGCAAGAGATGATTAAAAAAATTTTTAAATACAATATGAATGACATTAAAACATCAATTCAAGGAACTAAATATCTAATTACTCAACCTGAATTTAAAAATATTGAAAAACTTAAAAAAATTTTAAATTTACTTGACAATTCTACTATTTGACAACAAATCGCATACTTACAAACTAAAACTGGTAAGACAACATTATTTACAAATTGTGAATCGTTTGGTGCTAATGATTTAATGGTTGCTTCCACTTTTATTAAAGGGATAGACAATAGTCATCAAATTTCGATTATTGGTCCCCAACGAATGGATTATGCAAAAGTTAAAGCTATTCTTGAATTTATTAAATATGAATTAGAAAAAAAATACAATGAGTAAAAACCTGAAAAATGAAAAAATCTATCGAAATTTTATTAAAAAATTTAATTTTTTCTTCAAAAATAAGACAATCAAAAATATCCCCCATTATTTTGATTTAGATTTTAAATTAATTAAATATTGTTTGGTCATTATCGATTTTGTTGTTCTTGATTCGATCGATGCAATCAAAAATAAAAATGATAAATTGCATTTTCTGTTTTACAATCTCTATCAAAATTTAATAAAAATCGGATACTATGAAAAGATCAAAAATAATTTTAATTTTGTTGCTTATGATCAAACAAAATTTAACGATTTTGCAATAAATTTATGTTTACTTTTTGATCAACAAATTAAAAATAAAAAAATATTTGTTGATTTGATTGTTTGTGGACTAAACTACTTTTTTTTAAATAGCATTGACTGTAAGATTACCCTAAATTTAATGGAAAATTCAAAAAATAAAATTGATTTTGTCATTTTCATGACAAAACAATTTGCAAAATTGAAAAAAGTTGTTCTGGAGACTTTTAAAAATGATGCCAATAAATTAATTATTTTATTAATTGGTATGAGCAAACGAATAAATTAGATTAACTTTTTTTATCTCTTTTTAATCGCTGTTTGTAAATTTCTTTTTTGTGTAATTTTTCATATTTTTCCCGCATTATCTTGTTTTTTAACATTATCTTTTCGTATTTAATTTTTTCTGATTCACGATAAGGTGAGATTCATTGAATTTCGTTGTTGTACTCTAACTCTGAATTAATAACGATTTCATTTTCATATTTGTTTTTAGCTACTTTATTACTAACAACTTCAATTTCAATACATCGTGGATCATCAATGAAATTAGTTTTAATATTTTTTGTAATAAATACAATTACATATCGATTAAGATGAATTTTTGGTGACTCGAAAGGAATATTGTTTTTTTTTGCTAATAACTTTAATGTCTTAATTTTTAATTTGCGAATCCTAATTTCAGCACGCTTATTTTGTTTTTCATGATTTGAAAGGGTTGGATCAATCATATCAATATGATTTCTTTTAACAACATAACTATCAACAATTTCTTTACCTTTTTCACCATTTCTTTTAAGAAATTGCTTAATTGTTTTTCAAATATCATCTTTATTTTTATGATTAGATAAAAAAAAGTTTGTTTTGTTCTTTTTTTGCTTTTTAATTGAAAAAATCATAACAAGCAAAAAAATAAAAATGATTATAAAAATGAAACTATTGTTCATTGTTGCCATATTTACATAATAATAACGTAAAAATTATAAATAACAATGTGGGCACATATATAATTATTGAAGCAATAAAAAACGAAAAATGGCTAATATAAAAGCGAATGCTAAATCAAGTAAAAAAAGTAAAACTATTTACTTGTTAAATAAAACAAAAAAAAATAGTCTTAAAAAACTAATTAAGTTAGCCCAAACAACAAAAAAAAAGAGTGATGTAGATAAAGTTTATAAACTTGCTGATGGTTTAGCACAAAAGCATATTATCCACAAAAATAAAGCAAGTAACATAAAATCTAAATTGACAAAATTAATTAATAAAAATGAAAAAAAATAATAGAATGTTTATTTCATTTTTTTTTGCACTTTTTGGAATATTTCCTAATTTTATTGTTTTAAATTCTTGCAAAAAGGCTTCTTCTTTTTCAATAAAATATGGTGATGAAATCAATTGTCTCGACCAAAAAAAAGATAAATTTATTTCAATCAAAAATTTAAAAAATTTAATAAAGGGGAATTTTGTTGTAAGTCCACCACGCGAATTTACAAATAATGAATTTAATGATTTGGCAAAACAAACAGTTTTAAAAAAAGGTGCTAACAATCATGCCTTTATTGAAGAAATGTATTATGAAATTATTATGAGTCTAATTGAATATGAAAATAAAGGTTTTCAACTAAAATGAGACTGTATAGATAAACATATATTTAATTATGTAGAAATTGCTACTACTGCAAATGAAAAAAACATTTTTATTTCTATTCAATATGTCAAAAAAGACAAAAATATTTATTTAAATTTGATTACAGAAAACGGAATAGAAAAAGCAATAAAATCCTATAAATTCAAACATTGCTTAGTCAAATAAAGTATAAATATTAATGGGTAAAAATAAATCTATGTCAAAAAAAACAATAATTTCAAAAGAAAAATTCATTGAAATAAAAAATGAACTAAAGAACCTTGTTCAAAATGAACGACCAAAAATTATTGCTGCTCTCCAATCTGCTCGTGAACAAGGTGATCTATCAGAAAATGCGGACTATGATGCAGCAAAACAGCGACAAGGTGAAATTGAAGCCAAAATAAAAGAATATGAAAACATTATCAATAATTGTGAAGTTATTGATGGTACCACAACAAAAAATGATGAAAAAATTGTTAAAATTGGTTCATCAGTTGAAATTTTGGATATGCAAGAAAATGAAAAATATGTTTATTCAATTGTTGGAACAATTGAAACTGATCCTGATAATAATAAAATTTCTAATGATTCTCCGCTAGCAGCAGCTATTTTGGGAAAAAAAGTTGGTGATATTGTTGAAATAAAAGGTATTGAAAGACCATATAAAGTAAAAATTTTAAAATCTTTTAAAAATTAGTTATTAAAGCATTTTTTTAATCAATGTTAATATAATCTTATATGTATTAATGGACATGTAAGCAAGTGGCCAAAGCACGCTGACTGTAAATCAGTTACTTTCCTAGTTTCGTTGGTTCAAATCCATCCATGTCCACCATAAATTGGGTTGTAGCCAAGCGGTAAGGCATCAGATTTTGATTCTGACATGCGTTGGTTCGAATCCAACCTACCCAGCCAAATATGTCCCAGTAGCTCAGAGGCAGAGCACTTCACTTTTAATGAAGGGGTCTGGAGTTCGAATCTCCATTGGGACACCAAATGCTGAAGTGGCGGAATGGTAGACGCACAGGACTTAAAATTCTGTGATAGCAATATCGTATGGGTTCAAGTCCCTTCTTCAGCACCAATTGCGGGTATAGTTTAACGGCAGAACAATAGCCTTCCAAGTTATTAGTGTGGGTTCAATTCTCATTACCCGCTCCATAAAAACATAAGAGATGAATCAAAGTATTTTATTTACAATAATTCTCCCTTTTTATGATACTTCAGAAACAATTGGTGAAACATTAGATTCTATCATCAATCAAGAAAATTTTGATTTAAACACAATACAACTTATTTTAGTTAATGATGGCGATAATGCCGATTTAAATAAAATCATAGAGAAATACAAAAAAAAAATTAAAAATTTTGAATTTTATAAAAAAGAAAATGGTAATTGGGGAAGTGTTATCAATTTTGTTAAAAATAAAAAAATTGCTCTTGGTAAATATATTACTATTTTAGATAGTGATGATAAATTAACGAAAAATGCTTTGAATGAATTTGCAAAAGTAAGCAAAACAAATTGTGATATCTTAACATCAAATTTTTATTGATGGAAAGCAAAAAAGAAGCGAAAAATTCCTATTCCTATTTATTGATTATTTTTTAAAAAGTATCATTTACTTTATGAAATAAGCAAAAAAATTCATTTATTACACACACCGTTTCATCAACCTTTATGCAAATTTTATAAAAAAGAAAATTTTTATTCAATCCCAAATTGCACAGAAAAAATAAGTTATCAAGATATTTTCGTTTACAATGAAAACTTGAAAATTGCAAAAAATTTTTGTCATATTAAAAAATGCTTAGGTTATTATCGCACTGATCGAGCATCTTCATCAAGTAATATTGACTGAAATACAAATAAACTTTTTGTTTGAAAAAATGTTTTAGAGTACCTTGACAAGAATAACTGCACTTGTATTGCCATTTTTTATTTTCTTATCAAAAATTTTATTAAAGAATACAAAAAATGTTTATTAGAGAACAGTCAATGCCAAAAAATTTTAATCCACAAAAAATTTAAGTGTTGCTATGTTTGAAAAATAGTTAATCCAATTGTGAAATTTGTATCATTTTTTTGATATCGTAAAATTAAACAAATAGTTGAATTTATCTAAAATGAAATACTTTAAATATATTGCCTTAAATGAAGAAGTTATCAATCGTTTTACTAGTCTTCATCCTGAGGTTAAAAGTTTTTTGAATGATAATAAACAATTTATCGTTCGTATTATGCCCAAATTGTATCCATGTTTAATTCATTGCATAATTTCACAGGATTATTCAAATAATCAAGTAATTAAAGCGACGACTAATTTATCTAATTTAGTAAATAATAAGATAAAAATTAATAAAATTATCTATCTTAAAAAAGATATATTGTCTAAAGCAATAATGAGTGAGGAAAAAGCTACATTAATTCTAACAATTTCAAAAGATATCAAAGTGAAAATTTTAAAATTAAAGCAATGTTTAAAACTTGCGGAAAAAGATGTTATTAATTTGTTTAAAAAATATAAATCATTGAAAATCAACACAATAAAATTGTTTTGCATTTTTGGCTGTTTTAAAAAAAACATCTTGTGTGATCATGATCCTAATTTTATTAAAGGGTTGAAGATATTTTTAAAAACAAAAAAAACAATTAACAAATCATTACTTAATGAAATTAGTTTGAAATATAGTCCGTATAATACGATCTTTTCATTGTTAATGTGAAAAATCTATAATGATTCTAAAAATACAAATGATCGAAACAATAATTGATAAGATTAAAAAAATTATTCTTAAAAGTTTGACCAATATTAATAAATATTATAAAATTGATGATTTTTTTATTCTAAAAAATAAATTCACTGTTGAAAAAACTAAAAATATCCAATTTGGTAATTTTTCATCAAATGTTGCCATGCTCACGAAAATAAAAAATAAATCAGCAATGGAAATTGGTGAATTAATCAAAAAACACATCAAGTATAAACAAAAATATTTTATTAAAATTGAAACCATAAATCCAGGTTTTATAAATTTTTTTCTTAATAAAAGAATAATTAAAAAAGTCTTGAATGAAATTGCGAAAAAAAAAGATTTATATGGACAATTTAAGCATAAAAATGTACATTATAATATTGAGTTTGTCTCGGCAAATCCAACAGGATTAATTCATATTGGTCATCTTCGTAATGGTATCTATGGTGATTGCTTGACAAGAATTTGAAAAAAATATGGGATTAATGTGGATAAAGAATATTACGTCAATGATGGCGGAAACCAAATTAAAAAGCTGGGGATATCTGTTTTAATCCGATATTTAAATATGTTTGGTAAAAAATATGAAATACCTAATGATGGATATCATGGTGAAGAAATTAAAGATGTTGCCAATGAATTAAAAGCAAAATACAATGACGCTTTCATCAATACAAAATTTAATGATCAAGAAATATTGGAGCAAAAAGAAGGAGAAAAAATTTACAATTTTGCAAAAGATTTTTTTTTGTGCGAAATAAAAAAAGATCTAAAAAAATTTGGAATATTGATCGATATATGAAGTTATGAATCATCAATTTATAAATATAATCTTCTCACTGCTATTCTAACTAAACTAAAAAAAAATCTTTACAAAAAAAATGGTGCCTTATGATTACGATCAACAGTGGTTGGTGATGATAAAGACCGTGTCCTTAAAAAATCTGATGGAACATATACCTATTTTGCACCAGACATTGCTTATCACGATTTAAAATTGTCGCGAGGATATAACAAAATTTTTGATATTTTGGGTGCCGACCATAAATCATATGCTAATCAAATGACAATCGCAATACAACTACTTAATTTTGAGAAAAAACAATTACATGTGTGTATTATGCAAATAGTGCAATTATTAAAAAATGGTAAAGAATTTAAAATGTCGAAACGATTTGGTAATTCATTCAATGCTAGAGATATATATACATTGTTCGGAAAAGATACAATACGATGATATTTAAGTTCCCAATCACTTGATTCTCATATTAAAATTGATGTCGATAAAATTACAAAAAAGACTTCTGAAAATAGTTTATATTATGTTCAATATGCCTATGTCCGAATTAAACAAATTTTGAGTAAATCAACAATTAAATTATCAAAAAAATATGTTTTATTAAACACAAAGCATGAAAAAGAAATTATCAATCACTTACTTTTTTTTAAACAGATAATAAAAAACATTGCACAAAATTATGAGGTCCATAAAATGACTAATTATTTGTATGCTCTTGCAAAATTTTTCCATAATTACTACGAAAATGCAATCATAAATGATACAAATAATATCAAAATGTCATCCCAACGCTTATCGTTGATTAATGATATTGCAATCATTATTAAAAATGGTTTAAATTTATTAGGTATTGATGTAATGGAACAAATGTAGAGACGCCATAATCGTTAGTTGATTATTACTATAATAAAAAATATGTCTTATCTTAGTTTGTACCAAAAATATCGACCAAAAAATTTTAAAGAAATCGTTGGACAACCATTTGTCGTTACTATTTTAAAAAATGCGATAAAAGACGATAAGATTATTAATTCTTACATTTTTTCTGGTCCAAAAGGAACGGGTAAAACTTCCGTTGCAAAAATATTCGCAAATGCAATAAATTGTCTCAACAATAAAGATGGAGATGTTTGTGGAAAGTGTGAAATTTGCAATAATTTTATTAATTGCGATTTAACTGATGTTATGGAATTAGATGCCGCAAGTAATAATGGGGTGGATCAAATTAGATCAATTAATGATAACATTCATTTTTTACCAACGAAATTGGCAAAGAAAATTTATATTATTGATGAAGCACACATGTTGACAACTGCTGCATGGAATGCTTTACTTAAGACAATTGAAAATCCGCCATCATTCATTGTTTTTATTTTTGCAACAACCGAAATTCATAAAATTCCACCAACAATAATTAGTCGATGTCAATGCTTAAAATTCAATCGTATTCCCGATAAAGATATTGAGAAATTATTGATTTACATATGTCAAAAAGAACAAATAAAATTTGATGAAAAAACCATTCCAGCAATTACAAAAATGGCTAATGGTTCGGTTCGAGATTCGCTAACAATTTTAGATCAAATTGCTACATATTCTAGCAATGATATAAAACAAAAAGATATTTATAAAATTTATGGTTTGCTTACAAACGAAGAAATTGTGAACTTCATTAATTGTTTTATCAAACAAGATTATCAAAATTGCTTAAAACAATTGAAAACTTATTATGAGCAGGGAATTGATTTAAATAATCTTAATTTATCGATTATTAATGCTTTAATTGATAAATTGATATTTCTCAAAACAAAAGATGAAACTTGTCTAACCAAATTTTCATTGAGCGAAATTAATATCATTGATATACCATTACAAGATGACATATATGAAATATTGGACATTTGAGAGAAATTGTATGCAAAAAAATATTCACAAAAAGATATTTATGATGGTTTTCTTTGTGCGATCATTGATTCAACAAAAAAAACATCAAAAAAATATCTTGCAAATAATGTAATAGTAAATACAAAAATTTCTCCATTGTTTAAATTTAAAGATATCGAAATTAAAAATAAAAATCAAATTAATGATAATGGAAAAAAAGACGATTTTGCACCAACAAATGAAGAAATATTATTTGCAGCATTCGCCAATAAAAATAATGAAATGATTGATAAAATTAATAAAATTTTACTCGCAATAAAAAATGAAACAATAATTGATAATAATTTATCAATTTTACGTGTTTACCATAAAGTTGCTTGTGCATCAAAAAATTGTGTTGTTGTCCTTTTTAAGGATGAAATTGATGCAAATATTTTGAATAAAAATATGCGACAAAATAATTTCTTATTATCATGTTGTAAAATCTTTGGTTGTCCTTTTTTTTTCGTTGGTTATACAGTTGACAAAATTAATGCATATAAGGAAATTTTATTAAAAAAAATGAAAGAAAAAATCAAGGAACCTGATTTAAAAATATTGAGGGATATTTTAACAAAAGATGGCTCAATTGAACAAATTGCATACGACACAATTTATAAATTTATCAAAGATGATAAATAATCAACAAAAAAATAAATTAGGCTGTTTTGTAAAAATGCTCCCCCCTAACTATCTTTTAAGTAGTTTAGAAGAAGCTTTATCTTATGATGCTAATTGTTTTATGTTTTATACTGGTTCCCCTCAAAGTTCTTATCGTGTTCCAATTGACAATTTAAAAATTAATGAATTTAAAATTGCTCTAAAAAAAGCAAAAATTAACATTAATGATTTGGCAATTCATTGCCCATACATTATGAACCTTGCTAATGATGATGTAACGAAGCGAAATTGGGCTAAAATTCTTTTATCAAATGAAATAAAAAGAGCAAATGCAATTGGAATAAATCTTGTTGTTCTTCACCCAGGAAATAATCGAAACAAATCGCTTGGTTGTAAATACATAGCCGATGCAATTAATGAAATAAATGAAAATAATATGAATGTTATTATTTGTCTTGAAACAATGGCAGGTAAAGGTAATGAAATTGGAGCAAATTTCACCGAAATTAAAACAATTATTGATTTAATTGCTGACAAAAATAAAATTGGTGTTTGTTTAGATACTTGTCATTTAAATGATTCTGGTATTGATGTTTCTAATCCAGATAAGATTCTCGCTATCTTTGACAAAACAATTAATTTAAAGTATTTAAAACTACTCCATATCAATGATTCCTTAAATTTCATTGGTTCAAAAAAGGATCGACATGCAAATATTGGAAAAGGAACAATTGGTTTGGAAATTTTAAAAAAATGGGTCCATAATCCAACATTAATTTCTATTCCAAAATTTCTTGAGACACCTTATATAGATAACAAATCGGTTTATAAGGAAGAAATTAAATTATTTCTAAGTAAATAAATGATGATTAATAATGGTAAAATATTAATAAAGCAAAGACTTAATTATGGATGTTAGACTTGTCAATTGTTTTAAGAATGAAATAAAAAATTATACTAATGTACAAAAATTAATTGATTTTAAAAATATCTTTCACAAAAAATATATTATTCCTTTGTATGAAAAATTAAAAATTTTACCAATCGATGAAAAAAAAGATTTTGGAAAATATGTTAATGCAACAAAAAATGAAATTCAAAAAATTTATTTAGAAAAATTAACAGAAATAAAACAAATTGAAAATAATAAAAAAAACGAAGTTAATTACAATCTTAATCTTAATACTTTTAATTTACACAAAGGTTGTAAATCAATTTTAACAATTGTCGAAGAACAAATAATCAAGTATTTTGAAAAATTAAATTTTAAAATTGTACCTGGTACGGAAATTGTTACAATCAAAAACAATATGGATCAATTAAATATTGATGAAACTCATCCAATTAGAGATAAAAAAGATACTTTTTATATTGATGGTGAAAAAATGCTTAGAACTCATTGCACTGCAACAACAGCGGAAGTTATTTACAATCAAAATTGTGAAACAAAAGTTTTGAGTTATGGTAATGTTTATCGTAACGACGATGACGATATGACACATAGTCACCAATTTACACAAATTGATATTGTGTGGATTAAAAAGAATTTAACCATAAATCATTTAAAAACTATTATTGATGGTCTTTTAAAATATATTTTTGGTAATAAAATTAAAACGCGTTATCGTTTATCGTTTTTTCCTTTTACTGAACCATCTTTTGAAGTTGATATTTCTTGTTTCAATTGTAATGGTAAAGGATGTCAAATTTGTAAAAACTCCGGTTGAATCGAAATATTGGGGGCGGGTGTTTTACATCCGAATGTTTTAAAAAAAGCAAATATTACAGCGATAGATACGGGTATTGCTTGTGGTATAGGAATAGAAAGAATTGTTATGCTAAAATATGGATTGTCTAATATTAGAGATATTTACAATAATGATTTTAAACTTATTGAGCAAGTGAAAGAAAATATTGTTTAAATGATTTTCACAAAAAATTTATTACTTAAATTTATTCCTGACTTCGTAAAAATTGATAATCAATCATTTATAAGTGCTCTTACATCGTTGGGAATGGAAATAGAAACAATAAAAATTCATCCAAAAAATTATGGATTAATTGTCGGAAAAATTATTGAACTAGAAAAACATCAAAATAATAAAAAATTATCAGTTTGTAAAGTAAAAATTTCAGAAAACGAAATAAAAACAATCGTTTGTGGAGCGAATAATCTCAAAAAAAATAAATATTGCATAGTTTGCTTAAATAATGCAAAATTATACGATGGTACGATCATACTAAATAAACAATTCGATAATGTTGTATCCGAAGGTATGTTGTGTGGTTATCAAGAGTTGACACCTTTTTCATCGTATTTGCCTAATGGTTTTTCTAATCAAATAATTTTGTTTGATAATGGTAAAATTGGCAATAAAAATTGGGAACAATTAATTGGTTTGGATGATGTAATATATGATATTGCAATACCAAATAACCGAAATGATCTGAATAGTTATTTAGTTTTTTGTAATGAAATAGCAAATAAATTAAGATTAAAAACAAATTTAAAAATTAAAAATATTTTGCCAAAATTTGAGGTAATAAATCAAAAAAAAGAAAATTGTTCTTCGCACTCTAGTTTAAATTTTTTGTTTTATGATTGTAAAAATAATTTTAAAAAAATGTCTAATTGAAACATTATTGGTTTATTAATGAATCATCAAATTAAACCAATAAATAAACTATTTGATAAATTATCTTATATTAGTTTATTAACTAATTGTCCTACACATGTTTATGATTTTGATCAAATAAAACATTCGATATCAGCAAGTTACATATTAAACGAACAAAAATTTCTTGCACTAAATGGTGTAACTTACACACTAACAAAAAAAGATATTTGCACATTTGATGGTGATAAACCTATTACGATTGCTGGAATTATTGGTGGTAATGATAGTAAATTTACTAAAAAAACACAAAAGATAATTATTGAAGTTGGCAACTTTAACTATGTTAATGTTCGAAACACAATGTTAAATTTAAATATTTCTACTAGTGCTGGTAAGCAACTATCAAAACCTATTTCAAATTTCATGAATTTATATACGATATATTTCATTTTAAAATATTTTCACCAACCAAAAAAAATGGAAATATCATTCGTACCAAATTGAAACATGAAACCAATCGAATTCGATAAGAGTGAGTTGCAAGAATTTCTTTTTTGTAAGGAAATAAGTTGAAACAAGATTAAAAAGACGCTTAAACAAAACGGTTTTAAAATTCAAAAAAAAATGTTTTTCACTCCAGCGTGGCGCCTAGATTTGAATAATAAGCAGGATATTGTTGAAGAAGTATTAAAAATTATTGATATTAATAATTTGCTCCCTCAGCCTATTACTGATAATTTAATCCCAATTAATGAAAATATTGAATACAATTGCTATTTGAAAATTACCAATGTTCTAATAAACAATTATTTCAACGAAGTACATACATACAACCTAACAAGTAAAAATAATTTAAAAAAATTCAATATTTTTAATTTAGCTAAACCGATAAAAATTCTCACAAGTAATACTAATCGCCAATATTTACGAAACAATTTAATCGATAATATGCTTAATGTTTATCGTTATAATTTCTCTAAAAAACATGAATTGTTGCCGATTTATGAAATCCAAACAATTCATGATCAAAATTTTGAATTTGTAAATTTAACGTTATTAGCAACAAAACAAATTGTCATTGATCCTATTTCAAAATCGACAATTAATGTTAATTTAAATTTTTTAAAAGCAATAATTATTGAAATAGGAATGATCTTCAACATTGTTTTATCTTTTGTTCAAAAACCTAATTTGTTCTTCTACGACAATGAAGCAATAGAAATTACTTACGATAAAAAAATAATAGGTTTTATTGGAAAAATTAAAAAAAATTTTTTACATGATTATGATTTGGATGACCAACAAATTTATGTTCTCACAATAAATATTAACGATTTTATTAACACAAATAAACAACAAAAAGAATTTAAATTCAAACCACTAGGAATATACCAACAAATAAATAAAGATATTAACTTTTCAACAAAAAAAAATAAAGATATTACAATTGATATTTTTCTACAAAAAATGCTACTTTTAAACGAAATCGATAAGTATGAAATCACTAGTGTTTATCATGACAAAAATGATGATATAGTTTATACAATAAGATATTTTCTTAAGGATGATCGGCAATATACAACCAATGATTTAGAAAATATTTATAAAAAAATATCAAGTTTAATTGTTATCTAAACTAATCACGAATTGATCGTAATATTTAACATGATTGCTTGATAAAAATCAAATAATATCAAGATTGATTTAGTCTTTTAAAATTTTATAATTGCATTCAATTTTATATGCTAAATAATTACGAGCAAATAAATTTATTTTTTTCAAACAGTTTTGAACTATTTGTTTCATATTATTACGAAAATTTTCTTCGCTAATTACATACATGTAATGATTGTTATCACATATAACTTTTACCAAATTATTAATTCCTTCTTCCTTTTTTAATTGATTAATTAGCGAAAAATGTCGATAGTTCTTGCCACGACTTAATAAATCTTGTAATGGTTCATCCTTGCGATTGCTATTTACTAATAAATTACCACATATTGTTCCACCAATAATAATGCATATCAAACTAAAAGTAATAATGTTAATTAATTTTTTCTTTAGTATTTTAATCATTGATTGTTCAATTGGTAAATGCACTTAAATTTTCAAATTTTGCTGTCGTAATCTTAATTTTAGGAAAATTATTCTTTGTTGCAAAATGAAAAGGATTAGTGACGACAAATTTAATATTGTTATTATTTTGTGATAAATTGAAATTTATTTGATAAAAACCTGATGAAAATTTTGGAATATAAAAACCTTTAATCCCATGAAAAGAATTGACAATTAAATTTGACTTTTCGTTAAACAATGTCTTGCAATCACAATAAATTTCAGTCTCGTATCCAACCGGATTAGATTTAAAATTTTTTAATTCGAATTCGTATTCTTTATCATCACCATCAATTTGGTAGAAAAATTTAATTATCGTGTTTGTAATTTGAAAAGGAATAGTACTTTTTATTGTTACCAATTTAATAATTGGTTTCTGTTGATGCATATAATCATTAACGATTGCTTTAACAATTGACTTTTCCTCAACAACTTTTTTGTTGGCATCAATTTTGTATAAGTTGTGACAATCACAAACTAAATTGTTCGGTGATATTTGATACATATTAGAATAATACATATTAAAATCTCACTCTAATTCATATGTTTCACTCATTAATGAATCTAAATCTTGTTGGTCAATTGAATTATTTGAAATATGTGAAATAGGTTCTGGATCAATTTCAAAATTAAATTGATAATTAATTCTAGCATCATATAAATTTTGTTTTAAATACTTGTTGTCTGATATGTCAATCGTGCAAATAGCTTCATAAACTTTACAATATTTAGCATCTTCTCACTTGTATTTATTTTTTCGATCTTGGTCGCTTGATAAATTAAATGTAATTCCTTTTATAGTTTGATATGGTAATTTTAAATTAGCAAGTAGACTATTTGGAGGCAAATAGAAATTATTACACGAATATAAATACAATTTAAGATATCAATAATTTTCACGTAAATCAATAATACCATCCATACCTTTAATAAAATGATATTTTTTTAGCGAATTGGATGATTCTGGTATTTTGTTGACTTTATAAACACTCATGAATGGTGATATCTATTATTTATGTGTGAAAAAAATAAATTAAAGTATAAATTATTTTATTTTTCGCTCAATTTCAATAATTAAGTCACGCATATAGGCTGCTTGTTCGTATTCTTCTCTATCAGCAAATTCTTTCATCTTTTTTTTCAAAAAAGTAATTGACTTCGATGATATCTTTGCTTTCTTATAAAACATCGCATCAATAATCTTAGCATCAAATTTATTAAGAATTTCTTCATTAATTGGTTTAACGATGCTTTTTGGTTTAATATTATGTTTTTTATTAAATGTGATCTGAATGTTGCGACGGCGTTTTGTTTCAATGATTGCTTTTTTCATTGAATCTGTTTCTTGATCAGCAAAAATAATAACATGTCCGTTTTTATTACGTGCGACACGACCAAAAATCTGAATTAAAGCTTCATAACTTCGAAATATTCCTGGTTTATCGCCATCAAAAATAACAATACTTGAGGCTTCAGGAATATCTAAACCTTCACGCAAAAGATTAATACCAATAATGATGTCATATATTCCTTTGCGAAAAGCATTTATTATTTTTACACGCTCTAATGTTTTTAATTCGTGGTGAAGAAAAACAACTTTATATTTTTTCTCCTTTAAATATTTTGTTAATTCCTCAGCAATTTTAATTGTTAAGACAACAACTATCGTTCGTTCTTTTTTTGCAATCTGCTTGTTTAATTCATTAACAAGAGAATTGATTTGATTTTTTGTCGGTAAAATCTGAATTGTTGGATCTAATAGTCCTGTGGGACGAACAATCTGTTCAGTAATCTCGCCTTTAGCATTTTTCATTTCGAATTCACCAGGTGTTGCTGATACATATATTATTTGTTTGATTTTTTTTTGAAATTCATCAAAATTTAACGGTCGATTATCAAGACATGATGGCAAACGAAAACCATAATCAACTAATACTTGTTTTCGGTTGTGATCACCATAATACATTCCCCTAATTTGTGGAATTGTCATATGACTTTCATCAACAACCAATAACCAATCTTCACCAAAGTAATCAAAAATCGTATATGGTGTTTGTCCTTTACTTCTTAGCTCTAAATGTGCAGAATAATTTTCAATACCAGAACAAAAACCGGTCTCAATTAATTGTTCTAAGTCACGGTTTGTTTTTTCTGAAACTCTTTGTAATTCAATTAATTTATTTTTTTGTCTAAAATATTTTTTTCGTAATTCTAATTCATTTTTAATTCTTTTTAATGATTCATTAAACCGAGTGTTATCGGCAATATATTCGTTAGCTGGATAAATAACATAAGTTTTAAAAATTTTAATGATCTTGTTATTTAATGAGTCGAGTTGGGCAATTTGTTCGATTCGATCACCAAAAAAACTAATACGTAGACGGTAATCACTTGTTTTTCCTTCCATTATTTCAACAATGTCACCACGAGAATGAAAAGAACCAGGATATAGAATATCACTTCATTTGAATTGAAGTTTAACAAGATTTTGACGCAATTGTGCAACATTTTCAAGACCACCAGTATTCAAAATAATCCGAAATTTTCCATATGTTAATGGTGGAATAGAAGGATAAATTGCTGCAACCGAAGCCACAACAATTACTTTTTCTTCGGTTGTTAATGATTGTAATGTTGACAAACGTGCCATCTCAATTTCTTGATTTATCTTTGATGATTTTTCAATATATGTATCGTTCGATGGTAGATATGCTTCTGGTTGGTAAAAATCAAAATACGAAACAAAATATTCAACTCTATTTTTTTTGAATAGTGATTTGAACTCATAATAAAGTTGCGAGGCCAATGTTTTATTATGAACGATAATTAATGTCTTTTTATTCGTCTTAGCAATAACATTAGCAATAGTAAAAGTTTTACCTGTCCCCGTAGCACCGAGTAAAATTTGATTTTTTATCTTTTTTTTAATTCCAATTGTAATTTGTTCAATTGCTTTTGCCTGGTCACCTTTTGGTTTTAACTTCGTTGTTAAAATAAATTTGTTAGAAATGTCAATCATTACCAAGATTTTTTTATTTTAAAAAAATTTGTAAAATCGATATTTATTGTTTTGTTAGTAATTAAATAATTTTTTAACAATTTCTCTTTTCGCTCACCTGATATAATTTTGTTCTCAAATAATTTATCGAAAAATATTTTTATTCCTTCAGGATTGTAACGATGGTGAATATCGATAATAATTTTGTGCGCAACTTTTTCCTTCATTAGATTGAAAAGTTTATCTGCTTCTTCCGTATAAATGTTTAATGGGGATTTTTGTTCAAGTGAGCGTAATGCCACCCCCTCGCGTATTTTTGACATTTGATCGAGATGATTTATCCATTGAGAATCAATATTTTCGATCATGATATTTTTAACTGCAATATTAATGTGTTTTTGGTCTAAATCAAAAAATTTACACATTGTCGAAAGTTTCAGGATTAATTTAATTTTTTCAATCGCTTTTTCTTTATCGTATTTATAAAAATCATTTTTTTCAAAAACATTTAAAAATAATATTGTTTTGTTAATTACTTGTGCTAATCTTTCACCATCAATAAAAAGATTATTTTCTGTTGGTGTAAAAATTTTTACTAAATTATTAGCAACAATTTCAATCATCTTATTAACGATTTCCATGTTATTGAAATTTAATAGAATTTGGTCTCTTTGTTTGTA
Organism: bacterium; assembly: GCA_017445805.1. Lineage (GTDB taxonomy): Bacteria > Bacillota_I > Bacilli_A > Mycoplasmatales > Mycoplasmoidaceae > Hennigella. The sequence goes on from JAFSSC010000005.1 coordinate 30,853, forward strand.
AATTAATTCACGTTGATTAGATAAGACTGTATCATAATCAATAAGATTTTTCCGCATATCATAACTCAAACCTTCAATCTTTTTTTGGATCGCATTTATTATTTTATTAAAAAAGAAAGAGTCAAAATATTTATCGTCTTGTATCTTGGAAGTGGCTTTTTTTACTTTGTCACCAAGAAAGCGTAAAAATAATGGGTCTTCTAAAGAAATAAAAAAACGTGTTGTCCCCGGATCACCTTGCCGTCCAGCACGACCACGTAATTGGTTGTCAATTCTTCTTGACTCATTTTTGTTTGTCCCAATAACAAAAAGACCCCCCAATTCTTTGACACCATCGCCCAATTTAATGTCGGTTCCTCGTCCAGCCATATTTGTTGAAATTGTAATAGCATATTTTTGACCGGCCTGTGCAATGATTTTTGCTTCAGCAAAATTATTTCTGGCATTTAATAATTCAAATTTTAATCCTTTATTTTTTAGTAATAAAGCTAATTCTTCAGAATCTTCAACTGAACCGGTACCAATTAAAATAGGTTGCCCTTTGGCGTGTAATTGTTCAACCGTTGAAACAACATGTGCTCATTTTGCCGCCTTCGTTTCAAAAATATAATCATTTAAGTCTTTACGAATTATCTTTTTATTTGTTGGAATGGGAACAACAACCATATTGTAGTTATTTAATAATTCTTCAGCAGCAGTTAAAGCTGTTCCAGAAAAACCGGATAATTTATGATAAAGACGAAAAAAGGATTGATAGGTTATCGTTGCAACAATATTGTTTTCAGGATCAATAGGTAAGTTTTCTTTAGCTTGAATTGCTTGTTGTAATCCCGCATTATATGACCTACCCTCTAAAATTCTTCCTGTAAAATGATCAATTAATTTAATTTTGTTATCTTTGACAATATATTGAACACCATATTCAAAAAGATAATTAGCAATTAATGAATTTTTTATTTTATGAATTAATTCTGAATTTTCAAAAATATATAATTTTTTAATTTTTAAATTTTTCTGAACTTTATCGACCCCCGATTCTGTTAGTGATATTGTTTGACTCTCACGATCAATCATATAATCTTCTTTGCTTAATGTCTTAACGCACTTATCGATTGAAAGATAAAAAAATTGATCGTGTTTTGGTTGTCCAGAAATTATTAAAGGGGTGCGTGATTCGTCAATCAAAATTGAATCTGCTTCATCGATAATGGCATAGTGCAATTCACGTAAAACTTTTTGGTTGTAATCTGTCACCATATTATCACGTAAGTAATCAAATCCTAATTCTGCATTTGTTGTATAAGTAATGTCAAAAGAAAACATTTTCCGCTTTTCGTTTTGATCCATACTTGTTAAATTGTAACCTACCGTAATACCTAGTGGATTAAGACATTGGGCACAAAATTGTGCATCACGTTTAACCAAGTATTCATTAACTGTAACAATATGAACACCTTTTTTTGATAATGCATTTAGATATGCAACAATAACAACTGTTAATGTCTTTCCTTCCCCAGTATACATTTCAACAAAATCACCATTATTGGCAATAATCGCACCAATTATTTGAACATGGAAAGCGAATAATCCATGAACACGATAAATCGCTTCACGAGCAACAGCAAAAGCATTAGGTAAAATATCCTCTAATGTTTTTCCTGCTTTTAATTGATCCAAAAAAATATTTGTTTGGTTGGATAACTCTTCATTTGTCATTTTACGGTAGACTGGTTTTAACAAATCTATTTGCTTAGCAATACGATTGGCTTTTCACAATAAGCGGCGTCTTGGTGAGATAAATTTAAATAAGTTTTTAATAGACATAAAGAGAGAAAATAATCATTTTAATTATATGAATTTACCATTCTATATATGTAAAAACGAAAAGAAAAAATGATTTGATAATTAAACACTATAAACAAAACCAATGTCAATTAATTTATTAACTAGTGACGAAGTAAAACTTGTCGAAATGTACAAAGCAAAACATGATGAAAAAATCGTTTATTATTTTTTTAATAAATATAAAAATGATGCAATCAAATATTTGAACTATAAAATTTTGAGCAAATGATATCAAAGTCCTTTTGAAAAGCAAGACTTTATTTCGTATATTTGAAAAGCAGTCGAAAAGACATTAATCAATTTTGATGTAAAAAATTTGAAAAATCAAATTAAAGGAATAGTTTTTAAAATTGCATACGATTTGATAAAAAGAGAGAAAATGAAACTATTAACAAACGGACACAAGATTTTGAATAATTCTTTGTCGTTCGAAAAAATAAAGGATAATTTTTGATTAAACAATAAATTTATCGATAAACGACAAACGATTTCTTCGCAAAAAATAGATTTGAAAATTTTTTTAGAGAAGTTTATCAAAACAAAAGTAAAGAGTGATAAGAAAGATATCTACAGGCGTGTAATCTATTTAAAAAGTTGTGGTTTTAGTAATGACGAAATAGGACAAAAATTAAATTTAAAGAATCATCAAATTAGGTATATTTTGGATTGTCTAATTGAAGAAGGTAAAAAATACTTCAATAATTAGTTGCTAAAAGGCATAATCAAATTAACAAAGTTTTTGTTTTCTGTTGTAATTATAATTGGTAAATTCTTACCATTACAATTGAATGTTACCTTTGCTGAGTCAACGGTTGAAATTATTTGACTTATCATTTTTTGATTCAATTTAATCTCAATAAAACCAATGTTTTTTTCAATAAAATTTATTTCTTCGAAAGAATTACCAATTTCGATCGAATTAAACTTTATGTTTAATGTTTTGTCAGAAATAACAAAATTAGCAATTGGTTTAGGATCGTTGGCAACAAATAGACTCCCCCTATTTAATGCTTTTAATAACTTATTCGTCTCAATTGTAAAGTGATAATTTTGTTTGGTGAGAATTTTATCGGTAATTTGTGGGTAATTATTGTCATAAAGCGAAAAGGATATCAAAATATTTTCAAATTTAAAAATCACTTTTTTATTGTTCGTATAAACTTCAACATTTACATTGGTTTGGTTTAAAAAAACATCATTTACAATTTTTATTGATTGAGCATCAACAACGATTTTAATTTTATCACCAAAATACTTGAATTTATAATAACCAACAACAATGCGGTTAGTTGTAATACATTCTAAATAATCGTCGTCTAAGCAATTAAACAAAACACCATTGATGCAATTGAATCTATCGTCGAACGTTGTTGGTAAAAACATAATTAATTTTTTGACAATATTATCAACATTCTCTTTTTTTAATATGATTTTTTTTCAATTCGAAAAATCAAAATCGATCAAAGGAAAAGAGTATTTCTCGATCAAATTTATAGCACAAGAAAAGTTGATGGTTTTTATTTGTAAAATATTGGCATCAATTTGGTTAAATTCAATTTCCTTCTCTTCAATTTTAGAAATAATGTTGTAGATAAATTTTGCTTTAACTAAAAAACACCCATCTTCATCCGTTTTGACATCTTTTATTGTTTGTCTGAAACTATTATTACCATTTGTTGCAGTTAAAACGACCGTACCATTTTTAACATCAAAGTGAATAGAAGAAAGCACGAGATTTATATCATTTTCATTTCCTACAATTGCATTAGCATTTTTTAAAGCTTCGGTAATTGTTTTTTTTGGTATAGTAAATTTCATTTATTTTTGCTTTATATTTGGTATATTATTATATTTTCTTTTTGCTTCTTTTTCTTTGTTTGTTGATGTCAATAAGTCAGGAAAAGTATGTTATCTAAATATCCCAATTTGTGTTAATTAATTAATATTAAAATATTTTAATTAACACAACTATAAGAAATTTAATTAAATTTTGTAGTAAATTTTTTCAACGATGCTTTTGAGATCAGTATTTTTGTTTAGACGAGTTTCGATGTTATTTATTGCCATGATTATCGTTGAATGGTGGCGCCCAGAAAACAATTGACCAATATGGGCATAGGTCATATTGCATTTCTTTCGTAAGATGTACATCGCTATATTTCGCGGATTTACTAATTTACCAATACGTGATTTTGATTTAAGCATATTTGCATTGACACCATAGTTTAAGGCCACTTGTTCAATGACAATATTTGGATCAAAGTCAAGTCCATATTTTTTTATTTCGTTTTTATTTAAAGGCTCAAAAATTGCCTTCACAGTTTGTAAGTCAATAATTGGATTTTTTAAAGAATTACTTGAAGCGAAGAAAAAGATTTGATTAATTTGTCCCTCTAATCTTCTAATATCACCATTATTACGATTGACAATGTAATTTAATGCATCTTCAGAAAGAACGATATCGGTATTTAAATTTTTCATTTTCTCTTTCGCAATGTTTTTTAGCATTGCTTTATCAGGTTTTTTTATTGTTGCAAATATACCAGAATGAAAACGCGATTTTATTCGTTGTTCAAAACCCTCTAAATTGTCAGGATCGGTGTCAGATGTCCAAACAACATATTTACCATTTACAACATTATTATTAAAAATATTAAAAAGAATTTCGCGTATTTTATTTTTATTTAATAAGATTTGAATATCATCAATTAGTAGTAAATCGTATTTTTCATATTTTGTTTTTACGAGTTCAATTGCCATTTTGTTTTGATCATACAATGCTTTATATATTTCACGCGAGAAGTCGTCTGCCGAAATATACTTAACCTTTTTAAAAGGGAATTTTTTGTTATATTCATTACCAATAGCATGTAGCAAATGGGTTTTACCTAAACCAACACTTGCGCAAATAAATAAAGGATTAATAAAATTATTAGATGTAATGGATTTGCTTGACAAAACAGCTTTTTTATTAAAGTCACCAACAATAAAATTTGTGAAAGTATAATTTTTATTTATTCCTTCAGTAGCCACCACTATATTGTTTGAAGATACTTCTTTTTTTTGTGGAATTTTTTCTTTTGTTGTAACAAAAAATTCAAAATTCATTAATGGAACATTTTTGTTGAAAATTTCTTCAATTTTTGATAAGTAATTATTTTTAACAATTTGTTGTGCAAACTCATTTTTTGCCAGTAAAATTATTTTATTACTGTCAATCGAATGAATAATTAATGTTGCTATATATTGATTAAAAAAATCTATATTATCAATTATTTTTTCAATTTCATTAATTGTGTTTTTGAATGTTACTTCAATAAGTTTTAAATCAATTTTATTCATAAAAATTCATTTTTAAGGGTAACGCATCTAAAGACAATCATACTAATAATATATAATATTTTCGTCTAAAATTAGTTTTACTAATAATTCTAAAGATTATGAAAAGAACTTATCAACCCAATAAGAAAAAAAGATCTAAAACACACGGTTTTTTAGTTAGATCGAGGACAAAAAATGGTCGCAACGTAATTGCTAATCGTCGAAAAAAAGGTCGTTATAAATTAACTGTTTCGGATGAAAAGTAAAAATGCGATTAAGCTCGTTAGTTTAAAGTTAAATAAAGATATTGTTAAAGTTTTGCATAAAGGTAAGAAAATTACTTTAAAAAATAGTAATATTTGATTAGCTAAATCTACTAACGAAACCACTTTTAAATATGCTTTACTCGTTAATAAAAGTTATTTTAAATTAGCAGTTACTCGCAACAAAATTAAGCGGATTTTGCGCTCTTTATTACAAGAAATTGTAACAACTGGTGGATTGATATTTTTAATTAGACCAACAAGCAATTTTATCAATTTTAGTTATAATCAAAACAAGCATTTTTTTATTGAAGTTTTTAAACGATATGCAAATTTTTAACCGCAATAAAAATGAAACAAATTTTGTTAGTAGTCCTTTTTGACAAGTTGGTGGTAATAGCAAAAAGAATGCAATAAAAAACATTTTTAAACAAATTTTTTTTTTCATTAAATTATCAATTTTTGTTTTTATGTTGGTAATGGGATTATGGGGTTGTTCGCAAACTTCATTCGACGCAACGACATCGCAAAATTTAAACATTGGTTGCGGTTTAGAATATGGTTATCAATTTGGAACCACCGGTGATTACAATTTTGATGTTCAAGCGGCATCCAACTTTAGTCAATATTCAACTTTTACGGATTGATCAATGGCATATGGTCCATTTTATGCTTTTTTCATTTGGCCAGCGGCTTTTTTTATTACAAATTTTATGTATCTAACGCGTAATTATTGAGGAGGGACAAATACATTGTTATCACTTTTTATTCTACTGTTAATTATTCGTGGTTCAACATTGCTATTGTCATTGAAATCAACATTTCACAACGAAAAAATGCTAGAAATAAAAAGCAAGATATCACAAATTAACAATAAATATAAAGATTTAAAAGATTTTAAATCACGACAGATGAAGCAATATGAAATTACTAATCTCTATAAAAAAAATAAAATAAAACCTTTTGCGGCTTTTCAACAAATGTTTTTGACGATGCCAATTTTCTTAATTATCTATCGAATTGTTGGAATTGTGCGACCAGTAAAAAGTTCAGTGCTATTTAATATTTGGTCTTTTTCCGCCAATCCTTTAACGGAAACTTTTTCTAATTTTAGTCGTGGTGGTTGAGTTTATATTTTCTTTTTAATTATCGTAATGTTTGGGCAATTTTTTTCGTTAAAAATACCGCAAATTTTAGCCAAAAAACGATACAGCAATAATTCAAATTTATCATCGGATGGTAACGGTCTTTTTAATAAAACAAAAATAACACAGAATATTTTTATTGTTGTTATGTGTTTAATCGTTGTTTTCTCACCGTGTGGTGTGGGTATTTATTGGTTTCTTAGTTCAATTTTTAGTGTTGCTCAGTCATATATGTTACATAAAATTTTACTACGCCGCAAACACACAAATAAAAAATTCAAAATTAGTTTTGATTTTTAATTTAACGAACAATATATTGCTTTATGCAAAAAACAGATTTTGATCTAAGTTCATTTACCCCATCCAAAAATAAAGGACAAAATTTTTTAATAGACCATAAAACAATTAATGATATTTATCAAACAATTAGCGATGTTGATCAATATGATGCTGTTTTGGAAATTGGGCCGGGAACAGGTGTTCTTACTAATTTTTTAATTGCTAAAGGCAAGCATTTATTTTGTGTTGAACTTGATAAAAAACTATTTTCTTTTTTACAAAAAAAATTTATTAAGAAAAAAAATTTTCATCTAATTAATGGTGATATTTTGAAAATAAATTTTGACCAATTGTTTAGCAATTTTCAACAAATTCTTGTTGTTGCTAACATCCCTTACAATATAACCTCACCAATCATTATTAAGTGTTTGAAAAACAAAAAAATAATGAAAATGTATTTTATGATGCAATTCGAGGTTGCCGCAAAGATATACAATTATCAAATAAATCACAATCGTAATGCCTTCAGTAATATTGTCAATTATTGTTGTCGCATTGAAAAATTTTTTGATGTTGATCGCAATTGTTTTTTTCCACAACCGCAGGTAAATTCATCGTTTATATCAATAACAAAAAAAAATGATATTGAATATGATTTTAATTTTCATAAATTTTTAAATGTTATTTTTAGATTTAAGCGAAAAAAAATTATAAACAATTATCCTTTAAAAAATCAAATTCAAAATTGATTAATAAATCACAAAATAAATTTGAACATCCGCGCTGAGCAACTTGATTATCGGGCATTATTCAAGCTTTACGAAGATTTAACTACCGAAAAAAATAAAAATAGCGATTAAATATAATCAAAATAATAATGAGTAAAGTTAGAACAAGATATGCGCCAAGTCCAACCGGCTTTTTTCACATTGGTGGTGCACGAACAGCATTATTTAATTATTTATTTGCCAAACACAACAATGGTGATTTTATTGTTAGAATTGAAGATACTGATATTAAGCGTAATGTTGTAGGTGGTATTGAATCGCAATTTTTCAATCTTAAATGGTTGGGAATTAAACCAGATGAATCATGCGAAAACCCTAAAGAATTTGGTCCATATATTCAATCACAAAAATTGCAAAGGTATAGAGATTTAGCATATAAATTACTTTCTGAAGGGAAGGCATACCGATGTTTTTGTACACAAGATGAATTAATGCAAAATCGAATTAATGCTGCAAACAAAGGCATGACACCTAAATATAATCGTCATTGTCTTTTTTTATCAAAAGATGAAATACAAAAAAAAATAGATGATAAAATACCTTACACAATTAGGTTAAAAATTAGTGACAACACAACAATATCTTGAAACGACATGTTTCGAGGAAAAATTATTGTTCCCACTGATTGTTTAACTGATCCAGTTATTTTAAAATCCAATGGTATCGCCATGTACAATTTTGCTGTTGTTGTTGATGATTATGATATGAAAATAACCCATATTATTCGCGGTGAAGAGCATATTTCTAACACTCCTTATCAAATTGCAATTCGTGATGCTTTAGGTTTTAATGATGACAAAGTTGAGTATGGGCACATATCATTAATTATTGGTAAAGATGGTAAAAAACTATCTAAACGAGACCAAACACTACATCAATTTATTCAAAACTACCGTGATTTAGGTTTTTTTCCTCATGCAGTTACTAATTTTTTGGCACTATTAGGTTGGTCACCAAAAACGAATGTTGAAATATTAAGTATGGAGCAATTGATTAAAGATTTTGATGTTGAGCGTGTTTCGAAATCGCCTTGTTTTTTTGATTTTGATCGAATGAAATGAATGAGCAACCAATATATTAGTAAAATGGCAGATATGGATTATTTATCATTTATTAAAAAATTTATCAATATTGATTTAAGCAAATTTAAAAATCAAGTTGATGAGATTTTATTATTGTATAAAAAGCAAATTAGTTATGCCAAAGAAATCAATGATTTAATTCATAATACTTTTTTTACTTATAACCCACAAGAAATTTGTAGGAAAATGATTAGTGAACAATGACAAAAAGTTGCACAAAATTTTATTTCATTAATTAATCAAACCAAAGAAATTGATTTGGGAAACACAAAAAAAATCTTTAGTCAAATGAAGAAAATAACAAAAGCATCAGGCAAAGACTTATTTATGCCAATTAGATTACTTGTTACTGGTGTGGAGCATGGACCAGAATTATTAAAAATAATTCCAATATTAGGTAGAGAAGAAATACAAGACCGAATTAGCAAATATATTTCTTTTTTAAACAAGAGCAAATAATGATTGCATATATAATTAAATGTAGTAAAAATGATTACTAAACAAAATATTACTTTAGCTTACGAATTGGCATTAAAAAATTACAAAAACAAATCTTTTACTTTTATGCAAATTTGAAAAGATTTAGTAAAAAAATGTAAATTTGATGAAGAAGAGCAAAAAAATATTTCTCAATTTTATGTTGATCTATTACAAGATAAAAGATTTATTTTTGTTGGTAATAAAAAATGGAAGATTCGTGAATTTTTAAAACATGATGAAATTGTAAAATTGGAAAATGCATTATATGACTTTGAGCAAGAAGATGAAGAAAATGGTGACACTTATTCAAAATCTGAAACTAAGAAAACAAATGATAACGAAATTTATTATGGAGTTGATGAGGAAGATGATGAAAAATTTAATTATAATCAAGCATCAAAAAAAGATCAAGCAGATTTATTGGACGACAACGAACAAAACACTCCAGACGAACCAGAATAATTTTTGTTAATTATTTTTTTAGAATAAATATGAAATTATCAATTGGAATCGTTGGTTTACCGAATGTAGGAAAATCAACTCTTTTTAATGCCATTACTAATTTAAATGTTGATGCTTCCAATTATCCTTTTGCAACAATTACACCAAATATTGGTGTTGTTGCTGTCCCAGATATGCGATTAGAGCAATTGAAAAATATAATTAATCCCCAAAAAACAACACCAGCCATTTGTCAATTCATCGACATTGCTGGTTTAGTAAAAGGGGCGTCAAAAGGAGAAGGATTAGGTAATCAATTTTTAGCAAATATTCGTGAAGTTAGTGCGATATGTCACATTGTAAGATGTTTTAATGATAAAGGAATAACACATGTATACAATAATGTTGATCCCCAAAGAGATGTTGAAATTATAAATATGGAATTGATTATTTCAGATTTAGATCTTGTTAATAAGAAAATTTCACGTGTTCATTCTAAAGCTTTATCGGGTGATAAAATATCAGTCAAATTTAACAATATATATGCAAAAATTAAAAATCATTTATTACAAAATAAATTATTAAAAGATTTGGAATTATCATCTGCTGAAAAAGATCTAATCAAATTAGATAATTTTTTAACGATTAAGCCGACATTATATGTTGCTAATATTGATGAAAACGATTTAACTAACCCAACAGCAAATCTTCACTATCAAAAATTAAAAGCATTTGTTAGTAAAAAAGATATAGTTTTACCTATTTCCATTCGCTTCGAACAACAACTTTCTACATTACCACTTGTAGAAAAGAGCAAAATAATTAAAGAATTAAATTTAAACGAATCGGGATTAGATAAATTGATTACCAAATCCTATAAATTACTAAATTTATCATCTTTTTTTACATTTGGAAAAGACGAAGTTAAGGCATGAACATTTGTTAATGGAATGAAGGCTCCAGATTGTGGTGGTTTAATTCATAGTGACATAAAAAAAGGTTTTATTCGTGTTGAAGTGATGAATGCAAATGATTTAATTGAATTAAAATCTGAAAATGAAGTGAAAAACAAGGGATTATTAAGAATTGAAGGCAAAGATTATATTGTCAAAGATGGCGATGTTTGTTACTATCGTTTTAATGTCTAATTTATAATATTCATTATGGCAAAAATAAATTTTTTTGGTGTCTCAAGAGGCCGAATAGAAGTTATTTGTGGGCCAATGTTTTCTGGTAAAACTGAAGAATTAATACACCGATTGAATCGTCTTGATTATTGCGATGCACATTATTTATTGTTTACACCAAAAATTGATACAAGATCACCAAGATATGCGACATCACGAAATGGAAAAAAGTTATCATCAATTATTATTTCTAATTCCAATGAAATACTTAAATATATTAAAAACAAAAAGGAAAAAATTGATGTTATCGCAATTGATGAAGCCCAATTTTTTGATAAAAATTTATCACGAGTTTGTAATTATTTGGCAAATAAAAAATACATTGTCATAGCTTCTGGATTAGATATGGATTTTAATGGTAAACCTTTTTCAACAATGAAAGAACTAATAATTACTGCTGAAAAGGTAACTAAATTAAAAGCAATTTGTTCAATTTGTGGTGCCGAAGCCTCTTTCACAGAGCGAACAAATATTAATAGCAAAAAGCAAATTGTAATTGGTGATAAAAAAATATATTCTGCTCGTTGTCGTCAGTGCCATTCGTTAAGTAAAAAAATGGATTTTCCGAAATAAAATCTAATTTCTAATTTTGGAAGTAATTATAAATCTGATAAAACTTTATAGTTTTTAAATCTTTATTAAAATTTGAATAAATACAGATAAAACAAAAAATAAACTTAAAAAATATTAAACAAGTATACAGTACATTTTATTTTTGTTTAATATTATTATTTTTTTTACTATTAATGCTGAAATCATCAAATTGTAATCCAACATTAAAACATTTCACATCGTAATTAACAACAAAATCTTTAATTAATTCATTTGCATAACTATCAGGATCATAATTTTTATCTATTTTGCTATTATTTTTAATAAGCAATTTGGTTTGTATTTCGTGCTTCATATCATTCATAATACCTTCCCCTCCAATATTACCATGTATTATAATATAGGATTAAATCTGGCATTTAGTAAAGAAAATCTTCGTGATTACTTTCAATAATTTTAATTTTGTCTGAGCAAAATCAAAGTGTCTCATAACATGCATAATAATAATCCATCAATATCTTTCATAATTCAGGTTCTTCTTCAATATTTTTCACTTTAAGACCAATTTGTTTAGCAAATTGAATATTTAAATGTCTTCCATGAAAATATGTTTTTTCATTATCTAGATTTTCAAGAATAGATTGCACAATTTTCTTTCGATTTTCTTCTTTTTCACGATGAAACATATTTTCATTTAATCATTTTTCTGTAATAGTTTTCGCTCATTTAATAGCTTTTTCACAATCAATTAAAAATGTTGGATGAAATTTTAAGATAGACTGCCATATACCTAGTTTTCTGGGTTCCTTCATAGTTTCTAAGCATGCTCTTTGAAACATTTCTATTGATGATTTGCATGACAAACCATTACCGAATTGTGGGTCAATTGGACCGATACTTGAACTATTTGTCATCAATATTTCTTTTGCGGACAATGCTATCATAGTACCAGCTGATAGAGCAATTGATGGTATAATTACTCGCACATCATTATTGAATATTTTTTTAATATAATTCACGATTGATTCAGTTATATCAATACGACCACCAGGAGTGTGCAAAATTAAATCCAAACCCTTTCGTTTATCCATATTATTCATAAGACTAATGATAACATCTCGATCAAAGGGAATAATCGATGACATTGTTTGAGGACTTTTAATAAAACCAGAATAATAACTTAAAATATTTTTTTTGCTATAATCACACATTTTATTTAAAAAATTTTTACGAATTTTTCTACAAACATCATATTGAATTTTAATGATATTTTGGCGAAGAACTCTTTCATCATTACAATTACTCGTCTTTCGGAAAATATTTATTTGATCATTAATATTATTAATAATATTATTTCTTACTTCTTTTCAACTCATTTATGATTATTTTTGAGAAAATTATAGAAAAAATCTTTATTTATCACCAACAATTAAAAGTAGATTTTTTTATGCTTATTATTGTGATCGACTCGCTTACTTCTTTCTTTTGTTTTACCACTACCGAATCGTTCATTAAATGCCAAATAACCAGTTATTCTACTTATATCAATGATGTGTGTTGAACCACAAACAGGACAAACTTTTTGATGGGGTTTTAGATAGACAGTTTTCATATAAGTATTATATTAAAACAAATTGTTTTTTCACAAAACAACTTTACCAATTTTTAAGCTTTTTTGAACATTAATAACTCGTTGATTAGTTGTACTAGGAAATTTATCTTTTTTATTCATCTTTTTTTTGTCAAATCTTCCATCAATTAACACATCCAAATTTGTTAATAAATCCTTAATATTGCTATCATCCTTCATTAAATTTTGTAACTCTTCCCATGTGTAGCCAGTAAAGCATCAAATATTAATTTCATTTTTTTTAAATTTTTTAGCTAAATATGCAAAAGGAATAGGTTGTTGGAATGGTTCTCCACCACAAAATGTTACACCTGATAAATATGTTTCTTCTAGTGTTTCGTTAATCAATTGGTCACAGTCACATATTTTTCCACCATCAAATGGTCAAGTATGTTGGTTAAAACATCCTTGACAATGATGATGACAACCTTGTGAAAAGAAAACTTTTCGTAAGCCTTCTCCATTTACATTTGAATTAGGTAAAATAGCAGCTAATCTAATTTTCATTATTATTTGAGCAATCTGCACAATAACGAATAAAAAAATTAATTCCAATATAACCAATATTTGTTTTATCAAAAGCATATGTAACAACTTTGATTACATCATTAGTAGTTGGGTACGAATCAAATTCAATAAACGAGATATGTCCACCATTACATAATTTATGATATGGTGCTTCGATTTTAACTTTATGAGCAATTGAGCAAGGATAATCAACAGGAACATGGAATGAATTTGTGTAAAATCCTTTTGTTGTAACCCAAGGAATTGGACCGTATAGTTTTTCATCAAGAACGGTAAATTTATCAGAAAGTCCTTCCGCAGGAGTCGCATAGCAACTAAAATTTAAATGATATTTTTTCTTAAATTTATCGCAATTATCTCTAATTGTTTTAACGATTTTTAAACCTAGGTTTTGAGCTTTGTCACTTTCACCATGATGTTTACCGACTAAAAGTTTAAGAGTTTCTGCTAAACCAATAAAACCAATTGCTCATGTTCCATTTTTCATTACTGCTTCAATTGAATCCGTTCTATTTAATTTTTCTGATCCAACCATTAAATGCTGACCAGTAACAAAAGGCAAATCTTTAACCTTAAGTTTTTTTAGGATTGAAAAGCGATGTAATAATTGGTCTTTAACCAAAACACACATTTTTTCTAGTAATTTAAAAAATAATTTAAGATTTTTTTTTGCTTTAATTGCTAAACGCACTAAATTGATTGTGCATGGGGCATTGTTACCACGCCCATAGACACCATCTTTTCCATTAATATTAGATATTAAATATGTACGGCACCCCATTGTTGCTGGAATAATTCCTTCTTGATAGTACTGTTTATTAAAATCACTATCAATATTCATAAAAGTTGGATTCATTCGTAAACTAGCGACATGTGCAGCAAGTTCAAATAAATAATAATATTTATCATTAGGTCTTTTATTAACTCCATCCTTTACGCGAAAAATAATATTAGGAAAAATTGGTTGTTCACCATTACCTAGTCCTTTTTCATATTCGAGCAATAAATATTTACAAATTAAAGCAGCATCATCATTTTTTGGGATGCCGATATTTAATGAGGAAAAAGGCACTTGACTACCCGCACGAGAATGCATTGTGTTTAAATTGTAGATTACTGCTTGCATTGCTTGTCTAATTTTTTTTTCAAGAATATTTTCAATAATTTTTTTATCTGTTACATCACCACCAATTTCTTTAATTGTGTTAATAATCTTTTTTCGTGTTAACGCAACGATATCAGCCAAATCATTATCGAAATTTGGGTGGGATTGCCCACCAAACATATCATTTTGACTTGCCTGTAAAGCAATGCATAAAATAGCAGCGGCGGACTCAATATTCTTTGCTGGTAAAATTGTTCCATAACCAGTATTAAACCCTTCTTTTAGTAATTTATATGTCGGTAAATGTAAGCAATTTGTTGTTAAATTATAGCTATCTAAATCATGAATATAATAATCACCATTTTCATGGTATTGAGCAATATCAATTGGTAATAGTTTTGTTAGGATATGTCATTTATTTGCTTCGGAAGCGATTCGTAGTAATTTTGCAGAAAAATTATTACCAACATTAGCATTATCCTTATCTGTTTGAATTCCAATTTTTGTAATAACACTCATTAAATTGGAATTTCGTTCACGGATTTTGCTTCGTTCTTTTCTATATGTTTCGTATTTTCTTGCTAATTTCGAGTATTTCAATTTGTATAGTGTTGCAATAACGACATCTTGAATTGCTTCAACCGAATAATCTTTTTGTTTTTTATCTTTTAAATTCTTAACAATAATGTCAGTAATATTGTTGACATCTATGCTTTTTAAAGAAAATTTATTTGCAATAACAGAAGCAATTAAAGCATTACTAATTTTTTTTGCATCAAAATCGACAATTCGACCATCTCTTTTTATAACTTTCATATCAACCTTTTAATTATTCAATTTGCTTAATGCAATATTAATTGAGGAATTTAAACTAATTAATTGAATTAATTTATAAGCTTTTTCAAAAATTTTTTTAAGACAATTAAAATCATCACGACTAAATTTGCCTAAAACATAATCTTTAATATTTTTATCTTTTGGTCGACCAATTCCTATTTTAAAATGCAAATAATTATCTGTCTTAATTTTTGTGGAAATATCTCTTAACCCATTATGTCCGCCACATGAACAACTGATACGAGTTTTATATTTACCTAAATCTTGATCTAAATCATCAGAAAAAACAATTAGGTTTTCACTAGCAACATGATAGTAATTGAGTATTTTTTGAACACAATTACCAGATAAATTCATTAATGTTGTTGGTTTAGCAAAAAGAAAATTATCGTTATTTATTTTTGCTAGTGTATAGAAACAATCAAAATTTTCTTGATCAAGTTTTACTTTTAATTTCTTTAAAAAATAATCAACAACTAAAAAGCCAACATTATGTCTCGTATTTTCAAATTGTTTTCCGATATTGCCAAGACCAACAACAACTTTCATAGAAAGAAATTATTTATATTTTACAAATAATTTTTTAAGTTTTAATATTAAATGAAAATGTTAGTTATTATTCCGTTAAATATTTTTTAATCTGTATAAATTTATGTGCAAAAAATAAAATAATAATTATTTTGTTAGTTTTATACTTGGACCCATTGTTGAAGAAATTGTAATATTTTTGATATAGTCACCTTTTACAGTTGCTGGTCTTTTTGACTTGATAAATGAAATTAGTGTATCAATATTTTCAACAATATCATTTGTTGGAGCGGAAATTTTTCCAATCTTCATATGTACATTTCCATATGTATCAGTTCGGTATTGATTTTTACCTTTTTTAAATTCATTAATTGTTTTCACAATGTTTGTTGTTACAGTTCCAAGTTTAGGATTAGGCATCAATCCCTTTGGCCCTAAAATTTTTCCTAATTTTGATAGACTAGGCATGAATTTTGGTACGGTAATGATTAAATCAAAATCAATTTGTCCATCTTTAATTTCACTAATTACGTCGGTTTGACCAACTTTTATTCCAAGTTTTTTTGCTTCTTCATTTGAAATTTCATCAGTGATTGCTAAAATTTTTACTTGTTTTCCATAATAATGTGGTAATGAAATTGTTCCTCTTAATTGCTGTTCAGCTTTGCTTGTATCAAGATTTAATTTTATTGCAATATCAATTGAAGCATCGAACTTTGTTTGGTTAATTTTTTTGATTAATTCCACACCATCTTTTGCTGAATAAATCTTTTTTTTATCGATTTGTTTAATAGCATTTAAATATTTTTTACTTCTTTTCATTGTTAATTTTTGTTGCTTTTATGAGAGCAATCAACCCCCTCAATTTCGATTCCCATTTGTTTTGCCGTTCCAGCAATAATTTTTAAAGCAGTTTCTTCATCATAAGCAGATAAATCTGGTAATTTATACTTAGCAATCTTTAACGCTTCTTCCTTAGATATTTTTCCAACTTTATCGGTTAATTGATTTTTCCCAGCTTTTTCAATCTTTAATGCTTTTTTTAATAAAAAAGAAACAGGGGAAGTTTTGATGACAAAATTAAACGATTTATCGCTATAAGCGGTAATTTCAACAGGAACCAAATCCCCCATTCTTTCTTTTGTTTGCTCGTTAAATTGACGAGTAAACTCAGCCATATTTATTCCATAAGAAGCTAAAGTTGTACCTGGTTTTGCTTGTCCACCTGGTAAATGAACAATGGCTATTCTTGTTATCTTTTTTTGTTTAGCTACCATAAGCAACACCTCCTTTATTAATAAAATATTTGAATGTTCTTAGTGTGGGTATGCGATTTATCAATCTTCCACAAACTAAACTATATTATGGATTATATCAAACATTTTTAGGTTAGATTAGCGATTAATAGAAATATACTTTGATAATTGGAAATTTTTGGTGAAATTATCAATATATTAAATAACGATTTAATTTATGATAATTATTAAAAGAAATTCATTTTAAGTGTGGACATAACGAATAACGGAAAATATTGTCAAAAAGTCAATAACGGAACAATATACAAAAATTTGTATATGATTGATCGTTTTTTTAAAAAAGGGGGAATGGACAGTGAAATTTATTTAGGACATTATCTTTCTAATTGTGATGATAAAATAGTAATTAAAGTTATTTACAAACCAATTAATTGCCAACCAGAATATTGACAAAACATTATCAATGAATCAATTACAAACCAACGATTATCGGGAAAACCAAATATTATTAAAACAATTGAATCATGAAATGATGGTGATAAAATTTTCATTATTATGGAATATGTTGAAGGGATATCACTAAAACAATATTTGCATGAAAACGGACCATTTTTACCAAAAATAGCCTTGCATTATTTTTTAAAAATTCTTTTTGGTGTAAAAGCTATGCACGATTTAAAACACCAAATAATTCATCGTGATCTCAAACCGGAAAATATGATTATTAATACTAATTTAAACCAAATTACAATTATTGATTTTGGGATTTCAAGTGTCATTGAAAAAAAATACTCACATTTATTACATAGGGACGAGGTAAAAATTTATACAAATGAAACAAAAAATGAAATTTATGGCACCTATTCATATCTTCTACCTGACATTATTGACAAAAACCAGTTTAATTACGATAGTCATGCTGCATACCAAGCGGGATTAACAACACAATTTGATTTTTTTTCATTAGGGATTATTTTATATGAAATGGTTATGGGGAAACAACCATTTCATCTCGAAAACGGTGAAAAAGAAGAAAACATTTTGCTTAAACCACTAAAATATGATATGCCTTGCATTTCATCAATAAATAAGACAATACCAAAAGCATTAGAAAATATTATTTTTCGTTGTATTGCTTGCAAAAAAGAAGATAAAAAATATCGTTATACAACGATTGATCAAATCATTGCTGATTGCAATATTTTGTTGGATAATTGGGATAATGATCACCAACAATTGATTAAACAAATTCACAATCGTGTTTTACAAGATTACCAAATTTTTAATCTTAATAAAATAAAAATGCATCAATATTTTTATCAACATTGATATTTTTTTGTAATCATGATTTGTTTCTTAATAGTTTGTATTTTTGCATTTGTTTACATGATAAAAATGTTATAAATAGGCAACCATTATAGTTTTTAAAAAAACTATAACCCATTTAAAATATTTTAATTGGCAACAATACCAATAATTAATGAATATTAAAAGATTTAACAAACATGATAGACTTTTATAGATAAAATATTACTATTATTAAATGTTAGTTTTTTTTAATTTAGAATTATAATCAAGAAGTTTTAAATTTTCTTGATTTAATTTTAAAATATTACTATCAAAAGTACTAAATTTCTTTTCAATGTCACGTAATTTTTCTTTACGATTGTTAATAAATTTCTCTAATTTATTGTTGTCACTAGCCAAAGCATAAAGATTTTTTAAAACATCTTTAATAGAAATATTCGTATCAACATTAAGATTATTATTTTTCAAATCTTTAACAAATTTATCCTCTTTTAACATTATTTGTTGAGGACCATAATCATAAGATAAATATTTAGAATAATTCAATATATTGATAATCTTACAAACATTTATTTTTCATTCTCCGTTTTCGTTTTTTTGAAATAGGATAATGAACAAAAAATAACGATTAATTTTTCGCTCTACTAGATACTTAAAAATTTTATTGAATGAAACAATGTTAGGAGAACCATTAATTTTTGTTCCCGTCTTCACATTAAAATAATAATCATTGTTGTTTTCCTTTAGTCAAAAATCACCTAAACTTCTTTTATTTTTTTCTTTTTTTATTTGAAAATTTACAAAGTCATTTTTAATAAAAGTAACGGTTTGTGTATCAACATAACCTGCTATTGAATGACCAGCCTCTTTTTTTCTAGCATATTAATAAAAGTATCATTCGATTGTAAAACTTTGTTTCAACTTTCATATAATTTTTTTTCTAAATTATTGATTATTTGTTCGGTCATATTTTAAACTTGTGATATTTTACCTCCACTTCAAATTTTACTTGCTCGTTCTATTACATCACTAATATAACCAGCATTTTTCTTCAAATATTTTATGAAACTTGGTAATTCTCTTAATTGTCAAATTCTTTGTTTTATAAAATTATTTGTTGGTATATATAAATAGTAGCAACTAACACTTTTAACTCCCTTTTTAGCATATTTTTTTAAATAATTCCATTCTTTTTTTGTACATTGAAAATCTTGAAAATGAAAACATGTTCTAACTATATTTCCTTTCATTTTTATATCATTAAAATCACTAATTTTTCCTGTTAATTTTCCATTATTTTTAGTACATTCAAACTTATCACTTATATTAGTATGAAATCTACAACACACTTTTTTATTACTATTTTTCCAATTTGTAGCAAAACTTGCACTTCAATAATGATTTTTGTTTAGCATGTTTGTCAAAAAAAATTTATTACCTATAAATAGTCATGGGCATATTAATAAATATTTTATTTTGTACTTTAGTAACATTTTAAAAAAATCATTTATTTTAGAAAAAGGTGGATTAGTTATAACAACATCATATTTTGAATAATCGACATTAAACATATCATTAGATAATTTAACATTTAAATTTCATTCATTTTTTAGTACTTTGTAATATTCACTTTCTTTAGTATCACAAGGACAAATAATTTTTTTGTTTGTTAAATTTTTTTAAACATTTCACATTGTTTTATAACAATTTCGCGTTTAGTATAAAATTCATCATTTTGTATCATCCCTTTTGTTTTTAATGTTTTATTTGGTACCATGAAATATTGTCGAAACTAATAAAAACTAGTTAATAATTAATCAAATTTTAATTCGTAATTCTAGTCTAATTTTATGTATATTATATTTTATGTATATTATAAAAACAAAATTTTTATTTTATTATTAATTCTATATCCTTATATAAATTGCATAATAATTGCGAAAAATGAAAATAAATTAGCATCAAACTATGGTTAAATAATTTTATTTTTAAGTTAAATATTTGTTTAATGTCACATTACATTAATATATTAAAAACATATTAGTCATTTATATAATTTTTTTAATGGCACAGAATCAAAGTACAAAAAAATACGAATGAAATTTAGAACCGATTTTAAAAAATAAATCTTTATCTTGATGGATCGATGAATGGAAAAAGACTTTAGAATATGAAGTGCAAAATATTAATACTTTTTGCAATTCATTAAACACTTTTGAAAAATGATTGTGCAACATCAAAAGTAAAGAAAAAATTAGTAATGTTATTGCCAACTATGTATCAAATCATAATTATGAAAACTTGAGTGATAATAAATGAATTGAACTGCAACAACAACTTTCATATATTGGCAAAAAATATGAAGAAAAATTAGCTAATTTGACTCATGTTTATCTTAAAAATGAAAAAACTATAAAAGAGTATCTTGCTAATAAAAAATTTCAAAACTATCAACGAATGTTTGCATTAATTTTTAGGGAGAAAAAGCACATTTTACCATTAGAGCAAGAGAAACTATGAACAAAATTAACTGCTACTTCGTATGGATTTAATGAAATCTTTCTCACATTAAGTTGTAGCGATATTTCCTTTCCACCAATAAAAGATAAAACAGGTAAAGAAATTAAGATTATTTCCGCTTATGACTTAATTAAATATATGGAGAGCAAAGACAGATGTCTCCGTAAAAATGCTTGAATCACCTTCCATCATGCATATTATCAATATATGAATACATTTAGTAAGACATTATTTAATAATTTTTTAAATGCGAATAATTATGCCAAAGCCCGCGGATTCAAAAGCTATGTTGATGAGGTTTTTTTTAACGATGAAATTAATGAAAACATCTTATTTAGTATTTATAAAAGTGTCGAAAACTTTAAATCTATATATTTGAAATACAAAAAAATTAAAAAATGGATTTATCAAAAAATATTAAAAATTAATGACATTGAACCATGAGATCTTACAGCAAATTATTTAAAAATTGAAAATATAATGATTGAACAAGCTAAACAAATCGTTTTAAAAGCTCTAGTACCATTGAAAGAAGAATATTTGACTGTTGTTAAAAAAGCATTTGCACAAAATTGAATTAGTTTTTTACCAAAAAAAGGAAAGTACAATGGTGCTTATTCTATTGGTAGAACATTCGGTTTAGACCGTTATTTTATCCTAATGAATTTTAATAACTCACTTGATGCCGTAAGTACTCTGATTCATGAATTAGGTCATTCTGTTCATTCATATTTTTATGGAAAAAAACAAAACGATAAAAACAACTCTTGACCATATTGTGATGCGGATATTTTTTATGCGGAAATTCCAAGTATTTGTAATGAAACATTATTGTTTTTTTATAACTTAAAAAAATATGCAAAAAATTCCACAATTAAAAAATATTTGATCATGCAATTTATCGATAATTTTTTTAATTGTACAACAAGGCAAATAATTTTTTCAAATTGAGAATATGCTGTTGCTCAAGACATTAATAATGAAAAAACTTTTACCGTTACAAGCGGTCTTGCACTATATAAGAAATTAATTGAAAAATACACAGGATTAAATGAATTTAAAAAAAAAGATGAAATATATCAATATCAATATTCAACGATTTTTCGTATAAGTCATTTTTATGCAAACAATCTTTATGTCTATAAATATGCAATTGGACAAATCGTCGGTTTATATGTTGCAAAACGCATAACTGATAAAGAAATGTTAAAAAGATATTTTAATTTTCTGTCATCAGGCAGTTCGTTATCACCACTAGAAACAATTAAATTATTAGGAATTTCGCTAACCGATAAAGATATTTATATCGAAACAAAAAATGTTATTTCTGATTTAATTGAAGAATTACAAAAAAAATAAAAGTGCATATTGTCTATGCACTTTTATTTTTATCCATCTAATTACTACTTCTTAAACATTAATTTGAATTCTTTTGAGAAAACAAATTTAGGTTTTTTGCAAGCAGGAATTGTCATAGGTTTTTTTGTAAAAGGATTAATACCTTTTTTTGCCTTAACTGACACAACTTTTACTTTTCCAAAAGGAAATTTAACTTCATTTCCACTTTTTAGTGATTTTTTTAGAAATGTACTCATTTCATCAAAAATTGAAGAAACTTGTGTTTTTTGTAATTTTGTCGCACTAGCAACAGCATCAACAAATTCCATCTTTGTAACAACTTTACTCATATTCGAACCTTTCTTATTAAAATAATATTTATTTAATGATTATACGAATATTTCGTAATTTTTACTATCATTTTATAAAAAAAAATATAATTTTTGTATTCTTGTGCACTGTTAGCTCAGGGGTAGAGCAAGTGACTCTTAATCACTGGGTCGGGGGTTCGAATCCCTTACAGTGCACCATGCACTCGTGGCGGAACTGGCAGACGCGTTAGACTTAGGATCTAATTCCTCGTGAGTAAGGGTTCAAGTCCCTTTGAGTGCACCATATATAAAGACAATTCATTTTTGTTATTTGTTATAATTAATACCGTATAAGAAAGTAGTTGTACAACTCGCCTGATTTTTAAGAAAAAGTCGGCATAAAGCTTATTACTTGTGATTTGTGCAATAGAATAAAACTCTTGTCATACTTTTTTATATTTTAACGATTCATTAAGGATAGACAAACAACTTGAATAATAAATATTTAATCAATGATCAAATTCACGATCAAAAAGTCTTTGTTATTGATGAAAATGGTAAAAATTTAGGAGTAATGATGACAACAGAAGCAATAAAATTAGCAAATAGTAAAGATTATGATTTGGTTTTATTTGCTTCGGCAGAAAAAACAAAAAACTTAGCAATTTGTAAAATCATTAAATATGACAAGTTTCTTTATCAACAACAAATAAAGTTAAAAGAGGCTAAGAAGAAGCAAAGTGTCGTTGTTTCAAAAGAAGTTAAGATAAAGCCACAAATCGGAAGCAATGACTTACAATGAAAGGCTAACCAAGTCAATAAATGATTAAAACAAGGTTACCAAATTCGATTCAAAGTTATGACTTTTGGGCGTATTGCAACGAAAACAGAATATATTAATCAAATTTATGAGGATTTTTTAAAATTAATTATTGAAAATGCAAAAGTTTTTTCAAAATTGAAAAAAATATCACCAATTATGTATGAAGCAATTTTTGTGAAGAAATAAAGAATTTAATTAAGGAGAAAAAAATATGGCAAAAAATAAATTAAAAACTAAACAAGCAGTAGCAAAACGTTTAATTTATTCCGCAAACGGAAAATTGAAGAGGAAACATGCTTATCGTAGTCACTTAGCCCATAATAAAACACATAAACAAAAAAGACACCTTCGAAAAGATACTTTTCTTAATTTAACTTTCACTAAAAAGTTGGGTAAAACAATAAATAAGTAAAGAAGGAGATAAATCATGAGAGTAAAAGGTGGAACAAAAGCTAGACAATATCGAAAGTCAATTAAAAATAAGGCAAGCGGTGCAAGAGGAACAAGGCATACATCTTATCGAGTTGCTAATCAAACTGTAATTAAAGCTGGCCAGTATGCATATCGCGATCGTAAAGCAAAAAAACGAGAATTTAGAAAATTATGAATTACCCGAATATCTGCCGCTGTTAAACCTCTCAACTTAAATTATTCTAAGTTTATTTATCTATTGAAAAAAAATAAAATTATGATAAATCGTAAAATCCTTTCACAATTAGCGGTTGAACATGAAAATGAATTTAATAAAATTATTGAAAAAATTTTACCCAAAAAATAAAAATATTACTATTTATTACCAACACACTTATTAAAACTTTCGATAATTTTTCTGTTTTTTGTTTTATTAATTGTATGTATTATTCAATCATATAAGAAGTGCTTTTTATTAATATTAGCACCATTTATGTCATTTATATTTTGTAATTTGTTTTTAACTTTAATCTCGCCAATGAAAATAAATAAGATGTAGCAAATCAATGGAGTAATTAGTGGTAAAACAATAAGAAAAACATAGATAGGAATATTTAAAATTTTTACATTCGTTTTAATTAAGAAATGATCAAGCAAAAAAACAGCGACAAAGATTGCAATACTAATTAGTAATCGCGGCATGATTAATTTAATTTTTTGCAATGGTGTTAAATTAATAACTTTTTTTGGTAATACATATTTCGAATATCATGTCTTTTTTAAAATATATCCAATATAGACAATTGAATAAATTGCATCATACAAAATTGCTAGATGCATAAAGGGAAAAACAAAAGCAAAAATTAAAAGTGGTTTGATTGAAATTTTTTTTATTTCATAAATCGAAATTAATATTAAACATGGCAAAAAGACAACACTGCTTAAAACAATTAATTGTGGTAAAATGATTTGATGATATGATGTCAAATAAAGAAATATATTAAACGATAAAGAAACAAAAAAATTTAATCAAGTGTATATACCCGTCATATATCAATTAAAGAGACAACCAATACCATGATATAGATCTTTTTTAGTACAAAATGATAATTTAGACCTAAATAAAAACATTTCACCAGAATATCATTTGCATCTTTGCTCTTTAAATTGATAAATATTACGAGGAGCAATTTTAGCGGCATAAATTAATGGACAGTAAACATTACAAAATTTATTATTTATTAATCATAAACCTCTAGCATAATCATCAATTGGACACTGAACTTTTTCAAATGGAATTTTTTTTAATGCGGATACCTTATAAAGAGTAGCAAAACCATCAGGACCGAGAGGTGAACCTAATAAAGCTGTTTCGCCGGCCACAACACGCATGAATTGCATAGATTTATCAACAAACTTTGAAAACAAATTATGTGTTTCATAATGATAGTGACTTCCAACAACGAACACAATTTCTTTTGTTTTTAAATCATTTGAATAAAAATATTTTAATGCTATTTCAAGATAGTTATAGGAGAGAACACTACTAGTATCCGTCTCCAAAATGTAGTCATATTTATCACAATAATTTTCAACAAAATTTTTTATGTTACCAAATTTTCATAGAAATTTTTTCTTGTTTTCGGTATTACGCTTTATTATTGCTACATCTTTACCATATTTTTTTTTGAACATATCAACACATTCAATTAATTGTTGCGATGTAGTATCTGAATATGAATCGTCAAGGATGAAATAATCAACATTTTTATAAGTTTGATTGAATAAATCAACAAATGATGATGGAACAAAATCATTGCATACACTTTGCACAATAGCTACTTTAGGTTTTATTTTGTCAAGATCGATATTATTAATAATTTTTAGATTTGAAATTACTAGTTTTTTTAAATAGTTTGGTATAAAGAAAGCATATAAAAAGAATCTTATTGTATAGAAAATTATTGGTAATGAAATTAAATTTAAAACGATATAGAAAGACAAAAAAACTATTTGAATAGATTTTGTCACTGACAATAAAACATCTATATTCGTTTTTGGATTTGTTTTGGAAAAAAAATCTGGAAGTAATCAAAATGACAACTGCAAAATTAGGCAAAAAAAGAAGCAAATAATAACGGCTAAACGATTAATGAAAAATAAATTAGGGAAACAATCAAAATGAAGAATATTTTTATATTTATTTAAATTTTGACGCATACAAAAATTATATTAATATTTTAATATTCTTTTCATTTCTCTTTTTTCTTGTTTCTCTTTAATTGCTTGTCTTTTATCATTATTATTTTTTTTTCGAGCAATAGCAATTTCCACTTTTATTTTTTTATGGTTGAAATATGTCTTCAACGGTACAATTGTTGCGCGATGTTTTTTTAAAAACATATCAATTTTTCTAATTTCATTTTTATTCAATAATAATTTTCGTGTTCTTGTAGGATTTTGTTGAGAATTAAAATTTTGATCGCCATGTTGATATGGCGAGATGTGCATATTTAAAATAAATACCTCATTATTTCTAATAATGCAAAATGCACCATCTAATGAACTTCTACTTGTGATAAGCGCTTTTACTTCGCAACCTAATAAACTAATTCCAGCTTCAAATTTTTCCAAAATTTCATAATTAAAAAAAGCTTTTTTATTATTAACTAAAATTTTCATAACTATAATCTTCGAATAAAATCAAATTCAATCTTCCTTTGAATGGGGTTTGCAATAATGCATTTAACATATATTTTTGTTCCAAGTGTAAAAATTTGTTTTTTATTTTTTCCAACTAGTTGATAATTATTTTGATCATAAATATAAAAATCATCTTTCAAGTTATTAATTTTAATAAAACCTTCGATCGAATTAGACAATTTAAGAAATAAACCATATGGGGAAACAGATAAGACTTTAGCACTAAATTTACAACCAATAAATTTTGTCATATATTGTGCGAGTTTAAAATTATTGACATCACGTTCTGTTTGAACAGCAATAGTTTCACATTCGTTAACTTTTTCACATATTTTTTGTAATTCATCCTTTAATTCATTCCTTTGCGAATCGCTATATTCATTTTTTGTAAATAAGAACATTCAAAAAATACGATGTACTACTAAATCTGCATATCGTCTAATGGGTGATGTGAAATGTGTGTAATTTTTTAGTGCTAAACCAAAGTGTCCAGTATTTTTTGTTGAATATTTAGCCTTTGCCATCAATCTTAATAGCAAAATATTTATTAAATCAATGTTTTCATTATTTTCATTTTTCTTTAGTCATCCGGCGATTTTGCTTGGTTTTATATTTCCATTTAAATCGATTTTTTCAATTCCTAATTTTTGTAATTCAATATTAAAAGTGTTAATTTTTTTTTGTTCCGGTAAATCATGAATGCGGTAAATAAAAGGTAATTTATGCATGTGTGCAAAAATTGTTACTGCTTCGTTAGCGGCAAGCATAAAATCTTCAACCATTTTTTGTGCATCGCCTAACTGTTTTAATTGAATTTCAATTGGTTCACATTTTTCGTTCACAATAATTTTTGTTTCACTAATATTAAAATTAATGTATCCTCTTTTTTGTTTTTTAAAATCTAAAATTTTATGTAATTCATAGGCCTCGTTCAATAATTTCTTCATTTTTTCATCAGTAATTAAATCGCTATCATCAAAAAATGAATTAATTTCTTCATAATTGCATCGTTGATGACTTTTGATAATTGATGGGTAAACACTAATTTTTTTAAACTCCCCTAATTTATCAATATCAATTTCGCATGTTAGTGTTAGTCGCTTAACACTCGGATTTAAGGAGCAAATATCATCCGATAATTTAAATGGTAACATTGGTATAACACGATCGATTAGATAAATCGAATTCCCTCTTTGCCTTGCAATTTTGTCGAGATTACTTTTTCATTTCGCATAATTGCTAACATCAGCAATACAAACATATAACTTAAATAAATCATTATTTATTTTTTTAACATAGAAAGCATCATCAAAATCTTTTGATGTTTTTGGGTCAATAGTAATAATATTCAAATTTGTCAAATCTTTGCGACATTGTTGTCGAGCACATTCACAATCTGATGAAATTTTTTCACATTCATCCAATAATTCAGGTGGGAAATCAATTTTTATACCATTATCGTAAAGAATTGATAAAATATCCGTACCAGTCTCTAAAACATGACCAATATTTTTTTTTACTTTTGCCAAACAATAATTTTTTTCAAAAGAAGTTATTTCAAATAGATATTTTGTTTGATCCATTAAATCACAAGTGTCTGTTAATTTAATAGGAAAATACATTTTTTGATCGTCACACTCAATCAAATAATCATCATGTTTTTTGTGGAAACAACCGACAAAAAAATTTTTTTTCCGTTTGATTATTTTTGTGACGATTGCATCTTTTAATCGTTGATCACTTTTTTCAATTTTCAATAAGGCGAACTCAACAGTATCGCCATTTAGCGCCCCATTTAAATTGGTGTGATGAACGAAATATTCACTTTCGTTTTTAAATTTTTCAGTAATAAAACCTGCTAATTTAGAATTTAAAAAAATTGTTCCAATAAAAAATTTTGATCGATCAATTTCTGCTTTTGGGTAACCAAGAACAATTTTATTATTCTTTAATTTGATTAATTGTGCAGAATTTAAAAGATTGTTAATATTTTCAAAAAATTTTTTTTGATCGATATTTTTAATTTTTAGTAATATTTTGCGTAAAATTATTCCAATTGGGATTGGTTTTTTTTCATCATTTACGATTTCTAAAATTAATTCAGAATAATCACTTTTATGAGACGATGATGGCATTATTTTTTATTAATCATCATTGCTATAAATCCGCAAATAATTAAAGCGAGTGAAACGACAAACATTGCTATTTGCAAAATTTTAATAAAACCACGATCCTTTGTTTTTTTAAATAATTCTAAATCTTGTCCACCTGTTGATAAAAGATTAGTTGTTGAACCACTACTTGATAGAAGTAATCCAATAACCAAAGCGATTATCCCAAAAATAAACATCACAATAAAAATTGGTGTCATATATTAATTTTATTACATTAAAAGATAAAAAACATTTTATTTTCGCAATATTTTTTTAGTTGATAAAAGAAAAAAATTTAAATCCTTATCAATTTTTTCATAAATTTTTTGTGTAATAGCAATTTTTTTTAATGAAGTGACAAGTTTTTCTTTTTGTTGCAAAAATAATTTCGTATCAAAATCTTCTAGATAGGAGAAAAAATTAGTAAGAATTATCAATTCATTATTATCAAATTTAAAAAAACCTTGATTGCAAATAATAATTTTCTTTTTTTTTGACAATAAATGAATTGTTAGTGGTGAAGGACACAAATAACCTATGATTGAACAATGATTAGGTAGTATTGATAACTTGCCTTGTTTAGAACAAAAATCAATTTGACCAATTTTTTCATCAAAACAAATTTTATTTGGTGTTTGGATTAATAAGCGAAAATTATTTGTCATGTTTTTTTTTGTTTTTGTATCTTGCAAAAACATCTTCGATAGTTGCTACATTATAAAAATATATTTCAGGAATGTGATCACACTTTCCCATAATAATTTGCTTAAAACCATTAATAGTATCTTTAATTTTTACGTATTTTCCCGAGTAACCACTAAATTTTGCTGCAACAAAAAACGGTTGCGATAAAAAATTTCTAATTTTTCGTGCTCGACTAACAATTAATTTATCTTCATCTGACAATTCATCAATACCTAGAATTGCAATAATATCTTGTAAATCCTCAAATTTTTGCAAAATTGCTAGTACTTGCTTTGCAACCTTATAATGTTCAATACCAACGATTGCGGGATCGAGTAAGCGTGATGACGATTGCAATGGGTTAATTGCTGGATAAATTCCTAAACTTGCAATTTTCCGATCAAGAACGATTTTTGCATCCAAGTGTGTAAAAGTTGTTGCCGGAGCAGGGTCAGTTATATCATCAGCAGGAATATAAACAGCTTGAATTGAAGTAATGGAACCATTTTTCGTTGAAGTAATTCGTTCTTGCAATTGGCCTAATTCGTAAGCTAATGTTGGTTGGTAGCCAGCAACCGAAGGCATTCGTCCTAATAATGCTGATACTTCTGAACCGGCCTGTGTGAAACGATAAACATTATCAATGAAAAGTAAGACATCTTGTTTGTCAACATCACGGAAGTACTCAGCCATTGCTAATGCTGATAAAGCAACTTTCATTCGTGCTCCTGGTGGTTCGTTCATTTGGCTAAAGACCAGTGCTGTTTTATTTAAAACACCAGAATTTTTCATTTCATAGTATAAATCGTTACCTTCGCGTGTACGTTCACCTACTCCGGCAAAAATCGATAGACCATCATGTTCTTTTACAACATTGTGAATTAACTCCTGAATAAGAATTGTTTTTCCAACGCCTGCCCCACCAAATAAACCTATTTTACCACCTTTAACAAAAGGAATTAATAAATCAATAGCTTTAATTCCAATTTCAAAAATTTCATTAGATATAACTTGTTCAGTAAATGATGGGGCTTGATTATAAATTGAAGCAAAAGTTTTTGTTTTTACTGGTCCCTTTTCATCAGTTGGTTGACCAATAACATTAAAAATTCTACCTAAAACATTTTTACCCACTGGAACTTGAATTGTTTTTTTTGTATTAATAACAATTTGACCACGATATAAGCCATCAGTTGATGTCATTGCAATGCAACGGACAATATCATCACCAATTATTTGTTCAACTTCTAAAACAATTGATTTTTTATCTTTGACATAAAGAGCATGGTGAATTTGTGGAAGGAAAATAGAAGAAAATTTAACATCAACAATAGGACCAATAATTTGATAAATTGTTCCGTTTGAATTTTGTTTTTTGTTTATTATTTTATTCATTATTACTTTTTTACCTCAATATTACTCATCACTTCATTAATTTGCTTAGTTATTACATTTTGACGCAATTTATTAAATTGTAATTTAAGTTCATTTATTAAATCCTTGGCATTTTTAGCAGCTAAATCCATCGTATTACTTCGGTTAACATTTTCTGAAATTTTTGCTTCATTAAATGATCCGTATAACAAGCAAGCAAAGTAGTAAGGTAAGATTTTTTTAAAAATCAATTCGTGTGGTGAATCAAATGAAAAAATTTTATTATGTTTTGTTTTTTTGTTATCAATTTTTTTTTCTCTAAATGAAAAAAAATCAATAATTTGTACCTCAGTTTTAAATGCCGAGACAAATTTTGTATAGATGATTTTAATATTTTTATATTTTCCCTCCTCATACTTATTTAGGCATCAATAACTTAAAGCTAAAAATAAATCATAAATATTATCTTTTTCTTGTGATAAGTCAATAGACTTAATCAAAAAGTTATTTAAATTATTATTTTTAAAATATTTTTTTCCTTTTTGTCCAATCATTACTACATGATCATGAGGTTTTAAAATCGCTTTTATTGCACGACAAATATTATTATTGTAAGATCCACATAACCCTATCGAACTTGTCATAACAATATACAAATTATTATCAAATTTTCATTGCTTATCATGGTGTTTAGGATTAACTAAATTTTCATCAAGTAGACAAGAAAAAAAATTATAAAAACTCTTACAAAATAATGTAATAGTTGTTAACTCTTTTTTTTGTTTTTTTAATTTAATCGAAGCAATTAATTTCATTGCTGATGTAATTTTTTTTATTGCCTCAATTGAATGAATTCGTTTTTTTATTGTATTTATTGATTGCATTATTTTAATTCCTCTAGATCATAATTATTTTTTTGTTTGTGGTCAGGAATTTTATGTACGAATTTATGCGTAAAGATTTTGAATTCTTTTGTAAAAGAAGTGATGAGATTTTCATCAAAACTTAGTGATTTAGATAATTTTTTTAGTAATAGATGATTTTTAAAATGTTTTAATAGGTCATTCTTATATGCAACTAAAAAATCATAAGGAACTCATTTTATAAAATGATATTTAATAGCAAATAACAAAACTGCTTCTTCCAATTGTGAGTAAGGAGAATTTCGATCTTGTTTCAACATTAATAGTGTCTTTGTTCCGTGATCAAGGATGTTTTTTGTTTCATGATCTAAATCCGAACCGAATTGAGAAAATACTTTTAAATCGTTATATTGTGATAAATCCAATTTTAAAGAACTAGCAACTTGCTTAATGTATTTTTTTTGAGCTGCTGATCCAACACGTGAAACCGATAAACTAGGGTCAATTGCTGGGCACTGGCCAACATTAAACATATTTGCATTTAAAAATAGTTGACCGTCAGTGATCGAAATGACATTTGTTGGGATATAAGCAGAAATATCACCAATTTGTGTTTCAACAATTGGTAATGCTGTAATTGAACCACCACCATTTTCTTTATTGAGACGCCCTGCCCTTTCTAATAAACGAGAATGTAAATAAAAAATATCACCAGGATATGCTTCACGCCCTGGGGCACGGCGTAAAAGAAGTGATATCGTTCGGTAAGCAGCAGCATGTTTTGACAAATCATCATAAACGATCAAAACATCTTCTCCTTTACTTAATCAGTGTTCAGCAATTGTTATTCCAGCATATGGTGCCAAAAAAAGTAATGATGGCAAGTCAGAGGAAGTTGTTGCAACAATTGTTGTATAACTCATGGCATTGTGTTTTAGTAATGTTTGGTGGACATTAAGAATTGTTGATTCGCGTTGTCCAATTGCAACATATACACATTTAACATTTTTATCTTTCTGGTTAATTATGATATCAATTGCTAATGTTGTTTTACCCGTTTGACGATCACCAATGATCAATTCTCGTTGTCCTTTACCAATAGGAAACATCGCATCAATCGCCAAAATTCCTGTAGCTAGTGGTTCATCAACTGATTTCCTCTCCATTACACCGAAAGGAATTTTTTCAATCGGAATTAAATGATCTTTTTTAATTTTCTCTTTTCCATCTTGTTCTTGACCTAAGGCATTCACAATTCGACCTAATAATTGATCACCAACCGGAATTGAAATAATTTTTTTTGTCCTTTTAACAATACTATTTTCTAAAATATCGTCATATTTTCCTAACATCACAATTCCAACAGAATTAGATTCTAAATTTAAAACTAAACCATAACTACCGTTTTCAAAACAAACTAATTCATTTAGCATTACGGAATTTAAACCAGATGCGATAACGATTCCATCACGATTTGAAATGACTTGTCCTTCTTCATATGAAATAGTTGTTTCTAATGAATATTTAGCAATTTTTTCTTTGATTAAAGTGACAAGTTCTTTGTTTGATTTATTCGTACTCATTGTTCGAAATTAATAGCTTGCGTCTTAAGATACTCAATTTTGCTTTTATTGAATTATCATATGTTTTATTCAAAAATTTGATTTTAATTCCGCAAAGCAAATTTGAATCATGATGGATATTTAAAATTATTTTCTTTTTTAATAGTCTTTTAAAAAATGAATCGATTAAGTGTATATCGAATTTTGATAACATAAATGACGAAAAAACATCAACACTTATTATCTTATTAATTGATAGGTAATATTCTTTACTTGCCTGATAAATTTTTTTAAAATCATTTAAATCGTTGTTATCAATGATAACCCATAACCAATAAATAATATAGTTATCAATTTTTAGTACGATACATATTTCTTTGAAAAATTTTTTAATCATTTTCTTGTTATAGAAATTTTTATTAATAAATAATTGCATCTCTTCTAAAGATAAAACAATGTTAATTAATTCAATATTTTGTAAAAGAATATTTTGCTTATCATTATTATTTTCTACCGAAGAAAAAAGTGCATAAGCATAATTTATTAATTTATTTTTCATTTTTTTCAAAGTCCTTCTTAATTTTATTTAAGATATGATTAATGTATTTTTGTTTATTCTTATCATTTTTTTCATCAGAAAAAACATTCTCAACAATATTGAGAGCAGTCCCAATAACATTTTGTTGATAATCTTTTTTCATTATTTTCTTTTCATGTTCAAGACAAAAATTAGTTTTTTCGATTATTTTTAGTGCTTCCTTTTTTGCATCATTTTTAGCATGATCAATAATTTTTGAAGCATCATCATGGGCTTTTTTGAGAATTGTATTTGCTTCTTCAATCGCCTTAATTTTGTTTAGTCTAGATATATTTAAATTATTATTGGCCTCGTCGCTAGTTCTTTTTGCATCATCCAAAGTTTTATTAATAAATGATTTTTTTTTTGCTAAAAATTTTTTTGTTGGTTTTCAGACTAAAAAAGTTATGACAATCAATAAAACGATAAATGCAATAAGATGGGAAATAAAAATTCAAATATTTGGTAGTAAATTTGTCGTGATATCTTCAGCTTTTATTGGCGTACACGAAGATAATAAAAAAGGAACAAATAATACAAAAAAGAAACTTAAAATAAAAACAGTTATTTCTTTTTTCTTTGTATTTTTTTCTATCATCGCTCCACTAATTGTTTGGAGCAATAAAAATTAATAAAATAGCAACAATTAGTGAATAAATTGCTGATGTTTCTGCAATCGCATCACCAACAATTAACATTGTTCTTATTTTTGCTTCCGCTTCAGGATTACGTGCAACTGCTTCGACTGCTTTTCCTGCAGCAAATCCTTGACCAATACTAGAACCGATTGCACCAAGCATTGCAATTCCAGCACCAAGATAAGCACCCAATAAAGCCATTTCTTTTGTATTACTCATATTCTTAAATTATAAATGAAAACATTTATTAAAATTATTTCAATAAAAAATGTGTATTTTTATTGTTGTTCGTTTTTTTGTAGAGTATTTTCACCTTTTGCTAATGTTCAATAAACCATTGTTAATAAGACAAAGACCAATGTTTGGATAATTCCACATAATAAATCAAAATATGCATGTAGCGGTGCAACAGTGAATCCTCCCAAAATATTGATAATGCCAATGATTGGCACTTTTTCAAAAATATGGTTAGTGAAATAAAATCAAAGAGACAAGATTAATCCACCTGCAAAAATATTTCCTCATAATCGTAATGATATTGAGATTAGTGGTGAGACACAGGAAACAACTTCCAATGGATTTATCATTAAAGGGATTTTTTTATTTTTTATTTTTAAACAACAACAAAAATTTTTTAAATACGATATTTTTTGATATTTAAAACCAACAAAGAAAACACCAAATCACATCATTAATCCCAATGAGAGTGTTGTTGTCAATGACGAAGTAGGATTGGATAAACCAACAATTCCAATTAAATTTGATATGCAAATATATGAAAAGAGATAAAGAAAAAAAGCGGTCATTTTTTCACCTTTTATTCCAAAAATTTCAACAATTAAATTGCGAATAAAGCTAATATATATTTGTACTAGTAAAACGAAACCACTCGGTGCTACATCAATTTCTTGTTTTTGCAAATGGAAGAAATAAGTTAGTGAAAAAACAATAAGAATGAGGCAAACAATTGTTATCGAAACAATTTGCGGTTGTAAACTTCAAGGATTATATTCCAAAACCATGGCTACTTCACTTTATTATTGGGATTATATTTACTTTGGGGGAAAAATGCGATAAGAATTTGATTTAAAAACAAATAAAGAAGACTAATTATTATTGGTGCCAACATTCCTCAAAAGTTAAAAATAATGTTACCTTGCAAAATATTACTTTGTATGCCAACAATTGGCAAAAGAATAAAAACAAGTGTCACAAAAATTTTTGAAAAGATTAAGGAAAAAACTATTTTCTTTTTAGATTTTATTAATGAAAAAATTCTCCATTTAATAAATGTCAAAAAAAGAAATGTATATGGCAATAAAAAACACAATAAAAAACCATAAAAAAAAGAAGGATTATTATTGTTCAATGCGACAATTAGAAAGATAAAAAAAAAGATTAAATTAATTGTTGTCATCGTCCAAAAAGAAATTTTTAAGTATTTTTTACAACGATTTTTCATTATTTTTTGTCAATGTAAAGACCATTCTTTTCATTAGCAATTTTTTCAACAAAATTTTCCGTTTCAATTGGTAAGCATTGAGTTTCTTTAAAATAACCATTAACAAAGTAAGCGATATAACAATTATTGTTAAGTCCAAAAGATTTTGAGCCTTCATATATTGTTTTGGCATAATTAACGAAGTCACGATACTTTATTGCTGATTGGTCGTAACGAATATAATCACCTTCAATTATTTTCTTTTCTTTATCTCATTCTGGATTAAGATTATGAGCAACTTCTAAATCGTTTTTTGATCAAACTGAAAAAGGACCAATACTTGCATCAGAAATTTTGCTTTTTTTTCAATCAATTTTCTTATTATTTTTTGTAAGAATGAGAGAACTATTAATGTTTTCTTTTGTAAAAAAATAATCAATAAAAAATACAAGTGGTAAATCTTCTTGCATATCATTTTCAATTAGACTAAAAGCTTGATAAAATTTCGCTGACGAATAGTTATTTTTGCTTCACTGATCTTTTAATTTACATGTACTATCACCACTCATAAATTCACATATTTCACTTGTTGTATTACTTCCAATGATTAAAATGTAATTTCCATTATTTAAATTAGCATTTCCATATAATAAATCTTTCACACTAAATGAATTTTTATTCATTTCTATTTTTGTTTTATTTCCATTTTCAATACTATTAATGACATCGCGATATTTAATAATTTCAACATCAATTTTTTTTAATAAATTGGGGGCACAACTTGTCAATGCATGCATCGGACATAACGAAAACAATATTGGTAAAAATAAACACAAAAAATGATGAAAAAATCTTCTTACTTTCATTGCGTGGTATAGATTCTATATTACTATAATAATTATATGTTTTTCATACTTATCATCGCTAATTGCTATTAATAAAATGATAAATAATAACCTAATTTTTAAAATCACAAGTAAACAAAAAAAAATTGGAAAAAATTTATCTTTTTTTGTTAAAACATATGGTTGTCCTTCTAATGAACGTGATACTGAAAATATAAAAGCGATTCTAATTGCATTAAATTTTACGGAAGCTAGTGATCAAAATTCTGCTGATTTAATAATTTTAAACACATGTGCAATAAGACAAAATGTTGAAAACAAAGTATTAAATACTCTATTTTTATTAGATAACAAAAAAAAATTAAAAAAAATTAAATACTTTGGTATTTGTGGTTGTATGGCTCACGAAGAAAATGTTATTTGCGAGATAAAGCAAAAAGTCACAAACATTGATTTTGTTTTTGGTACACAAAACATTTATGAATTACCAAAAATATTAGAAAATGTTATTTTGAATAAAAAAACTTGTGTGGAAAAAGCAAGTGACAACAAAAAAATTTGTGAAAAAATACCCGAATATCGTACTTATAAACACAAAGCACTTATTAATATTATGTATGGATGTAATCATTTTTGTACATATTGTATTGTCCCTTTTGTCCGTGGAAGGATTAGAAGTAGAACCAAGGAAAATATCATAAAGGAAGTGAGAAATTTAATAAAAAATGGTTGCAAAGAAATAACATTATTAGGTCAAAATGTTAATTCATATGGACTTGATTTAAAAAAAAATTATTATTTCCATAATTTACTTGAAGATGTTGCAAAGATGGGGATTAGACGATTACGTTTTTTAGCATCCAATCCATGGAATTTCAATAAAAAAATAGTTGATGTAATGGTGAAATATCCAAATATCATTAAAAATGTTCATATTGCCATTCA
The DNA here is from genome assembly GCA_017445805.1 of bacterium. Taxonomy (GTDB): domain Bacteria; phylum Bacillota_I; class Bacilli_A; order Mycoplasmatales; family Mycoplasmoidaceae; genus Hennigella. Next base: position 68,616 of record JAFSSC010000005.1, read on the forward strand.
ATCAGGTGATGATGAAATTTTAAAGAAAATGAACCGTTGAACAGATTTAAATAAATACTTTGAACTTTGTCAATACATTCGTGCAAAAATTCCTGATGTTACAATAACAACTGATTTCATTGTTGGTTTTCCCAATGAAACGAACAAACAATTTAAAAACACAATTAAGTTGTACAAGAAAATAAAATTTGATCATGCATTTGTGGCAATTTTTTCGCCGCGCGTTGGAACAGAGGCAGCAAAAATGATTGATCAGACAAAATTAAAAGTGAAGGAAAAGCGCTTCAATCGGTTAAATAAATATATACGAAAATTTGGAAAAATCAATAATAAAAAATATGTTGGTCGAATAATGGAGGTTTTGGTTGACGGACAAAGTAAAATCAAAAATAATATGATCACTGGTAGGACGATTAATTGAAAAATCGTCAATTTCAAAGGCGATATAAATGTTGGTGAATTTTGTAAAGTTAAAATTACAAAAGCAACTCCTTTTTCATTAATTGGTGAAACTAGTAGTGTCAAATAATCTTGTTGATGTTTTTATTTTTTTTTATAAATTTTTCTTCATACTCAGTCGAAACATTATCACGATTAAATTTATTATTTAAATTTTTATATAGATTATCCGTAAAATAAACGATCTTAAATTTATTTTTCTGTAAGACATTTAAAGTAAAAGAATAAAGTAAATCATTGTCAGTTTTAAATTCAACCAATCCTTTTTTTTTCAATATTTTCTTATATAGTAAAAGAAAAGGTAGCGATGTTAAACGACGTTTTTCATGCCTCTTTTTTGGTCATGGATCACAAAAATTTATAAAAATTTTTGTGAATATTTTATGTTTAAAAATATCAACTATTTTTTTTATATCACAATTAATAAAATGAAGGTTAGTAAGCACCAAATTTTGCTTTTCAATTTTTTTAATTGCTTTATAAATTATTGTTGATGATTTATCAACACCTATGTATACATTGTCATGATTATTATTAGCTTGTTTAACAATAAAATGGCCTTTTCCACATCCAATTTCGAGATAAAAATTTATCTTTTTTCTTTTTATTAATTCCTCTTGTTTAAAAATTAATGGGTGATTTTTTATTAAATCACTTGCATTTTTTATTGTACGTAAGCGACTCATTATTTTTTTAAAATATTTTTTAATAATGACATAGATAAAACAGGATTTGCTTGACCTTTTGTCATTTCCATTAATTTTCCAATGATCATTTTTTCTACTTTTTCTGGTCTTGTATCATGTTCATTGATAAGTTTGGGATTGGAAGAAATGATTTGCATAAGAAGTGAATTTAATGTTTTTTCATCAGTGATTTGTTTAAAATTAAACTTATCAATAATATGTTCAACAGAGGCGTTAGTTTTATGTATTTCAACGATTATTTTTTTTCCATGCTTATTATTGATCTTCCCTTCTTTTAAAAATTTTAGCATAATGATAATTTGATCAATTTTTGCTTTTGAAAAATTTTTAATTGGAAAATTATCTTTTTTCAATAAACCAACTAATTCAATAACAATTCATGTAGTTGCTAATTTGTAATCATTAATTTTATTTGCAACATAGTAAAAAATTTTGAATAAATCAAAATTATTTAGCAAAATTTCACTAATTTTACAATCAACATTATTTTGATATAAATCTTTTTCAATTTTATCACGATCAAATCTTATACTATTTATCGCTTTATTGATAAATTCCTTGGTTAATTTAATTGTAGGGATGTTAGGTTCGGGAATGTAATGATATTCTTTTTCACCAGTTTTTTCACGCATAAATATTGTTTTATTTAATTTTTCGTCTCATTTTTTTGTCGCTTGAATAATTGGTTTATCTAATAAAAGTGAAGAAACATGCTGTTCAAATTCATATTCAATTGCTTTCTTAATATTTAAAAAAGAATTGAGATTTTTTATTTCAACTCGTGTTCCTAATGCTTTGGTTCCATATAATTTGACGGATAAATTAATGTCTGCACGTAGCGAACCGTCTTCCATCTTGGCATCAGATATTTCAGTAAAATTCAAAATTTGTTTAAGTTTTGTCAAATATTGAACAGCCTCATAACTTGATGAAATATTACAATCAGAAACTATTTCAATTAGTGGCATTCCACTTCGATTGTAATCAAGCATAATTTTATTGTCAAAATTTATTTGTTTTGCTGTGTCTTCTTCAATATGAATTTCTTTAATTAAAATTTTTTTCAATTCATTTTTTTCATTTTTTATCTCAAGATAACCATTTATACCAATTGGACAAAATTTTTGTGTAATTTGGAATCCCTTTGGTAAATCAAGATAAAAATAATTTTTGCGGTCGAAAATCAATTCATCACTAATCGACATATTTAATTTCTTGGCTAAACAAATTGCTTTCTCAACAACATATTGATTAACTGTTGGCAAAAGTCCTGGCATTGCTACATCGAAAGCACTAACATTTTCATTTATTTGATCATAATGACAAGACTTACTATGTGAAAACATTTTTGTTTTCGCGTTAACAACAACATGCACTTCAATTCCAATAATTTGCTGAAAATTATTCATTGTTTCTTCCAATAATATCTTCTAATGTATAAGCAATATTTAGTAAATTCATATCATCATAAATTTTCGCACGTAAGTGAATATTTATCGGCATATCGTTATTCTTTGTTCATGGTAAAGAAATTGAAGGTGTTCCGACAAAATTATCAATCATCAAATGGTTATCATATGATAGATCGTGGTTTGATTTTTCTTGATATAAATCTAGTGCTTCGCAACAGCAGCATGGCATTAAAATAACATCACCTAATGACAATGTTGTTAAATGAAAATGTTGTAATCATGAACGGAATCTACATGCTTGTAAATAGATATTTTCAAAATTATCATTGTTCATTAAATATGAACCTAATGTTAGTCTTGCTTTGAATTCTTTATCAAAGAAAAGTGTGCGATTTTTTGTTGCGAATTTCTCATAAGTAGTGGGTTGGGAATTAGCATTTTCACCAAAGAGATTACCAATCAAGTTATTATGGCAGCTACAAGCATTAGTAAATGTTAAAACTTGATAAATTGTTGGTAAAAGTGAAAAAAATTTTTGATCAAAGTTTTGTTCAATAATTTCATGACCTATTTTCTTCAATTTTTCACATAAATTAAAAAATTTATTTCTAATTTTATCTTCTAGTTTTTCTAATAAATTTTTATAGATAATAAACTTTATTTTTTTTATTATTTTGAGTTTTTTAAAATTAACACTTTTCGGATTCCTTGTTGAAGTTAAATCTGTACAATCATATTTTTGTAAGTAGGTCGCAACAATGCACGCATCCATCACATATTTACTAATAATTCCAACAGTATCTTGTGATGGTGAAAAAGGAATTATTCCATTGCGTGAGATCAAACCATAAGTTGGTTTATAACCAATAACACCAACATATGATGATGGTTTGACAATTGAATCTCCTGTGTCAGTCGCAATAGCAAATGTTGAAAATCCCATTGCGACATTGCAAACACTACCACTACTACTACCAGCAGTTGATTTAGATAAATTTAATGGGTTTTTTACACAACCTGTAAAACAAAACTCTCCCTTACCCCCTAAACCATATTCATCCATTGCATCCTTGGATAGTAAAATTGCTCCTTCTTTTTGCAAAATTTCATAAGTTGTTGCACTATAAGTAGGGATAAAATTTTTTAGAAACCTACTTCCTGCAGTTGTCAAGATATTTTTCGTGCAAATATTGTCTTTTAATGAGTACGGTATTCCATAAAGAAGATTATCATCATAAAGATTTCTTTTGTCAAATTTTGCAATATTTTCAATAACATCTTTTTTTAAATTAGTAATTACACTATTGCATGATTTATATCGATCAAGAAGAAGATATTTTTGTTTAATTAGGTCTTCGAATGTGACTAAACCATTCTTTAAATCATTATGAATTTTCAAAATGTTACTTCGCATCATTTTTGTTATCATTAGAAATAAAAAAAATTTTCTTAACGATTATTTTTTCATTATTACTTTTATCATAAACATCTTTTCTAAATTGATAATCATTGTTTATTGAGCAACTAAAGACAGGTTTGTATTTTTTAAGATCGATTTTCATTAATTCTTGAATTTTTTCATCAATCGATGAATATTTTTTTTTAATATTATCTATTTCTTCCTCTGTTAGTTCAAGAAGAATTTTTTTTGCTGCGATTTTAATTAATAATTTGTCCATATATAAATTATGGTATAGTTAACGATTATTCCTATTGTAAACTTTGTTTCTTATTGTAAGATATCTTAAAAATGAAATAGATAATAGATGTATTAATAATTGATAAAAAAATAATAGTAAATGATCTTATAACAATTCAATGCGTAAGCGGATAAATTGAAAAATCTGCATCAAAGTATGGTAGAAAAAATATTCCGATAATTGCTTCCGATAGCACGACGGCTGAAATAATAACTGAAAATGACATCAAATTTTGTGATCAATCCATATTTTTTGTTAGTAGGCGACAATCAATAATTTTTTTTCGCAAATCACCAAATTTTACTACTTTTTTTGCATAGTTCTTTGTGCATAAATTAGCTCATTGTTGTTTATTAAATCTATTTTTGTTGATTTGTAAAGGAATTTTATAGAAAAATAAAAATTTTAATCGATATAAAAATAAGAGAAAAAAGTATTTAAAACGAATAATAAATATCAATCATAATGTAGTAAAAAGAAAAATGTAAATTGAGTAATTAATCCAAATAATATCGTTTTTTCTAAAAATCATTTTCCCACCAAAAATTGAAATTTGGAAAAGATCAATTTCTAAACCATTAATGTATTTTCATAATATTGTTGCCAATGCAAAAATTAAAATTGTAATACCAAAAATAAATATTGAATTATTTTTTTTTGCGAAATTTCATAGCATTTTGACATAACCTGAAATCAAACCATAAAACATTGCAGCAAAAAAGAATCCATAATGGAAAGAACATGAAGAGATAATAATCGTCAATAAATCGGTTGTTGCTCCAATAAAAACACCTACTATTGGTCCGAACATTAAACCACCAATTTTAATTAGGACACCTTCAATTAAAATTCTTACTCCTGGATAAGCAATAAAAAAAACATTAAAAGCGCCCGATGTTAAAAAAGACAAAATTAGGATTATTGCAACCGAAAGTGAAATTGTCATTGCAATACTAGTTATTGTCTTTATTGAAAATTGGGTAAAAACATGATACTTCTTTTTAAATTTAGCAACTTTTCACACTTTTTTTGCTACATCAATAAGAATTGCAAAAAAGAATAAACAAAGAAAAAGTACGATTATTTGTTTAATCGATAGAGTTGATTTTAATTTTGAGTTCATTAAAATTATTTAATAAAATTATAAAACATGCATTGAACATCATGATACACGTTTATTGAGAATTAATTATTTAATGTCAACTTTAGCACCAGCATCGGTAAACTTTTTTGCAATTTCCTTTGCTTCCTCTGGTTTAATTCCTTCTTTAATTACACATGGTACTTTATCAACTGCGCTTTTTGCATCCATCAAACCTAACCCAGTTATTTCACGGTAGAGTTTAATAATTGCAACTTTTTGTGCTCCAGCATCTGTTAAAGTTAATGTAACCAAACTAGGTGCTACTGTAGCAGCAGGAGATGCAGTAGCAACCGGAATAGCCGCTGAAACATGAAATTCATCTTCGATTGCTTTTACTAAATCATTAATTTCCACCAAACTCATTTCTTTTAGTGAGTCAATAATTTGTTGATTTGTTAATTTTGCCATAATTTTTTATCCTTTTTTAATTTATATTATTTCTTTATTGCTTTTAATCCGTATAGTAATTTTTTGATTGGAGCCAATAGACATGAAAGAACCATTGAATACAATCCATCTCTATTCGGAATGGCAGCAATTGTTGGTAATTGTTCATTAGTAATTATTTTATTTTCTAAATAGCCAAATTTGTATTTAACAGCTTTATTGTTTTTCATTGCATCATAAACGACTTTAAAACCAATAATTTCATCATCGTTACAAAACATAATTGCATTTGGTCCTACCATTTCTGGTATATTTTCAACTTTTACCTCATGTAGTGCACGATTAAGAATATTGTTTTTTATAATTGCAATAGATGCTTTTTTCTCATGCATTTTTGTTCGCATTTTTGTCATTTTCTTCACATCAAGACCAAAATATTCAAAAACTAAGAAAGATTTAGCTTTTTTAATTTTCTCAATACAATCAGCGGTTTGTTTCGCTTTAAGTTCAATAATCTTTTTTGACATATTCATCCTTAATGAACAAGAATTACAATAACCAAATACCAATAACACTAAACAATAATTATATTGTTAAAAGACTTCATTACCTCGGTAACAAATTAAGGAATTATCCAGTTACTGTCTTTGGTATATTGCATGATTATTATAAGATAAAAGGATAGATTATTAAATAAAATACCTTTTTTATTTGCATAGTGAAATTACTTTTATTTTTTTTAATTGGCGAGCAATTCTTTATTGCATCATCAAAAATTTTCAAAAAATAATTTTTTTTATTGCGAAAATTGAATCAAAATATTGGATAAATGGATGGTAAAGCAGAGTCACAATTAAAATTATTTGTTAAAAGAACGATATCATCATCAATAATAATGAAAGAATTATTAATCTTCTTTGCTGTTTCTCACCACAAGTTTTTTTCCACAAGTAAAGATTTATTTAATGAAAAGTTAATAGCATAAAGAAAATTAGATAAATTAGATGTTATTATTTTGACATCAATGTTTTTTTTAATGGCAAATTGCAAAGATAATTTTATCGAATTACTAGGAAAAAAATAATTTGAAAAAATTTTAATCGATTTTTTTGCTGTGTAAATTAAATCGAGAAGGATTGTATTTAAATTTAATGTCATACCAAAGTATTGAACATGACTTTCTATTGCATTAAAATTATTTGCTGGTAATTCGCGTAAAACATTTTGGTCATGTTGTGGTTTTTCACTAATCCAATTAAAAAAGCATGTCTTCAAAGCATTGACGATTTTGCCATTAATAACAAAGTTGCAATTAAAAAAATTATTAAAATTACCATATAAAGCTTGGTTATCATCAATTATTACTAAAACATTATGTGTGTTAATCGCACTGAAGGGAATAGATATTTTGTTAAAAAAAATGTTAGAATCTTTATATTTTTTGATTTTTTTTATATTAATACATGAATTGTGATTAATAAAAATTTTTACCTTTTTTGTTTTTGCAATATCGATTAAAAGTTCTATTAAACCATTGTTCGTTAAAAGTTCATAATCACGATATGTGAAAATTTGCAATAAAATTATTTTTTTTGCATGTTCAAAAAAATCTTTCATTTTTTCTAACAAATTGAATCCAAAAATACAATTATTTTTTGGTCATGTTGCATTTTTTCAATCAAAATTTCGAATATTTATTGGTGAAAAATTTTTTTTAATATGTTTATTCTTTTTTTGATTGATTATTTCTCAAATCAAATAAAATAAAATACCAAAAAACGGAAAAATAATAATGATAAGGATCAAGCGATTTTTCAAAATGCTATTATATTTTTTATCATTAAAAATAGTTAGACATAATGCGACACTTGCAAAAAAAAATATGATAAAAAAAATGGTAAGAAAAATCATCATTTTTTGGTAAAAGTAAAAGTAATTTAAAAAATTTAGCAATAAGAAAAATGATGAAAGCAATGATATTTTTGATATATTCATTATTTTTTATTATAGAAATGAAAAAAATTTTGATCGAGAATCTTAATACCTAAACTATTTTTTATATATACAACCAAATAATTAATAAGTGATTGGTAATAACTACTAAAATTATTAATTGAATCATATTTTTCTTTAAATAAAAAATGAACAAGTTTATTAAAATTTAATGGATAAAGTTCTTTATTGTTTTGTGTAAAACAATTTTGACAAATCAATCCTTTTAAATTAAAATTCATTGTTTTGATTTTGTTTGAACCGCACAAAACACATTTATCAACAAACAATTCAACTCCTGATAATTTGCAAAACTTTTGAAGAATGATAAGTTGTGCTTTTTGATCATTAAAAGTTGGATTAGTTGCTAATGGTAAAAGATTTTTATAAAAAACAAGATTTTTTATTGATGGATAAATTAATTTGTTTGCTAATTCATTTAAGAGAAAAAAACTAGTTCTAAAAATAGGTCATTGAATTTGTTTAATAACATTAACCTTGACAAGCTTACTTATTTTATTTATCTCTCGTGCTAGAAAAAAAATGAATTCACAATAATTACCGATTTGAAGGTTACGTGCATTTTTACTATATATTTTTTTTGTTCCTTTCGCCAAACAAACAAACTTATTTCCATAATCATCAATAAAAGTAATTATTTCATCAAATGTACCATGATCAAGGCGTGCGATTAAAAATCCCTTTGTTATTGTTTGACTCATCTATTTATTAAAATAACCTAGTGATGTCAATGCATTTTCATCATTTCTTCACTTTAATTTAACCTTGACGAACAATTTCAACATAATTTTACAATCAAAAATTCTTAATAATTCGTGGCGCGATTTTGTTCCAATTTTTTTTATCATTTCTCCGTTTTTGCCAATGACAATTTGTTTTTGTGATTTCTTTTCTACAATTAAATTAGCATTTATTGTTAGGAGTCTTTTTTCAGTATCATATTTCCTATTTACAATTTCTACTGCCAATGAATGTGGTACTTCATATTTTAAAAGAAAAAGACTTTGTTCACGGATTATTTCTTTAATCAAAAAATCATCATTATCAATATTAGGATTCAATGAAATAAAATCATCATTATCAATCAAACTATAAATTAAATTAATAAGATTATTAATGTGTTCCTTGTTAAAGGAATTAATCAAAATCAAATTATTTGTTTTTAGTTTTTCATGATATGGACTCAAATTAATTGTTTTATTTAAATCAATTTTTGTTAAAACATAAACTATTTTAGATATTGCGTAACTTTTAATGATATTAAGTAGTATTTCATCGTCTTTAGTAAAGCCTTTGCATGAATCAATTAAAAATAAAACAAATGTGACATTTTTTAATGATGTTTTTATTTGCGAATTTAGAAAAGAATCAAGTTTGGTTTTTGGTTTATGAAAACCTGGTGTATCAACGAATAAGATTCTAATTTTATTACCTTCATAAAGGGCCATAATTGAATTACGTGTTGTTTGTGGTTTATACGAAACAATTGAAATTTTTTTATTAAAAATTTGATTTATTAGTGTGCTTTTTCCAACATTGGGTTGCCCAATAATTGCGATTGAACACTGCTTTTTATTTTTCATGATTGTATTTACATTTTAAAATTTTATTCGTTAATTTGGTCATAAGGTTTCAATTTTTATTTGTCGAATGTGTGTAACCAAATAAATGCAAAAGACCATGAATAAATAGAAAAGAAAAATAATCAATAAATCGTATTGATTTAATTTTTGCTTCGTTAATACAAACTTCATAGCATATATATATTTCACCTAATAAATTTGTCTTTAATGTTTTTGCATCATTAAGAGCAAATGACAAAACATTAGTTGCATTATTTTTTTTATGATATTTTTTATTTAGTTTCATCATTTCTCTTTGATTGACAACATTACAATCAAATATATATTTTTTTTTAATTTTAAGAATTTTTATTGCTTGCTTGCATAAATAATTGCATTTTGATAATATTTTCTTATGTTCTTTTAAAACTTTATTGCGATCACTAATTGAAAAAATTAGCATTTGTTTTTAATGTAAATATTATAAATTAGTGATGCCGACATTTTTATTTTTGAACTAATGATTTTGCAAGCATTTTTTAATGATATTTCCTTTGTATTACTAATTGTTTCATCAATCATATTAATAATTTCTTGATTGGTAAATAATTTTGGTTTTATTTGATCTTTTACATGTGAATCAACAATTACAACGAACTCCCCTTTTGTTGTAATTTCATTAATTATTTCTTCATAATGTCCACGATAGATTGTTTCATTAATTTTTGTTAGTTCGCGACAAACAACAAAGAAAGGATTATTAAAGATCAAAAACATATCTTTTAGCGATTCTTTAATCCGATGAACAGATTCAAAAAAAACAATCGGATTTTTTTTATTAATTTCAATTAGGTCCTTTAGTCTAAAAATTCGTTGTTTTTTATTTGAAGGCAAAAAACCATTAAAATAAAAATTATTTAAATTTAATCCAGAAACAGTTAATGAATGAACAAGACTACTTGGACCATTAATTATTTCGATGAAAATACCATTTTTGTAACATTCATTTACTAAAAGATAACCTGGATCGGATATGCATGGATAACCAGCATCCGAAATCAATATTGTTTTTTGTGATTTAATTTTTTGAATTGCCAAATTCAATTGTTTTTTTTCATTAAATTTTTGATAACAAATTAATTCTTTATTTTTAAGGTTGAATTTGGCAATTAATTTCATTGCAATTCTTGTGTCCTCACATAAAATACACTCACTATCCTTTAATGCGTTAAGAAAGCGATTGGATACTTCCTCTAAATTTCCAATTGGTGTAGCAAGAATTTGCAATTTTATTCTTGTATTTTTTAGTGAAAAAAGCATTATTAGATAATTATATTTTTGGTAAAAACAAAAAAATATAATTTAGATATGAATATTCAAAATTTGATGGCACAAGCACAAAAAGTGCAAAAGGAATTACAAAAAAAACAAGAGGAATTTTATAAAAAAGAATTTGCTTTTGATTACGGAAATGGAGCAATTGTTATTTTAATTTCCGGTTCAAGTGAAATCAAAAAAATTAAAATAAAAAAAGAACTAATTGATCCTAATGATCCAATAACTTTGCAAGAAATGATTGCTGAGGCAGTTAATTCAGCATATCAGCAAATTAAAGAAAAATTAGATAAACTTAATGAATCGGTCGTACCAAATTCAAATTTAGGTGGATTGATTTAATTAATGAAACCCAAAGAATTTGAATATTTGATTGATGCGATAAACAGTTTACCGTCAATTGGAACAAAAGCAGCTGAAAAAATCGCTTATTTTTTGATCAATCAAGATGAGAAATATTTGTGTGAATTTATTCATCGGATTAAACAAGCTAAATTAAAAATTAGATATTGTGAACAATGCAATAATTTTAGTTATGAAAAGCTTTGCTCAATTTGTTCAAATAAAGAAAGAGATAATAAAAAACTTTTGATTGTCAATAATATTAACGAATTAAATAAAATTGAAGCAACAGGCGTTTTTACTGGTATTTATTTTGTTTTGAATGATGAAATTAATGTTAAAACCAAAAAAAGCATTAATGGAGAGATTATAAAAAAATTGATTTCATTGTGCAAAAAGAAATTATTTAATGAGATAACAATTGCAACAAATTTTACAATTAATGGTGAAGCAACAAATATTTTTATAAAAAAATTATTATCACAAATTTTACCGAATGTATCTTTTTATAAATTAGCAATTGGTTTACCAATTAATTCTGCTCTTGACTATGCGGATGAAAAAACGCTAAAAGTGGCAATTAAAAATAAAATTAAAGTATAAAAAAAGCACCGCACATTTGCTTAACTTAGTGCTGCTCCATTCCTGACCTGACACGGTTCGTACCACAAATTGCGATGCAAAAGAATTATAAATTTATTTCTTTTCGTTTATTTTAAAATTCTTTATTTGCTTGAAAAGGATTTCATTATTCTTTTGTAGTTTATTTTTATCAATATCATTATCATTTAAGATTTTATATTTATTCTTTTCATAGCGAAGACGATAACAAAGCTCGTCAATTTTTTTTACTAATTTCGAAATTTTTTCTTGATTTTTTTGGTGGTTTAGAGGGACGATTTTATTTTTTTTTAATCAATTAATTTCGTCAATTTGTGAAGAGATAAAATCATAAAAATTTATTGTAATATTATTACTTTCTATTAAATTAGCAATAATTTTTTCAATTGATGTATTTGGCATCGAACCAACTTTTTTAATAAAGCAAATAATCTGGTTTAAAAAATTAAACTCCATTTCTTTATGATTTAATTGCTCATAGACATCAATAGCAATTTCAGGAAATAGGATTACATATTTAACTAAATCTTTTAATGATCTTTTTAATGATTGTAGGAGAGAAAAATATTGTTCGGTAAGTTTTTCTTTTTTTTGTGGATTATCTCATTTTTCAAGTAATATTTCGTTTTTAACAACATATTTTTGCTTTGCAATTTTTTGGTAGGTATTTTTTAAATCGTTGCGATCAACTTTTGTTAATTGAACAATCAAATCAATGTACTTACTTCAGAATAAACTATTACCGTATTTTGCAAGCAGCAATAATATATCATGAATAATCGCATTGATATTAAGATATTTCATTTCGTGACAAATAGTTTTTATATAAAAAGAGATATAGTCATCATTCTTTTGATCGTTGAGGCAACTTAAGATTTCGTTTTTACCAAAATTTACTAAAATTTCATTAACATCTTTCGCTCCTTTTTCGTTTTTAACAACAAAAACATTGTAATTTTCTTTCAAAAATTTCATGCCATTAGTAATGGTTGTTTTTTTACCAGCTAAATCATTATCAAATCATAGTAAAATATTCTTGATAAATTTTGCATTCTTAATTAGTTTCATATGTTCAGCTGTGAATGTTAACCCCATCAATGCGATCACACCATACTCTTTTTCGTTTAAGCCTGCTTCATATAACGAAATCAAATCAATATTACCTTCAACAATAATCAATGTTGCTGGTTGATTAACACAAACATTTTCGAAATTAAATAAATTATTTGATTTGGAGAATAAAATTGTTTCTTTCGAAAGCAAATATTTAGGTGTTTTTTGTTCGATTGTTCGACCAATAAATCCAATGATAAAACCATTTTTATCTTTAATAGGAAAAGTTATTCGATGGTGAAAATAATCTGTAATTTTTTGTGTCTTATCGTTGATGGAAATTAATGATAATTTGAGTAAATCATCATCATTGAAATTTTCGTCTTTTTTACTAATGAGCAAATTGTGAACAAATGCTTGGTCATCATTATGACCACAAAACCCAATTTCAAAGCGATTAATTGTATTTAATGACAACTTTCTTTCGTTCAATAAGTAATTTAAGCATTTTTTATTCACTTCGCTATGTAGCAAAAGTTTAAATATTTCATTTGCATTTGCATATAAAGTATGAAAACGAGCAATTTTTGCTGAATTTTTATCTTGTTTGTTTGGATAAAAATAACGATTAATTTTTTCTTGTGAATATCCTAAAGCAATTGCCAATTCCTTCAATGCTTGGGCAAAAGAAATTTTTTTAAATTTTTGCACGAATGTAATTACATTACCAGTAGCACCACACGAGAAACATTTATATATTTTCTTTTTTGGTGAAACAGACATTGAAGGATTAGTGTCCGGATGAAAAGGACATAAACAAAAATAGTTAGCACCACTTTTTTTTAATTTGACATACTTTCCAATTACATCAACAATATTTGTATGTTCAATGATTTCATTAATCAAACTATTCATTAATCATTTTTTTAGATAAAAAATTATTGATTTCGCTTATTTTTATTCTTTTTTGTCGCATTGTGTCACGATGACGGACTGTCACACATTGGTCATTCGCTGTTTCAAAATCAATTGTAAGACAATAATAAGTACCGATTGCATCTTGCTTTCGATATCTTTTGCCAATTGAACCTGAAGTGGCAAATGTTGCAGAGATATTGGCATTTAAAATTTGTTGGTATATTTCTTTTGCATCATTAATTAATGATACTGATAATGGCAAAACAGCAACTTTATATGGACACAATTCATAACTAAGGCACAAAACCTCGCGATAATCATTATCTTTAATTTTTTGGTATGTAAAAGTATCGCAAATGATTGCATATAATAAACGTTCAACTCCAACTGATGGTTCAATAACATACGGAATTATTTTTTTTCCATTTTTTTGATCAAGATACATTAAATTTTTACCACTATTTTTTTGGTGGTTAAGTAAATCATAGTCAGTTCGATTAGATAAACCCCATAATTCTGATCATCCATGAGGAAATCTATATTGAAAATCAATTGTTCGTTTTGCATAGTGACTTAAGTCATTTTTTGGATGTTCATAAGTTTTAATCTTTTCTTTATTAAGTTTTAATTTTTTTAATAAAAAGAAATTAATTTCGTTAAGAAAAAAATTAAAAAATTCCGCTGCTTGTTGAGGGAAACAAAAAAATTCTATTTCCATTTGTTCAAATTCACGTGTGCGGAAAATAAAATTACCTGGAGTTATCTCATTACGGAAAGATTTACCAATTTGTCCTACACCAAAAGGTAATTTTAAGCTTGATGTGCGTTGAATATTATTAAAATTAATAAAAATACCTTGGGCTGTTTCCGGTCGCAAATATAACGTATTTTCTTTATCTTTCACAATGCTTTGATTTGTTTGAAACATTAAATTGAATTTTCTAATTTCGGTTCAATCTTCATGTTGACAGTTTGGACACTTAATATGGTTTTCCTTAATTATTTTTTGTAAAGATTCTAATGATGAATTTTCATTAATTTTTGCATTTTTAACCTGGTCATTAATGATTTTATCGGCACGAAATCTTTTTTTGCAATGTTTACAATCAATTAAAGGGTCAGAAAATGATTCAATATGACCAGATGCTTTTCAAACATTAGGATTTAAAAAAATTGCTGAATCCAGTCCAACCATATTTGCTTTTGAAGTAATGAAATATTTTCATCATAAGGATTTAAGATTGTTTTTTAATAAAACACCAAGTGGACCATAATCTCAAGCATTAGCCAAACCATTATATATTTCACTACATGGGAAAACAAAACCATATTTTTTTAAAAAATTAACGATTTCATCTTGCTTAATAGTTTTTTCCATCGCAAACTTTACATTAATTATATTAAAGCAAAAATAGTAAAAAAAGAGTAATTTAATGTAACCGCATTAAAATGATTAAGATTTACTCAATTCTTTTTTTCGTGCTAGTGCCTCTGGTGGCAAAGTAAGATTTTTATGAATATAATCGATTTGTTCTTTGACAATTGTTTCAAGAATTAATAAAGACTCAACAATCAAATTTAATTCTTTTTTATTATTTTTGATGATTTTAATTGCATTACAATACTCTGTTTGAATGATATTTTCTATTTCTTTATCAATTTTAAGTGCTGTCTCGTTTGAATAAAATTTTGGGTCAAAAGGTGATTTTGTATCTTGGTATGGAACAAATTGGGTCATTCCTGCATCACTCATTCCTAATTGTGTAACCATTGTTTTAACAATCTTAGTTGCTTTATCCAAATCGTTAATTGCTCCGGTTGATATCGCATCTTTACCAAATTTAACTATTTCAGCTGCTCTTCCTCCCAGTGCCATACGAACAATAGCAAGCAAATCAGATTTCTTTTTAATTGACATTTCTTGCTTTTCAGGAGTCGATAACATATAACCAGCAGCACAACCACGGGGAATAATTGTAATTTTTTCAACAACTTCACCACCTTTAGTAAAAAGTCCGACTAAAGCATGACCTGCTTCATGGGTAGCAATTTGTTTTTTTTCTTCTTCCGAAATTACCCTTGTATGTTTTGCCGGACCAGCCATTACTCGATCAATTGCCTCATCGATATCTGCTATTGTAATTACATTTCTATTTTGACGTACAGCTAATAATGCTGCTTCATTTAAAACATTTTCCAATTGTGCTCCAGAAAAACCAGGTGTACGACGTGCAACATCGTTTAAATTGATTTTTGTCGACAAATTTTTATTTTTTGCATGTATTTTTAAAATTGCTTCTCTTTCTTTGATATCAGGAAGATATACTGGAATGATTCGATCAAATCGTCCCGGACGTAAGATTGCCTCATCTAGTATCTTAAGACGATTTGTTGCTGCTATTACAACAACACTAGTCCCTGTATTAAATCCATCCATTTCTGCTAACAATTGGTTAATTGTTTGGTCTATTATTCCTCCACCGTTACCTGCAGTCGAATTTTGACTTCTTTTCGAAGCAATAGAGTCAATTTCATCAATAAAGATAATAGATGGAGCAGATTTTTTTGCCCTTGCAAATAAATCACGTACGCGCTTTGCTCCTAATCCAACAAACATGTCATCGAAACTGGAACCAGATACTTGAAAGAAAGGAACTTTTGTTTCACCAGCAACTGCTTTAGCCAATAATGTTTTTCCCGTTCCGGGTGGTCCATACAACAAGACACCCTTTGGTGTTCGTGCCCCCATAGCAACATATTTTCCAGGATTTTTTAGATAATCAACTATTTCAATTAATTCGTTTTTTTCTTCTTCAATCCCAGCTACATCTTTAAATTTAACATTACTTTTTGCTAGAACTAATTGACTTTTGCCAAAACCAAATAAATCATTTCCATTTTTTCCACTTGAAAATCTTAAAACTTTTCCCATTGTTGAAAATAAGAAATGAATCATTAGAATTGATGGTAAGATATGTAAGATTGAATAAAAAATATTTGGACCAGGACTAGGTAAGTTATCAGCATTAGTTACAACATATGTCACTCATTCTTCAAATAGCGAATATGCTTTAGAAGATTTTTGAGAATTAACACCATTTTCAACAACTTTACCACCAATTAGGAAAATTTTTTCATTTTGATTTCCATTATTTTTTCCGCTTTTTTTTGGTTCAATGGCAACTTTAAATTCAATTTCTTTTACACCTTGAGATTTGCAGTGGAAACTATATGTTGTTTTTTGATAATCGCCATGGAAATAATAGGCAAAACAATCATATTTACATGTTTCATTTTTGTCGGTATAATAAATTTTTTTACTTCCTTCTTTTGGTAAACTAATATTCAAATAATAACCATTATCATCATATTTAATTACTGCATGTGTCGGTTTAACCGAATTGCATTTCGGAATACTTGGTCAAATAAGCATAAAAAGAATTCCTCCAATAAAAGCAAGCCTTATAATCCACGATATAAACTTCGCTAATCAATCGGAATTACTTAACGGAGCAAAAGATTTATTATTACCCTTTTGACCTTGATGTGAATCTTCTTTTTTTGTATTTTTTAAATCACTCATGTGAATAGTGCTTAATAGTAATAATTATATTCGATTGAGATAATCTTGGTCAAATTCGGCAATATATGGTAAATTGCGTGCTTTTTCTTTAATATCTAGACCAAAACCAACAATAAAAACGTTATCAATGCTAAAAGCAGCAAAATCAGGTTTTAGTGTTACTTTTCGCTCATTAGGTTTATCAACTAAAACAACAATTTTTATTGATTTTGGTTTTTTCTTTTGTAAATAGGAAATTAAAACTTTCATCGTTCGTGCTGAATCTAAAACATCATCAACAATGATAATATCTTTATCAGTAATATTGGTTTTAACATTTGTAATAATTGTTGGTTTTGATTGTCTTTTAACTTGTCCTTTAAAACTCGAGATGACAATGAAATCAGTAACAACATTAATTTTTAGTTGTGGCAAAAGATTTCCAAAAAACGGCATCACCCCTTTTAAAATTCCAATTAAAATTGGTGTTTTTGTTGCATAATTTTTATTAATTCACTTTGCGGCACATTTAATCCCTTTTTTTATTCTCCGAGAACTAATAATTATTCTTTTAACATATTTGGGTTTAAACATGATAAGTATCTATCGATAATTATTACTTAATTATATATATCACCACAACCAATCTAATTATTGGTTTTTAATTTTTATGAGAAATTTAGCAATTTGATCTGGACAACTCGTTGGTTTAAACCCACATTTAATTCCTTTTAATAATTTAATCGTTTCATCAATTGTTTTACCAATAATTAATTTACTTACTGCTTGTGTATTACCTGAACAACCACCAATTATTTGAAAATTAACGATTATTTTATTTTCAATATTAGCAATCATTTTCATTGCACAAACCCCCTTAGGGACGTATGTATATATCATATTGAAAAATATTATATTACTTGTGAAAAATATTATCTTTTTGTAAATTTTTTAAAATTATTGTAATTGCTTGTAAAATATCAACACTTTTTTTGTTATCCACAATTTGTCCTAAACCGTAAATGTTTTTTCATATTGTTTCATAATTTTCGTTAACAATTAATTTTTTGTCATTTGTTATTAGTTCTTTTGGTAAATAACTATTTTCAGAACCAGTAGCAATAATAATTGCTTTTGCTTCTCAAAAAGAGTTATTTGTTGTTGCAAGTAAGTATCTTCCATTTTCTAATCGTTGGAAAAAACAAACACAACCATAAAAACATTTAACGTGTTGGTTATTTTTTGCTTGTGTAAACAAGGAATAGCTTAAGTCTTTTCCTGTAATTTTTTGATAACCAAAAATATTTTTGATTTCACCTAATTTAAGCAAACTTCCACCAGGTGTATCCTTTTCAAATAAACCTGTTTCTAATTCATTTTGTCCGCAAGCGATTGTCATTAAAATCCCTGCTAAACCTGCTCCAATAATAACAACATCAAATTTGTGTGAATCAATAACGATATTTCGTTTCAACCCCATTATTTACCACCATAATAAACCTGTTCTTCAAATTCACGTTTAACAATAATTTTAATTTTTTTCTTTTGGTAAAGAGGATATTTTTTTTTGTTAAAATAGTGTTTTACTTTGTGATAAAAATATTTATTGTTTTCTTGTCAGCATTTCAACAAATTTTTTATTGATGATCAAATTTTTGTTTGCCGAATTTTTTTTGAAAAAACATGATTTAAAATAATGGCGATGGTACCAAAAGCAATTCAACAGTAAGACATAATGAAAGTTTCAAGATATTTAAATTGTGCATCACGGTATTTTTCTAAAATACAACGAACAATTCCATATCATATAAAGTACAAAAAACCTAAATCACCTGCTTTACGCTTTTTGATGAATTCAATCCCAAAATAAATAATAAAAAAACCTAATAAATTTATGATTGATTCTCAAAGAAATAATGGTTGACAATATCCGCCTTCTTTGTTGACATACATATAAGGCAGACAATTATGAAGGAATTGTTTTAGTGGTTGGGAAGTAACTAATGAACCATAAACTTCTTGGTTAAAATAATTTCCTCACCGTCCAATTGCCTGTCCAATTAAAATTGTTGGAATTGCCGCATCAAAATACAATAACGAACTAATTTTTGTTAGAAATTGTTTGTTGTGATGGACATTTTTAATTTTAAAATTTTTTGATGCCAAGACAATATTGATGATAGTTATTGAAATTAAGGTCGCAAAAACAATTCCACCCTGTACCGCTAAACCTTTAACATTATAAAAAGAAAGACTAGAAGAATCATGTGTAATCACCCTTGACCAAATCATTGCTAAAAAAGGACCACAGCAGATAACAATTGGAACAATATATAAAATCGGTTCTTTAGGAATTTTATAAAATTTTCATATTTTAAAAATGGTTAGCAAAATGGCACTGACAAAAGCAAATCAAAGAAAAATTGAATATCAGCGTATAGGGTAAGAAAATAAGTGAAAAGCAACGTCACTTACTCCAGAAATTCATTTTTTTTGTGGAACTAAATCGTTTTTCATTGTTTATCCATTTTCGTAATTAAAAGCGAATTATGTTTTTTCATCAAAAAAATATTTTTTTCTAAACGATTAAATTTCATATTTTTTTGGGAAAAGATGAAGTTTTTTACATTGATAATTTTTCCCAAATTTATATTTTTAATCTTTTTTTCTTTTAAAAACAAGTAAATTAAATTGTTTAAATTATTTTTTTTGTTTTTTTTAAAAAAATCAAGATTGAAATTTTGTTTTTTTCATTTATTAAAAAGAGTTAATATTTTTTTTTCACGGAAATGTTGAAAAAAATTGCGAATAACAAATTTTAAAAAAATTATTTTCTTTTTCATGAACGAATAAGATGCTAGAATTTTTCGCACTTTATTGCGATCATACATATCCGTCTCATTTGTTCAATCAAGAGCATAATTAATACTATTTTTTTTGCAATACTTTTCCAATGCTTTTTTTGTTTTGTTAATTAAAGGGCGATAAATAATTAAATTTTTATAATGGTTTATTTTTTTTATTCCATAATAGAAATTCATTGATTTTTTATTTTGTTGCATGATTGCTGTTTCCAAAAAATCATCAAATTGATGGGCAATTAATAGATTGAAAATTTGGTATTTAGAAGCAATTCTTACGAAAAAATTATAACGAAGATCGCGCGCTAAGGCTTGAAAATTTTTTTCGGTTGCTTTTTCATAATAATCATTACTTATATGCAAACATTCAAAGATTATGTTATTTTTTTGACAATATTGTTGAACAATTTTCATATCAAAATCACTATTTTTACGTTTGTGATAATTGATGTGACATACTACTTTTATCACATCTTTATACATATCAAGAAGGGCCATCGAATCTGGACCACCTGAAATTCCAGCTAAATAACTTTTTTTTTTGCTAACAATCATTTTTCCTTTATTATCTTAAACTCTAAATAGACAAAAATAAATTATCGTTTTAATCTAATCGTTAGTTGGTTGAGCAAAGACAGCTGCAGAAACAATTTTATCATCTTGTTCAACAACAATCAATTTAACCCCTGATGTTGCACGGCCACGATCGTTAAATTGAGTTAAATTAGTTTTCAATACATTTCCTTTTTTTGTAAGTAAAAGGATATCTTCATTACCACTAACAATTGTTGTATAAACAAGTTTTCCTGTTTTTGGCGTTATTTTTAGGGTGGTTACACCTTTGGAACCACGATTCGTCAAACGATATAAATTAACATCACTAATTTTACCAATTCCTTTTTCACCAATTGATAAAATTTTACTTCCCCCAAGATATGAAGTACTAAAACCAACCAAATAACCTTGATCAATTTTAATTCCACGAACTCCGGTGGCCGTTCGCCCCATGTTACGGATTTGATTGGCTTTAAAGCGCACTAATTTTCCAGTGGCATTTCCCAAATAAACTTCATCATTATCACTAACTAATTTAACATCAAATAATTTATCTTCGTCTTTTAGCGATATAGCAATTTTACCGGTTTTATTAATGTGTTGGTATTCAACCAAAGCGGTTTTTTTCACAATTCCTTTGCTTGTTGCAAACATTAATGAAAGATTTGGTGAATATTCCTTAATTGGTAAAATTGTAACAATTTTTTCATTTTTTTCAATTTGTAAAAAATTAATTGCTGGCACACCTTTAGCTTGTCGTGAACCAATAGGTATTTCATGACCACGTAAGCGGTAAACTTTACCATAATTTGTAAAAATCAAAATATCAGTATGAGTGTTAGCTGTAACTAATTTCATGACATTATCATCACTATGAACTTGCATTGCCGTTACACCAACACCACCACGTTTTTGGTTACGGAAAGTATTAATTGGCATTCGCTTTAAATAACCATTAATTGACATCGTAATCACAATGTCTTCAACTGGAATCAAATCTTCGTTATTAATTGATGCGATGCCATCAACAACAATTTCTGTTTTTCGTTCATCACCAAATTTTTTTGCTAGTTCATCTAATTGATGAATGATAAAATCGATTTGTTGGTCATGACTATTTAAAAGGTCATTGTATTTTTTAATATCATTATTTAATTTATCAACTTCATTCACAATTTTTGTCTTTTCCATCATTGACAATGAACGCAATTTTATTTCAAGAATGGCTTTTGCTTGCACCGATGATAATTGATATTTATCTATTAGTGCCTCTAAAATTGCTTTGTCACTTGGAGCATTACGGATTAATTTAATGATGGCATCAATATTTTTTAAAGCAATAAGCAAACCATTTAAAATATGTAAACGATTTTGGGCGATCTTTAAATTAAACTTTGTTTTACGAGCAAGAACATCAATTTGGTGGTCGATATAAATTTGCAAAGCTGATTTAATGTTTAACATTTTTGGTTCGGCACCAACAAGAGCTAACATGTTAACTGCAAAATTTGTTTGCAATTTTGTCATCTTAAATAAATTGTTTAAAAGAATTTCAGGAATAATTCCTCGTTTTAATTCAATAACAATTCTAATTCCTAAATGATTAGATTCATCACGTAAATCGGTGATACCATTTATTTCATCATTTTTTACTAATTCGGTAATTTTTTCAACCAATTGTTGTTTATTTACCATATAAGGTATTTCTTTAACAATCAACCGACTTTTTCCACCGTCTAAGTGTTCAATATCAACTTTTGCACGCACGGTAATTGAACCTTTTCCGGTAGAAAAATAATCTTTTATTCCTTGTGTGCCAATAATTTGGGCAGCGGTTGGAAAATCAGGACCTTTAAGCACTTGCATAATTTCTTCACAAGTTGCAGATGGATTTTTTGCAACAACTTTTATTCCACCAATAATTTCTTTTAAGTTGTGTGGAGGAATATTTGTTGCCATTCCAACCGCAATTCCACTTGAACCATTAGCTAATAAATTAGGAAAAATTGCTGGAAGGACAACTGGTTCTTTTTCGCTTGCATCATAGTTATCTGTAAAATCAACTGTTTCTTTATCGATATCTACAAGCATTGTATCCGCTAACTTTGCCATTCGGGCTTCGGTATAACGCATAGCCGCAGCGGAATCACCATCAATTGAACCAAAGTTACCATGACCATCAATTAACGGATAACGTAACGAAAAATCTTGGGCTAAACGAACCATTGTATCGTAAACAGCAACATCACCATGGGGGTGGTACTTACCGATTACTTCACCAACCAAACGTGCTGATTTTTTGTATTGACTATTAGAAGTCATACCAAGATTTCAAGCCGCAAATAAAACACGACGATGAACCGGCTTAAAACCATCACGGGCATCAGGTATTGCACGGGCAACAATTACTGACATCGCATAATCAAGAAAAGAAGTTTGTAATTCCTTTGTTATTTCTCGTTGCTTTTCGTTACTAGCTGCTAGTTGATCTTTAATTAGTCTATCTGAATTAGCCATTAATTATTTCCTTTCTAGGCATCAATATTTTTTACAAATTTTGCATTTTTAGCAATAAAATCTTTTCTTGGCCCCACATCCTGCCCCATTAAAAAAGCAAATTGTTGATCAGCTTTAATTGCATCTTCGATTGTAACTTTTAATAAAATACGATGAACAGGGTCCATTGTTGTTTCTCAAAGTTGTTCAGGATTCATTTCTCCTAAACCTTTATAACGTTGCAATGTGTATTTTGCTTCCCCATTTTCTTTTTTAAATTCTTCTAGTTGTTGGTCGGAATAAGCATATTTAACATTTTTCCCGCGAGCGAATTTATACAAAGGAGCTTGGGCAATATAGACATGGCCTTCTTCGATTAATTTTTTCATGTAACGGAAAAAGAAAGTTAACATTAAGATTCGAATATGGGCACCGTCAACATCCGCATCGGTCATAATGATAATGCGATTGTAGCGTAGTTTTGTCATATCTAATTCGGAAGCTACACCAATTCCGATCGCATGGATTAAACTAGCCATTTCTTGATTATCAAAAATTTTATTTGAAGCAGCTTTTTCAACATTTAAAATTTTTCCTCGTAATGGTAAAATTGCTTGAAATTCACGGTTCCTACCTAATTTTGCTGAACCACCAGCTGAGGGTCCTTCGACAATATACATCTCGCAAATTGATACATCTTTACTTGAACAATCGGCTAATTTCCCTGGTAAATTATTTGATTCAAAAGGACTTTTTCTTCGTGTTATTTCACGAATTTCTTGTGATTTTTTCCTTGCTTCAGCAGCCAACATAATTTTGCGAACAATTAAACTAGCATCATCAGGGTTTTCTTGCAAATATTTTTCAAAAATTTCACAAGTGATATTATTAACCAAAGTTCGCACTTCGGTATTACCTAATTTTCGTTTTGTTTGTCCCTCATATTGAGGATTAGGGTGCTTAATTGAAATAATCGCTACTAAACCTTCAATAACATCTTCTTTTGTTAGTTTACCTTCCCCTTCTTTTAAAAATTTTTTATCAATTGCATATTTATTAATTATTTTTGCAAGAGCAAATTTAAATCCTTCTTCATGGCTACCACCTTCGGAAGTGTGGATGTTATTACAGAAAGAATAAACCGAACTAGAATAACCTTTGTTATATTGGAAAGCAATTTCACAAGTAATACAATATGTTTCTTCCGTTCCTTTATTGACTAAAACATCACGTTTAATATCACCATAAATAATGTTTGCGGATAATGGGTTTTTGTCTTTATTTAATTCGATAACATATTCTTTTAAACCACCTTCATAGATAAAAGTATTTTTTTGGTTTAATTTTTCATTAATATAGATTAATTTAATTCCTTTATTAAGAAAAGCTAATTGCTTGATTCGATTGATAATTTTATTTTCATCATAATCACATTTTTCCATAATGGTAAAATCAGGGTAATATTTAATGAAAGTTCCATGTTCTTTTTCTTTATTGCTTTCAATTTCTTTTAATGGAGCAACGGTATGACCACCATTAGCAAATTCAACAAAATATGTTTTGAAATCACGGTTAATTCAAACTTTCATGCTTTTACTTAGTGCATTAACACATGATGCTCCAACTCCGTGTAAACCACCAGAAATTTTATAGGAATTATTATCAAATTTACCCCCAGCATGAAGAATTGTTAAAACTGTTTCTACTGTTGATTTACCGGTTTTAGGGTGAATATCAATGGGAATTCCTCTTCCGTCATCATCAACCGAAATTGCCCCATCTTTATGTTGGGTTAAAATAACTCTTGTGGCAAAACCCGCCATTGCTTCATCAATAGCGTTGTCAACAACTTCTCAAATTAATTGGTGTAAACCTTCACTTCCGGTTGACCCAATATACATTCCTGGTCTTTTTCTAACCGCTTCTAATCCTTCAAGAATTTTAATACTAGAAGCATCATATTCATTATTTTTCCTTTGCGTTTGTTTATTTTCCATGATTATTCACCCTTATGATTTTCAATAATTTTTAGTAAAAAGTTACGATTAATTAAAACTTGATCATTAGCAAAAAGTTTCTTTCCTTTTCTTCTTTCAAGTTTCCCATTAACAAAAATCTTATTATTTAAAAGATAATTTTTTGCTTGTGCACCAAAATCAATCATCCCGCTAAATTTTAAAATTTGTCCTAATGTTATTGTTTTAGTTGAAATTGTAACACTTCTTGTCACCATATCTATATTATATCGTTTTTGCCACTAATTATTTCACTAATAAGTGCGAAAAATATTCGCATTTTTCCCTATGTTGTCCCTATATAATAAAAAGTGGGAGTGTAAAGATTCGACATTGTATTTTTGGTTTAAGTTGCAGTGGGGTTTGCCCCTTATCGCTAAGGCACAAATACGTGCAAAACAAGATCAACATAAGTGAGAAGAAAAAGCTTTCTTACCACTTTATGGTCAAAATAACTATTACTACGCAAATCTTGCTTAGTTAATATTTAGCAATCATTAGTATTTTCTCACTTAATATTAGTGATTTAAAACAAGTGATATATCTAATTGATGCTAATAAATTAGATGAAAACAATTAGCTATTTTGGTATCGTGTTTGTTTTAATACACAAGAATACCAATGAAGCTTAAAATTAAAACTAAACTGTAGAAGCTTAAATATGAAAATCCAATGGAAGTGAGTGCGATTCTCACCACTTCCACCATTTAGTAAACATATATTTGATATGTTTTGGAAATGTACTCAAGTGGTTAAGAGGGCACACTGCTAACGTGTTAGATCAAGTAATTGGTGCGTGGGTTCGAATCCCACCATTTCCGCCATTAATAAAATAAAAGAGTCGATTATCTCTTTTATTTTTTTTTAATTTGCATTATTGTTAAAATAATTGTTCCAATAATATCTTCAGCCGTTGCTCCACGGGATAAGTCACTTATTGGTGAGGATAAACCCAACAAAATTGGACCATAACATTTATATCCACCTAGTTGTTGCGCAATTTTATAGCTAATGTTAGCCGAATTTAATTCCGGAAAAATATAAATATTTGGTTTAGTTTTTCATTGACAATTTTTTATTTTTTTTGTGCGAATTTGTTGATTATAGGCAGCATCAAATTGTATTTCTCCATGAAACTCATAATTAGTTTTTTTTGCCATTTGTTTTGCTAATAAGCATGATTTTTTTACATCATCAACCAATTTACCCTTACCGCTATTATTTGTTGAGTAACTTAAAAAACAGCATATTGGTTTTTTTATTTTCAAAATGTTTTTTGCAAAATCACAGGCCATAATCGCAATTTTTGCTCGTTGTTGGTAATTAGGGAAAATATTTAAACCACAATCAGAAAAAATCATTAATTCTTTATTTTTTTCTAAGACACAAATAGAAGAAACAAAATCATTTTTATTTTTTTTTAAAATTTCAATTGCTGGTTTGATAACATCTTTGGAAAAAAAATTAAGACCAGAAATCTGAGCATCAATTTCATGCATTTTTAACATTAATGAAGAAAGATAATTAGGTTGTTGCACTAGAGATTTAACTTGTTTAAAATTTGTCTGTTCTTTTGATAAGGCATGAAGGAATCGTACATATTTATTTAAATCAATTGTATTAATTGTTATTGTTTTAAATGGAAAATTTTTCGGAATATCATCTTTTTTTTTAAATAAAACAATTGGATCGATATAGTTTTTCAAAGATTCAATTGCTTGTTGTAATAATGGATTTTTTCCATCACTAAAAATAATTTTTGGTTTATTTTTAATCGATAACTTTTTTTTAAATAAATTAAGCATAAATAGCGTATTCAAATTATAAATTACTAATTATTGTTACCATCTTATAAAATAAAACGTACAATTAACATATAGTGGTGTTGGAGAAAAAATAGAATTGTTCGATATTTTATGGTTAAGCATTTAGAATATATGTTTCGTAATCACGATCAATTTTATACAACGACTAATTGTGTTAGTTTTGTATTGAATAAATCTTTTTCATTCCTTAGAAAAAATAAGATAAAAATTGATAACAAAAACATATTTGTTGAACCTTCAGCAGGAACAGGTAGTTTCGTTAAATATTTACAAAAAAAGAATTTTAGTAATATTGAGGCATATGATATTGAACCAAAATACTCGAATGTTAGACGAAAAAATTTTTTTGATTTAAAATTAAAATTTAATAAAAAAATCATTGTTATTGGTAATCCACCATTTGGTTACAAATCAAAAATGGCTATTGAATTTATAATATAGATCATTAACTTTTTCTGATATTGTCATTTTTGTTCTTCCAATTCAGTTTAGACGATGACTAACACAAAATAAAATTAATAATGATGCTAAATTAATTTATTCTTCGCAAAGACTCAATAAAAATTCATTTGTATATAAAGATAAACCATATAGTGTTAATTGTATTTTCCAAATTTGAGTTAATAATACAAAAAAATTTAAAAAATTTAAAAATTTGCGAATTTTATCAGCACCTCCCAATAAACATAATGATTTTAAGACATGAATCTATAATAATACTAAATCAACGTTAAAATATTTTAATCAAAAAATTTATAAATGAGATATCGCTGTTGCTAGACAAGGATATTGTGATTATTCCAAAATTTTTACCAATTCTAAAGGATTATCAAAAAAACATCAGTATTTATTTGTTAAATTTAACAATAAAAAAGCGCGCACTATATTTAAAAAAATTGATTTTGTGAAATTAGCTGAATCAAATACCTCAATTAAAGGGTTTTCTAATACAGATTTAGTAAAAAAATATCTTCAATTATGCTAAAACAATTATGAAACTATTTGAATTATTAATTAAAATTAAAACTAACAATGATTTTAAAAAACAATTGGTTAATCAATCTTCTGGTAAAGATTTTGAAAATAAAATAAAGGAATTGCTTGAAAATTCTAATTCATACTCATCATATTCAAGTTCAAATTTAAACAACATATTAATTTTAAAAAAATAAAGGAAAAAATATCAAATAAAATGAGTAATGAGAATTGCATAAAAAATGAGTTGGTGAAAGATTATGTCAATACGAATCAAAATTTATTTATCAACCATTTGGTAGTCAAATGTTTCCGGATTTTTTGTTAATTCGTAAAGAATATTTAATACCACTTGAGATTAAATATTCAAACAAAAAAGGCGATCGTCCTATTTGAAATTCAAATACTCCCCATTCATTTGGTATTTACATATTTGGTTCAAAAAATAATGATGATATAACTTTTTGTTTCGGCAAAGTTTTATTATCGTATGATGAAATAAAAGAAATGCTGTTTTTGGTAAATAAACATAAAAAAGAATTAATGGAGCAAAGCAAAAAGATTTCTAATAATAAATTTGAATTGTATTTACGACCAATGTTTAATCAAAAATTTTCAATTTTAAAAAGCAATAAGCGTAGCATACGTGAAGACAACACTATTAGATTTTTAAAAAACATTGAAAAATAATATTATTAGATTTTTTAGTTGTGAGTTTTAACTAGCTAAAGATTTGTTTGTAAGTGTTATTTTTTGTTATTAAATTTAAATAAATTTTAAAATCATATTTAGACAATTTAGTTAATTTAAAATAAAAAATTTTTTACAAATATTTACTAATTAAATAACTAAAAACATTCTTTTTTAATGGGTAAAATATTAAATTTAATAATCAAAATATATTCTATGAATGATGTAAATAATCTGCAAAAAAAGCATGTTAATATTGGTTTAGATATTGGTACAACTTCGGTTGGTTGAGCTATTATTGATAACGATTACAATGTTATTGATTATGGTGTACGGCTATTTGAAGATGTGTGTGAAGAACAAACAGGACATCCTAAAAATGAAAAACGAAGAGAATTACGTCGTGCACGACGAACATTACGACGAAGAATTTTTCGTAAAAAGCAATTTATTAGTTTAGTGTTAAAAAATAAAATATCTTTCATTTTAATAGCAAGGATGAAATATTAAGTATGTTAGAACATGAAATTGAATTACCATGGGATGTTAAGTTAAAGGTTTAAAGTCACAATTACCCACAAATAAATTAATATATATTCTTTACCATTATTTATCACATCGAGGTTTTACTCATTTAGATACTACGAAGGAAAACAAAAATGAAAAATCTAAAGAACAAACAATTTTAGGTTATATACCAGATTGATTAAAAGTAAACAACGAGGAAGAAAAATTTAAATCACTATTCCCTTCAGAAAAACAATGTTTTGTTTTTAAAAGATTAAAGTATCAAGATAGAGTATTAAATAAATCGTTTTCATTATGAGATTGAAAAAAGAGGATTGAACAAATCCTATCTAATCAATCGTATTTATCTAACAATTTTATCGATGAATACCTTGAGTTATTTTCAACATATCGTGATTATAGTATTGGTCCTGGTTCTGAAAAATCACCAACAAAATATGGTTTATATTTTAAGGAATATAATCCCAACACCAAAAATGAGATGTTAAATGTAAAGGTAAAAATTTATGAGATTGTTTAGTTGGTAGATGTTCTTTTTTTGACGGTTCAAACAATAATGGAAAGTTCGAACAAAGAATTGAGCGAGATAGTGCTTCAGCAATCATTTTTAATTTGCTAAACGATTTGCAAAATTTACATAATTTGTTAGATGAAGAAAATTGGCATGTTAATAATGACCAAAAAAAATCAATCTTTAAAATTTTATTCGACAACAATAAAAAAACTTGTAATTTAACCATTAAAAATTAGTTGATATTTTAAAAATTCATGAAAAATATATTGATGGTTATCGTATTGATCATAGTGGTAATCCAAACTTTACGAATGTAAATAATATTAAAATAGCATTAATTTTTTTAGAAATTTCTCCAAGCATTTTTATTGATTCACTTATCCAAAAGATTTTACATATATTAATGAAATAAATAAATTAGTTCACCTAAAATCAAGTGTTAAAGACATTGCAAAATTGTACGATGAATTTAAGAAATTATTTCCCAATTTAGAAAATAAATTTAAATCAGGTTTTGAATTATATGAAGATAAAAATTTTAAAAAAATAGAATCTTCCCATAAATATTCAGCATATTCACAAAAAGCTTTAAATGAGATATTTATACCAAAACTACTTGATGATGAGAATGGTAATAATTCGAAAAATATTATTATGGAATATAAAAAACAAAAATTTGATAATGTAATTAATTCCAAATTAATAAACATTGATGATTTAAAATTAATGAAAATATTTTTTCACCAAGTGTTGGTCGATCCGTTCGTCAAACATTTAAAGTAATAAATGCGATTTTAAAATCGAAAAAATATGACAATTTTGTATTTGATCATATATTGATTGAAATGGCTCGTGTTAAAAATACGAAAGAGGAACGCGATCTAATCAAAATACTAATAAATTAAATGAACAACAAAATAAAGAAATACATGAATTTACAAATGGTTTGGCTATATCTAAAACAATCAAATCGAAAATTTTACTTGCTAAATCGAATAATTGAATTGATCCTTATAAATTGCAACCAATTGAAAAACCTATTCCGACTTCAATAGAAAATTTAAAAGCATGATCTAGTATGTATGAAATTGATCATATTATTCCAAACAAATATTTTCATGATGATTCTTTTTCAAACAAAGTATTAACTTCGTTTGCTAATAATAGAGAAAAAGCTAAAAGGACACCATTTGAATGGTTAGGTTCACAAGTTCTGGTGTGGTATTATATTGTTGTTGCCTAAACTAAATTGGCTTTATCTATCGAATATCGTTAATAAAAATAGCAACCTTAATTGGTTGCTTTTTTATTTATACCCATAAAAACATCATTTTTAAGCGTTTAGGGACGAATTAGAAAGATTTGATGGTAAAAACTATATTTTGTATTCAATTAGTTTAATTTTGGCAAGATTCTTTTCTTCTTCACTAAGTTGTGTTTTTAATTTTCTTTCTTCATTTTTGAAATAATTAATTTCTTCTCATTTTCTTGTGAATGAATTTTGAATTCCTGAATGTTCTGATTTATGTATAAGTTTATCAATAAGATTTTCTATTCAATTTAATTCTTCTTTCAATTTTTCAATATATTCTTTTTTTTCCTTTAAAACAATATCTTTATATTCAACTTCAAACTTTAATAATTGTGAGCGTATTTCATTTTCTATATTTTTTAGATATGCTTTGATGTTTTCATAAAACATTTGTTTACTTTTACTATAATACTCAACATCATCTACATAATCTTTTAAAATAAAATCTACATCTTTAGTTTCAATTTTTTGTTTTTCAATCTCTTTTAATTTTTTTTTAATAAATTGAGAAACATTAACATAATTTGCTTCTTCATCATTTGGAACAATATCATCATATTTAATACCAAAGACTTTACTTAAATGGGTAGCATAATCATTAAAATAGTGGACACCATCAAAACTATCTAATCTTTCCACGAAACATCATAACGGAAATGCTTTTAATGTTTTTGGTTCAAAAAGAACTTTACAATATTTAAAAAATTTTGGTAAACCAATAAAGTTTTCTTTTTTAGGAGAAAAGAAAACTATGTCTTCTTCACTATTCAAAGAATATTGCTTTAAATTAGTATTCCTAACAATACTTGGAACAAAAGCTAATGTTGTTAATGGAGTAATTACTAATGAGCTAATTAATATTTTTTTTGTTATTTTCATGTTTATGTTTCTTTTTTTAAATTATTTTATCTATTTCTTCAATTATATCTCAAGTGTTTTTTTCTTCCAAGGTTTTAACTCTTTCGTCTAAACTTTTATATTTGTTTTGTAGCAAATTCACATTTTTTCAAATATTATGTATTTCATTGTATATTTGTGCTGATATATATTCTCCTAAATCTGAAATTGGCATTACATCAAAGTTTCTATTGTTGTAAGTATGAATTAAATGGGTATCATTGTCAATATACTTACTTACATATCTACGATCACAAATTTCCAACATCATTTTAGTAATTTTGTTGATAGTATCTAATTCTGCTTCTTCATTAATAGGAACATCTTTAACAGCTCGATAAATTCTCGCTTTTGAAAGATATTCTAAAACATTATTAGGAATAGGTGTTTTTCTTTTTCTTGTTTTTAGAAAAATTGATACTACCACTTCCATAAGAAGTAATAGCTTCTTCTAAATCATTGCCATTATCAAGAACATATTTAGTTTGAGCAAGAATGGCTTGTTGAATAAAACCTTTTTTCTGTTTCATTACGATAATAAATACTCTTTGTATTTGTTTCATTTCAACATTTAAAGGGATTATCACAAACATCATAAATTTAAGTAATTACTAAAACAATACAATTACCTATATTTTCTTTTTATTTTGATGTAGTATTATATTGATTGTTACTAACTAAACTAGAACAATACGAGTCTAGAATAAATCACTAATTAAGAAAAAAATGTTTGATAGCTTATAAATAAAATATGCCAGAATTTCCTGAAGTTGCAACACTAATTAATTGATTAAATCATCAAAATTTTTTTGATGCAAAAATAAAAAAAATTATTTTTGTTGACGACATTGTTTTAAAAAACTCAACAAAAAAATCTTTTATTAACTTTGTTTGCGGTGAAACAATAAAAAAAATTAGTCAAATTGGTAAATTTATAATCTTTCATTTATCAAATAATAAAATCATTGAAATTCATCTTCGCCTTGAAGGTAAAATTTTTTATTTATTAAATAATGAAAAAAGTAAATTTCCTATGATTGAAATTTACTTAGATAATGGTAAAAAAATCGTTTATGATGATTCACGCAAATTTGGAACAATTAATATTTATAACAACTACCAAGACTTGTTAAATTCCACTGAAATAAAAAAATTAGGTAAACAACCATTCGATAAGACATTAACTGCAAATTATTTATTTAATTGTTTTAAAAATAAAACACAAAAAATTAAAACAACATTACTTGATCAAACAATTATTGCAGGAATTGGCAATATTTATGCGGATGAAACATTATTTCTATGTAAAATTTCACCTTTTCGTCAAACAAATAAAGTTTCTTTAAAAGAATGTCAACTAATCATTGACAATTGTCGTGAAATCATGTCAAAATCAATTAGAAATAAAGGAACAACCGTTTTTTCTTACCAATATGCCTTAAATCATTCCGGTTCATTTCAAAAATATCTTAAAGTCTATGGTCGAAAAAATTTACCTTGTTTACGATGTGGATCTATTCTTTATTGAACAAAAATAAATGGACGAGGAACAACCTATTGCAAAAAATGCCAAAAATAATTATTTTGATCAATTTAATTGGTTAATTGTTTTTGGTTTATGATTAATGTAATTTTGAATAATTTGTCCAGAATTTACTTTTATTACTCGTGTTGCCAAATCAGCAAAAATACTATTATGGGTTACAATTACAACAGTTGTTTTATATTTTTTATTTAGATCGACAAACAATTTTAAGATTTGTTTACTCATCTCCTCATCAACCGCTCCTGTTGGTTCGTCCCCAAAAATAATGGCTGGATTTTTTGCCATGCTTCGAGCAATTGAAACACGTTGTTGTTGTCCACCCGATAACTCATAAGGGTAACGATCTTGATATTTATCAATTCCAATTACACTTAATAGTTCATTAATATTTAGTCGTAAAGCACGATTTTTTTGCAACTTTCAACCAATTTCAACATTTTCTCTTACAGTTAAATTGGGTAATAAATTATAACTTTGAAAAATATAACCAATATTTAATTTACGGAATTTTGTTAATTGGGAAGAAGTCTTATTAATAAGATTTTGACCATTAACATAAGTTTGACCGCTCGTTGCCACATCAATCCCCGTAATAATATTTAACAATGATGTCTTACCTGAACCCGATGGACCTAAAATGACAACAAATTCTCCTTTTTTTATTTCAAGATTAATGTTTTTTAAAATTTTTGTTACCATTCATTTGTTGTAGTAGTACTTTGTAACATCTTTTAATTGGATGGCATTATCACCTCTTAATACAATATCATCATCAATGTTATTATTTTTCGTATTAGTTTTTTTGTGGGAGATTTTATCTAATTTCTTTACTCATTTTGCATATTTGCTGAAGCGGTGCATATTAAAAATGTTTTCGTAATTAATTTCACACTTTAAAATGTTTTTTTTCGTTTTCCTTATCATTTTTTCTAATGTAAGACCGGATTTAATTTTAAATTCTTGAAAAATTTTTGTGACATTTTTTTGTTTAATCAAATTTAAAAAATGTAATCTAAATTTTAAAATATTTCAAACCGCAAAATTCTTAATTAATTTTTTCAATTTTAAACCATGGGGGATTAGAATAATAAAATTTTCATTTTCAATAGCAGCAATAATATTTTTAATTTCATCGATGTTATGTGAATGGGAAGACTTGTTATGCAATTTAATAAGAGCGAGAGTAATTTTTGCTATCTTTGCTTTTATCAGTCATTGTTTTTTACACAAATAATTAATTTCACCAACACTTTTTTTTAATTTATCATATTTTTCAAGAACAAATTTTTTTAAATTTGTTTGATAAGCATTATTGCATTTCTCCAATTTTTTTGTAATATGATTAAGGGTTATTTCCAATAAATTTAATTCTTCAATTTTTTTTTTCATTAAAAACTTTTTTCGTAAGTCAGTAATTAGTGATAAATTTTTTAAATCAGCAAGTGTTGATAAATGATGGTATTTTTGATTTTTATTCATAATTTATTAAGATTTAATTTCCTTATTTAATTGTACTTTTTTTAATGAGATATAGCCATGTAAAGCACATGTTGTTAAAATTGCAAAAATTAAACCACATCCAATTAAGTAATGGAAAATTGTTGGTAAACTATAAATCAATATTTTTACTGATTTCAAAATTAGCATTTGGTAAGATGTAGCTAATAGCAATGTGAAAGGAACAGATAAGAGAATCCCAATAATTGATATTGGAACATATAATGACAAAATATTTTTTGTGTTTTGTAAATCCGAGTAACCTAATGATTTAAGCATAATCGCATATTTTTGATTTTGTTTAATCAATAAACTTGAAATAACCATAACAATAAGGATAGCAATTGGGAAAAATACGGCAACAATTATGTATTGAATTAAGTTAAAGAGATAGATTAGGCCATCAAAAATCATTTTCATTGTTGTCAAGTCATCAGCAGTTTTTATTGCTGTTAGTGATGTTGTTTTACCGTAAATACTTGTCAATCGGTCACAAAAATTGTCAATTATCTCATGGTGTCTATCCATATCATTATTTTTAATTGTTTCAATAATTTTTTCATCATTTAATCCTGTCATAAAATTAGCAAGAGCTAAATTGTGTCCAGTTTTTTCTGCTAAAATTTGTGAAAATTTGTTTTCATTAGGATTTTCTGAGACAAAAGTAGATGTACCTGGATACAAACCACTAAGACTATATAGCGAAATAAATTTTAAATACGAATCATCAATATTGGTTTTTGTAAAAATTCCATTAAATCCAATAGGTATATTGCCGATATGTTTATTTCTATATCCTTCTTTTTTGTTATCATCAATTTTTTTGAATTTTCCTTCTTCGGGAACAAAGTGATAGATATCTAAATACTCTTTATCACTTGCTAGATCGACAATCATTGATTTAGTTTGCCATTGTTCTCGATCATTTCTATCCGTTCAAAGCATGTATTTATGTGTTTTATTTCAGCTTTTACCATCCGGTAACCCTAAAATTTTATTAGCAAAATATTGTGTTGTAAAAAATAATTCATTAGCTGTGCTTATTGCGATACCAATTATCTCAAATTGGCAATTATTATTTTCTTTTTTTTGTTGTGGTAAAAAACGATCAACACAATTTTTAGGATTAAATGAAAATTTATCCCCAACTTTTAATTTATTTTTGAAGGCAACATATGAGTTAATGACAATCGGATAAACATCATTTTGTTTTTGTTTGTAATCATGTAATTTTTCCAATAAATCATTATTATTATGGTCGGTAATCTTTACATGCTTAGATGATCGTTGAAGACCAAGAATTTTTATTTTATTGGTAAAATTATTATCATCGGCCATTCCTTCAATATATGTATAAGTTTCATCATCATTATTTTTGTTATTTATATTAAGTGGAATCGAACCATAATTAATTACAAACTCTTCATTTGCTAATTCTGGATCAGAATAAATTGTTTTTAATAATTCGATAAAATATGGATTTACCGCTAATTTAGTGTTTTTTTTCGGAAGAACAATTGATGTTATCGTAAAGCGTTCACTTTCTGTTGATAACTTATATTTACCAATATTTTTAGAATCTTCAACAATAAAATATTTATAAGCATTATTGTCAAGATTGGTTGGTTTTTCACCATCTCATTTTTTATGCCATTTACTATCAGAATTTGGATCATAAATTTTTTGTCCAACTTTTTGGATTAAATTATCAAGAGATTTATTTGCCAAATTTTGATAATTTAGTGGCATCATTGAAGCAGCTTTTCGTCATGGATTATCACTTTGGATTGAAGGAATACCTAAATCATGTTCTAGTGCCAATTTTGAAAGACATTTTCCTTGCATATAAAATAAATCATCATCCTTTCCACTATTATCACCTTCATTAAATAGTGGAAGCGTTCCGATTGAAGTTGTTGCACCGATAACATTATTATCTTTATTTTTAATTAGTTTACCCCCAATTAGATCGTTATTTTCTATATTTGCAATCGGCTCATAATATTTTTTCGTTGAATAGTATGATCAAAAGTAGCTAATAGATTTTTTATTCTTTATGTTATCTAAAACCGTATCACTGATTTCCTTCTTCTGGTACCGCTCGTTAAGATTATCGGAATAATATGGTTTGGTTAATTCGGAGTAATACTTTGGATCAACTTGTTGTTGATCTATCACCGTGTTAAAAATATAGTCATTAGAATTAGTTTGGAAAAAACCAATTTGTTCATCGTTGTTGAAGTTAAAAGTATTAAAGTTACCACCATTTGCTGTTGGTGTAATCAATTCAATAGCATGTTTATAACTAAATTGTGATGCATTAGTTTTGTTTGATGCATCGATTTTACCAAGTGTTGCTATTGCGAAAACGGAACCACTCATTGCAATTGAAATTGTAATCGACAAAATTAAAAGTCGTCAAAACGAAGCAAATGCTGAAGCAATTCTAAATCGTGTCATAATTCCAAAATGGGCAAAAGGTATTTTTGCAATCCGACTAAATAAATTACCTTTAAAATCCGATTGTTTATTTAGTAAGAAAGTTAATTTTGAGTTTAACATTTTTAATGTTGAAAAGAAAGAAGTAAGAGAAAAGATTATAAAAGGAAATAAGATGCACAAAAGCATTGTTATGTAGTTAAAAGAAATTAATTTCGTTGGTAAAAACCAATAGTTTTTAAATAATTTCAAACCAACTACTTGCATAAATAGACCAAATAAATAAGCGCCAATCCCACCAATGATCGTTGGAATTCAAACAAAAGGTAGAAGTGAAAAAATTATTTTATTTTTCTTTACTCCATTTGCTAATAAAATTCCAGTATTAACCTTATTAGCATCAACATAATACTTGATGATGATAATGCAAATGATTATTGCTAATAGAAAAATAAAACCGCAGATGATATACGAAATAATTTTAAATAATTTAATAATGTTAGGAAGATAGGAAATACGAAAAGTGTTGGCATTTAATTGGTTGTTTTTGTCATTATTAAAAAAAACATTATTTGTACTATCAGGAAAGATCATAATTTTTTTGCTTCAATCACGAATTTCATTAACAATTTCTTCTTGCTCTTTTGAAGAAACATTTGCATTGAATTTACATACAACAAAATTTTCTACAGGAGCATTAACATTGGAAAGTTGGATTTGCTTAAAACCACCATCATTCAAATAAACTAGACAATCTCGTTTTGGATTAGAAATTAATTTTGTCAAACTAATTGATGGGTAAATGAAATCAGGTGTGATACCGCAACCAATGATAATAAAATCAAAATCTGAACAATTGTAGAGATATTTTTTTTCTATTCCCTTTCAATTCTTACATGTAATTTCGTGTTCTTGGTTTTTATCGTTTGTATTTTTTGGTAATTTGAATTTTTGTTCATGTTTACCTCCTTTTAGCCAATATTCATACTCTTCATAAGTGATCCAATTAATCCAATCAATAATTACTTTTTTATCAACATTAATAACTTTATTTGGATACATTAATTTGTACCATTGTACAAAAGGTTCGAAATTTGTAAACATTAATGTTGAGATAACTTCTTTCTTGTTTTGTCGCATATACTCAGGATTTAAAACTGTAAACAAATCAAACAAATTATGAATTTCACTCTTTAAAATTGTCGTTTTTTCTTCAGCAAATGAATTAAGTCAAAAATTTCATTCGACTGTCAAAAACACCAAATCAAAATTAACAAACTCTTTATCGTAAAAATTTTTGAAGTAATATTCATATTTTTGCTTTAATAATTGCTTTTTTTGTTGTTCGTCATGTTGGAAAAGTGATTCATAATAAAGTTTGTAATCACTTGGGCCATGTTTTCCAAGATGGGAAACACAATCAATAATTTCATTCTGATTTTTAATTTGTTCATTATCAAAATTAGAAGGATTAATAAATTTTCCATTACAAATTCATTTAAAACGTTTTTGAACAATTTGCGCATATAGAAATTTTTCTTCTTTACCGTAACCGCAATCATCAAGATCAACTAATTTTATTTTGAACAAATCGTTGATACTTTGTGGAACGACGAACTGTCCAACACGCTCGTTAGGACCATATTTATTTCCATTCGAATCAAAAAAAGTGAGATTTGCTCCATTAGGTGCATAATCATCGCAACTAAATAAATCATAACCTTTATTTCCTTTTGTATCAGGAAATAGAACAATTTTATCAATTTTATCCGTTGGATTAGAATTGATTATTTTCATTAAACTATCCGATGAATCAATAGTAAAAGAAGAAAAATCTTTAAATGTCAATTTATTCCCATATTGTTTCAATTTGTGTTTTAATGGGTTAAAAGTGTCCAAGAAATTTTTTTTTTGTTCTTGTAATTTATTTACAATTTGTTCATTAGAAAAATTTGCAATATTTTTGAGAAAATTTGCAATTTTTTCGTTACCAAGACTATTAATATACTTTTCTCATTTAAAATCATTAGAAGTGGAAAAGTATTTATTAATTTCTTCAAAGAAATTTCGGTTTTCGTCGTTTTTAGCAATAAAAATTTTGAATCTTGTTGCATCATCTGGTACATTTTTTATTATTGATTTAATTAGTCCGGTCGAGTCATTCGATAATTTGAAATTGTATTCAAAACCAACGATTTTTCCATTTTCAATAACCATATTTGGCAAAACAAAAAAAGGGAATTTTAGATTTTTTTTTATATTTTCTATTGCTTCTTTTGATTGCAAATCTTCATCATTACCGTGATAGAATCAAGGATCTTTATTAATACAGCAATAACACATATTTAAACCATCAAAAAATTTTTTTTGACTATCTAATAATTTTTTTGTACGATCTTTTGTTTGTTGGTCTAAACCGTTAATTCAGTCTTGATTTACTTCGTCAAAAGGACAATTTAAAAGTACAGCCAACTGTTTAATTATCGTTTTGTTTTTTTCTTGATTTTTTCAATTTTGATCGTTAAATTTTTCAACAAAATTACTCCAATTTTCATAATTCTCTTCTCCTAATTGACTTAAGTAAAAAGCGATTAATTCCGTTTTATTTTCGTTTATTTCACCATTTATTTTTTTTTGACTGTCTAATAATTTTTTTGCACTATCTTTTGTTTGGGTATCTAAATCATTAATTTGGTTCAAATTCACTTTATTAAAAGGACAATTTAAAAGCAAAGCTAGCCGAACAATAATTGGTTTGTTTTTTTCCTGATTTTTTCAACTTTCATCATTAAATTTTGTGACAAAACTATCCCAATCCGTATAGCTTTCATCGAATAATTGTGCAAGATAAAAGGGAAGCAATCACTTCTTATCTTCATTGGAGTAACTTACTCCTTTTTCAATTTTTTTATTTAATTTATTTAAATGAATGGGGATCTCAACACTTGATTCTCAAAAAATAGGAAAATCAATTTCATTCTTCTTCTTATATGAGAATGAAGCTATTATTTGCTTTGGCGGGATTGCTTCATCCGTAAATGGTCCTAGATCTACCATAGTAAAATATTCCCATAACTTTTCAATTTTTATATCTGTTAGAATAACCCATTCAGGATTAGTTATTTCATAATTTGGTTCGCCGATATCATATAATTCCGAGATAACAATATCGTGTAAATTTCCACTTTTAACGATGCTATCATATTGGGTTGAGATATTAGAAAAAGTATTCGACATCGTGCAAAAAATACTTAAACATAAAAAAATCAAAAAAACAAGACTAACAATATTTAATTTGTTTTTGGGTAAAGAACGTAATGTGTTCTTAAAAAGATTTTTCATTATAATGATTTCTTATTTAATTTTAACAAATAAATCATCGAGATTTTTTGGATCGGTTTGACTTGGTGCATTCAACATTAAATCAATACCATGACTATTTTTGGGGAAAGCAATGATTTCTTTGATTGAACTACTTTTTGTTAATAGCATTATTAATCGATCTAAACCTAAAGCAATTCCTCCATGCGGTGGTACGCCATATTTAAATGCATCTAAAAGATAACCAAATTTTGCTTGAATTTGCTTAGGAGTGAGATTAATTGCTTCAAACATTCGTTGTTGAATGTCAAAATCAGTAATTCGAATGGAACCACCACCAATTTCATAACCATTAAGAACAAGATCATAAGCACGTGCTTTTGCATTAACTTTATCGGTAGTAAAAGTTGCTAACGATTCCTTTGCTGGACTAGTAAAAGGATGGTGGGCAGCGACAAATGTTTTTTCTTGTTTATTGTATTCAAATAGTGGTCAATCAATAATTCAAACGAAACACAAATTATTGTCATTAGCGATTTTATATAAATCATTCACTTTTATCCGGCATGCTCCCAATGCTTCGTTTACTTCTTCTAATGGACCATAACTAATAATTAACGAACCATTTTCAAAATTAAATTTTTGACAAATATTTTCAAGATTTTTTTTTTCTATTTTTTTGCCTAAAGGATTAAACAAACATTTTTTATTTTTAAAAGTAAAATAAAAACTTGGCAAACCTTTATCTATTCCGTATTTATTAATTTGTTCAAAGTTACTGTTTGTGATAATAATATCATTTACAAAAAAACCTTTAATCACTTGTTTTTCTGCAATATTTTTTTTAATAGCATTAAAGTCTGAATTTTGAAAAAAGCTTGTTAGATCAACTAATTTTAGGTCATAACGTAAATCAGGTTTATCACTACCATAAAAGTTCATTGCTTGTTCATATTTCATTCGCATAAATGGTGTATTAAGTGCTATCCCCATTGTTTTTTTTAATGTTGTTTTTAATAAATCCTCAACTATTGACATAATTTTATCTTCATCAATAAAACTCATTTCAATATCTAATTGTGTAAATTCGGGTTGTCGATCGGCGCGCAAATCTTCATCACGAAAACATTTAGCAATTTGAAAATATTTTAAAAATCCTGCGACCATTAATAGTTGTTTAAAAATTTGTGGGGATTGGGGTAGTGCATAGAACATATTTTTGCCATTTCGTGTCGGAACTAAATAATCACGAGCGCCTTCAGGTGTTGGTTTAGCTAAGATTGGTGTCTCAATATGTATGAAATCTTTTTCAATTAAATAATTACTAAGAGCATGAATGAATTTACTACGAAAAATTATTTTTTTTTGGACAACAGATCGTCGCAAGTCAAGGTAACGGTGTTTTAAAAGGACATCTTCAAATGCAACAAAATTATCATCAACAACAAAAGGTGTAACTTTTGCTTTTGACAATAATGTAATGTTTGTAGCAACAATTTCAATTTTTCCCGTTGCTAAATCTTTGTTGGGATTTTTTCGTAAGACAACTTTACCTTTAATATTTACAACTGATTCACGTGTTAATTCAAAATGATAATTGTTTTTTAAAATTACTTGAACAATTCCATACCGGTCGGCAATATCAAGAAAAGTTATTGCTCCCATTTTTCGAATTTTCCGTATTCAACCATTGATTTCAATAGTTTGATCTAATAATTTTTCGGTGACACATCCACAATAAATATTTTCATTCAACATTATTTTTTTCAACCTAATTTGTTGTATAGGTAGGAAACAATATTTTTTAATTCGATTTTTTCTTGTTGCCTTGTTTTTTGGTCTTTAATT
Organism: bacterium; assembly: GCA_017445805.1. GTDB lineage: Bacteria > Bacillota_I > Bacilli_A > Mycoplasmatales > Mycoplasmoidaceae > Hennigella. The sequence goes on from JAFSSC010000005.1 coordinate 111,151, forward strand.
AAAACAACATTTTCTTTAATTTCTTTTTCACCAAAAATAATAACAAATTTTGCCTTTTGCTTTTGCGCATATTTGAAGTGTTTTTCGAGTTTATTTGTTCCAAATTTTGTTAAAGAAGAAATCGCATTTTGTTTAAGACAATTGCTAATCGATAAAGCATATGAGTCAAATTTACTTTCTAGTGGAGCGATAACAACATCAACATTTAAGTACATTTCTTTTTGTTTTTTAAAAATTTCATTATTGGTTAAAGCAACAATTAAACGATCTAATCCTATTGCAAAACCCACACAATTTGTTGACTCACTACCTAATTTTTTAAGTAAAGTATTGTATTGTCCACCACCAATTAATGTTGGTTGTCCTTTTAATAATGATGAAGTGGATTCGATTTCAAAAACAAAATTACAATAGTAGTCTAGACCACGAACAAGAGTATCATCAATAACATATTTTATTTTTTGTTGATCAAAAATATCAGTTATTTTTTTGAAATAATCAATTTCGTCCTTGGTCGCAAAATTTGTAATTTTTGGTGCTTTTTTAACAAAATCTTTTTCGCCATCAATTTTATCATCCAATATTCGTAAAGGATTTTTATCTAACCTTTTTTGACTATCAATTGATAGTTTTTCTTTATACTTAGAAAAATATTTTTTTAGTGCAGTAATTCATTTTTTTCGTGTTTCGCAACCACAAATATTATTTATTTTTAAAACATATTCATTGTAATGAAAGATTTGTAAAAAAGATAGGGCAAAAATAACAATTTCAACAATGTCAAAATAACTATTACTACCAATACATTCGACACCAAATTGATAAAATTGACGTGATCGACCACTTTGTGGACGCTCATAACGAAACATTGGACCAATGTAAAATGTTTTAATTGGTAGCGCCATTTTCATAAGCAAATTATTCTCAATAATGCAACGACAAACCGAAGCAGTCATTTCGGGTCGCAAAACTAATGGACGATTATTTTTATCGACAAATTCATACATTTCTTTTTCGACAATATCGGAAGTGCTACCAACCGAGCGAACGAATAATTCTTTGTGCTCAAAAATAGGGGTAACAATTTCATAGTAACCGTTTAAACGTGATAAATTTTTTGCAAAATTAATTAAAAGATCAAGACTTGGATCAAGTTGATAAAAATAATCGCTTGTTCCACGCGGTTTTGTCGTTGTCGTTAACATATCTTATCTTTCTATATTCTATATAATTAAAACAATAATTATTCATTAATTTCTTCTTAAAATGACAAATGAAAATTATAAAAAAGAACGAAAAATAACAAAATTTTCCATTTTGTCAATTTTTTTTGCTTTATTGTTGTTATTGGGTACGATTATTGGGATTAGTTTAAGTATAAAAAAAATAAGTAAAAATGCACGTGAAAGTAGTGAATTTACTGATTCAATTAATTATCGAATGCGTGTAACTTTAAGTAAAGATGAAAACGATAAAATTGATGATTTTGAAGATGCAAAATCTGCAATCAATAATGCTGCATCTGCTCTATCATTGTTTTTAAAAGATATTGGTCAAAATAATGATGTTGAATACGAGATATATAAAGACAAACAAGATGAATATTACGGTTATCTAAATGCGAATTTAAATATTAAAAAGGTTAAAAATCATTTAAAAGGTGATGGTGAAAAAACTATGATTGAAGCTGATCCATATTTAACATTTTTTAATATGATTCATAATGCTAATAAGACTTTTGTTTATAAGTGATACACAAAAGAAGGTAATTCACTTTATTCGGTTATTCCTTTACAAGAGATTGTTGATTTAAATTCACCATTAACAAAAGTTTTAAACGACTTGAATGGTTCGCCAGGCTTGATGCTTAAAGTTAAAAAAAGCGAAGAAATAAACGAAATTTGCAAAAATTGGTATGAAGCTTCAAATCAAAAAAATCTTGATAAAGAAAAACAACCAAAAATGTATATTATTGCTAACATTGAAGGTCTATTTACTGAAGCTAATTATCATTTACAGAAATTTGATAAATACAATAAAACGCCTTATGTTGAATATCGTCGTTATTTGGAACCACAGTATGAATCCTTTGTTAACACTTGGAAAGAGTATATTGAAAAAAATAATAAGGGAAGAATTGATTTTTTATTTGATATAGAAAAAAACAATGATGAAAAATTTATTAATGGTGGTTTTTTTGATTTTTTATGTGGTTTTGGCTATCAGCAATATGTTAAACAATGACCATGACTAAACAAATATATTGTTCGTGATATTAATAATGAAGATATTCGTAATATATTCCCAACAATGATTACTGATATTTATCAGAACGAAATAAATATTAGTAATGGACAGGCTGAAATTTCATATTTATGATTACCTTTTCAACACGAGATCATTGCTAACAATTTTTTAAATTGAACAAAAAATTATATGTGAAGTTTGTGTGACAACATAAGTTGTACTTTGGAAAATCCGCTATTCGAAAATTGAATTAATCATGATTTTAATGGAATTACACATCAACGAAAACAATCAGTATTTGGTAAAAATATTTTTAAACAAAACTATAAAGTAAAATCTTTGGTTATCACTTCAATTTGCTTAGCAATAGCATTTTTTTGTTTATTAATCATTTTATTCCGTGCAATTGGTTTAATTACATGAATTTGCCTTTTTGCTGCTATCGCATTAACATTATTCATTGTTTGTTCAACAATAACATTTATTTCGATAAACATTATTATTGCACTATTAATTTTGGCAATATCTAGTTTGGCAATCGCAATTGAAATTGGTGGTAAATTTGCAAAGTACCGTAATAGTAATTTTGATACAAATTCGGTCATTAAAAAGTCATTTACAAAAAGTTTAAATTTTACGATCGATATCACGTTTATTACTTTTATTTTTGGTGTTTGCTTTCTTTATCTTTCGCAACGAGTTCTATTCCCAATGGGTTTGGTACTAGTTATCGGATCATTATTTCTCTTCATTTTTGAATATTTATCGAACATGTTGATTTGTTTTTTGGTTTTCAAAAACAAAATTATGCTTAATCAATGAAAATTATTTGGTACAAAACCAACAATAAATGCTACAATGTCGTTTAAAAATTATTTTCAAAGAAATCAATTTATCTATGACAATTTCACAAAATACACGAATTTTGCTAATAAATTAAAATTTCAACTTTTTACAAAAAAAAGTTTATTTTTTATCTTCTTTTTGCAGCAGTATTTTTCGGTTTTTTAATTTTTAATCTTTGCATTTTAATGTTAAAAACAAAAGCATTTTTTACTAATTATTATGAGTTGACCATTATTAATAATAGCGATAGTCAAAAAGATGAAATTTTAAAATGATTGAAAAATATCAATTTTGACTACGATAAAATGAGGATTATTGATAAAACTTTTTCTTTCTATACAACAAAAGAAATTACTCCCAATATGCTTGATAAATTAATTAAATCATCAAATAATATCTTAAATTTTAATAGTAATGTTTTTGTTAAAACAGTCATTAATCAAGGTGGTTATCAAAAATTTAATATTGGTATTTTTGTTATTTTTCTTAATTCTTTAATTGTTGCTTTTTATTTGGGTATTCGTTACAACTGAACTTCGTTTATTACTATGATTTATAGCGGTTGTTCAATAATTATGATTTTTATTTTTGCTCTTTTGATTAGTTATTATTGCTCGGCTTTAGATCACAATTTATCTTGTTTTTATAATAGTTTGGTTTTAAGTTTAATCTTTAACACATATTGTACTAATCTTGTTTGTTGTAATTACTTATCAGCATTAAAATCACCGTGACATCATAATATAAAGTACACTAATTTAGATTGGAAAGATTTAATTAATTATGTTTATCGGAACGGTTTTGTCTATGATTTACTCGTTTTTGCTTTTTTAAGTACAATTATTTTTTGTTTGGGTCTAACATTTCCTAGTGGTTTAGAAGTATTGACAATAAATGTTTTCTTTGGTAGTTTAATAAATTTTTTTATCTTACCTTTTGTGCTTTGTCTTTCCCAATATTATTTATTGCTTTTCCGCAATAAAATAATCGGATTTGGTAAAAGCGAAAAAACAAGATTACAGGAAAATTATGATAAAATCGATGAACAATTAATTGATAACATAAATTACTTTCCAACAAAAATTAATAATTAATTTTACATTGAGCAAAAATTTTTGTAATTTCTTTAATTTTTTCGTTGAGGCTTTTTTTTGCATCAATAATGACATAAGGGATCGAATAAGCTTGACAAATTTGAACTAGATACTTTTCATAAATCAGAAGTAAAAAATAAAAATAATCTTTATTTTTTGCAAAATTTTCAATTTCCATTTTACGCTTTCTTTTAAAGATTCTTTTTTTAAAGGTCAATCAATCTATTCGTAAAATAATGTACAGTTTTGGCAAACCAATTGAATAGATCATTTCGTTAACTTTATCTAATCATAATTTTTCATAATAGTTGAATACATTCGGTTGGGTAACGAGATTGGTATAGGCAAATAAACGATCAGCAAAGATTGACCGGTCAAAAACTTTAATTTTGTTGGAGGAAAAACCATTATTTTTCTTATATTTTTCAAAACGATCTAACAAAAAATGGAGTTGACAAACACCTTCTGCTACTTCATTACGGCGATACATTCTTTCTAGCAAAATATTTGTTAAATCTTTTTTGTTATTTGTTAATTCAAAGACAGGATGGAATCCAAATACTTTTGTTATTTCATTAACAAGGGTTGTTTTACCTGATGCAGACATTCCATCAACAACGATGCAATTTGCTTCTTTTTGTTTCTTTTTGGATGCAATTGAAATTATTTGATTTAGTTTTTTTAAATGCCTTTTTGTTCCTTGCATATTTCACTAAAAAAAACATTCACGAAATATTATATTTCAAGGATGTTTTTAAGTTCTATCTAATTTTTAATTTGCGACTATTGTATAGTAGTAACACACATTATTCTCTTATTAAATCACCTAAAAATTATTTTCTATCATCTTCGTATTTTATTCGTAATTGACCACAAGCAGCATTAATTGTTCCACCACGTTCTTGTCGGATTTTTACTAAAATTTTATTTTGTTTTAGAGTATTAAAAAAAATGTTAATTTTTTTACTTCGTGCAAATTTACATTCATTTATTTCGTTATAGGGAATTAAGTTAACATAACAATTTATTCCTTTTAATTTTTTTATTAGCTCTATTGCATCTGTTTTATGATCGTTAATATTCTCAAGAAGAATATATTCGAAAGTGATTCGTTTTTTTGTTAGATGACAATATTTTTTGCAAGTTCGCAATAATAAATTAAGATTATAAGCATTGTTAATGGGCATTAATTGCTTTCGGATCGCATCATTTGGAGCATGAAGGGAAACAGCTAAATTAATTTTTGGCATTAATTTTGCTAATTGTAGAATTTTTGGACAAATTCCGCATGTCGAAACTGTTATATGATTAGGTCCGATTGCCATACCATAAGGATTGGTAATAATTTTTAAAGCTTCGACTAAATTTGTGAAATTATCAAAAGGTTCACCGATTCCCATAATTACAATATTTGTAATTCTTTCATGAAATTGGTCAAAAATATATTTTTTTGCTAACAAATATTGCATAACAAACTCTCCTGGAGTTAAATCTCTTTTTTTTATTTTCATTCCACTAGCGCAAAATTTGCATTGCATACTACAACCCACTTGTGAGGAAAGACAAATTGTTCAACCATAACCAAATTTCATGACAACCATTTCAATAGAATTTTTATCGTGAAATTGAACAAGAAATTTAAATGTTTTGTGTTTTTTATCGATATTAATATCAATTATTTTTGCTAATATGATCGCAAAATTTTGCTTAATAATTTTTTGATTATTTAATGAAATATTTGTCATTTTATTGAAATCGTAAATATTTTTTTGATAGATTCAATGAAAGACTTGCTTGACAATAAAATTTTTTAATTTTAGTTTAGCAAAGAGTTTTTCACAAATGTCGAATGATAAATCTAAAAGTAAATGTTTTGACATTATTCTTTTAATAATTCTTTGTTAAAAATGGAAATTAATTCTTTCTGCGCTACTTCAACTTTTTTGTTTGTGATCACATATTGAAAAAGATTTTTTGCTTTCATCTCTCATTTTGCTTGTTGAATTCTTTTTTCGATGATTGATAATTTTTCGGTATGACGTTTAATTAATCGTTTTTTTAAATCGGTAAATGTAGTTGGTTCGATAAAAATTGTCAAGAGATTTTCTTTTCGCAAAAAATTATTTGCAAGGATTTGCTTTAAGCCATTGATTTCGATTTCCAAGACAATGTTTAATCCTTTTTTTATTTTTTCATGAATAAATTTTTTTGGTGTACCGTAAAAATTATCAATATATTTAGTGTATTCAAGTAATTGACCTTGCTTAATTGCTTTCATAAATTGTGTTTTATTAACGAAAAAATAATCCTTTCCATCTTGTTCATCATTTCGTTTTTTTCGTGTTGTCATTGAGACACTATAAACACAATTGTATTTTGGTTGTTTAATAATGTCGTGATAAATAGTTTTCTTTCCAACACCACTTGGCCCACAAATAATAATCAATTTTGCCATATTTAATTATATTTTTTCTCAATATAATGAAAGCAATGAATTGGCAATGTTTTGGATTATCATCAATTGTTTTAATGATGGCAGTTGTAATGATTTTTACAAATAAATTTTTAAAAAAATTGCTAAATTTCTACTTCTTTTGACTAGGACTTAGTCTTTTGATTATTAGTTGGTTTATTGCTTTTCGTTTTGGTTATAGTTGGAAAACATACCACCAATATTTACGTAATAAAACGATAACAAAAGACCCAATTAACAATTATGAGCAGAGTATCATTATTTCCAAGGCTTTATTGTTAGATATTTCTCCAGCTATTGGTGTATTATTACCACTTTCTTTGATTTTTGATCCAAGTCGAACTTTTGCTCGTTTTATTTGTCCATTAGCACTAATTAGTGGAATAACAACAATTTTCATTCAGATGCCATTTGATCCTAATTTTATTAATGAACTTGATTTTCAATGAACAGCAAAATGAATTTTCATTGGTAGTGAAGGGAACGAAATTTACTTTCTTTTACATGCTGTTAATTTCCTTTTACCGCTTAGTGTCTATTTAAACACACCGAAAGGAAAAATATCATTTTTTGTTCTATGAGGTATTGTTTTTACACTTGCATTTTACTTTTATGTTTTTATTTGCACGACAATTACGGGTTGCCGTTGAAATATAAGCGGTTTAGGAAAAAACGATTGATGTGACAAAAGAGGTGAATATAATGCCGTTGTTTCAATAACAAAACTACCTATTATTATTTGCATTCCTGCTGTTTATATTCTTTTGTTTGTTTTCATTTTTATATTTTGCTACATTAAATATGTTTTAACTGATAAATTTTGCTGAAAATATTGTGGTAAATTTAATAAATGGTATGCTTGATATAAGGCATAATATTTTAATCACTTTATGAATTTTTCATGATTTCCCGGTCATATGAAAAAAACAATTGATGAA
>JAFSSC010000006.1 GCA_017445805.1 bacterium
AATAGCGATTTTAAAATTTGAATTGAGACTACTGGAAAAACACAATCATTAAATGTTGCAAATGCAACAGCGATCTTACTCTATGCGATCAAGACAAACAAAAATAACTAACCGCGCAATTTTAATTTTTTTAATAGTGCAATGTATTTTTCGTTATTATTTATTTTTAAATATTTTAGTAAATGCTTTCTTTGCGCAACCAAATGATAAAGCGAACGTTTGGATGCATAATCTTTTTTATTCGCTTTTACATGTAATGTTAATTCATTAATTTTTTCGGTTAAAATCGCAATTTGAACATCGGTACAACCAGTATTTTTAGGATCACCACCAAAGTTAACAATAATTTCTTTTTTTCTTTCACTTAGTATTGCCATATTCCGATATCGAAACAATAAATATCGGTATTTATTATAATATATCGTAAGTAATTGCACAAATTTTCTGGCGTTTATAGTGAAACTTGGTTATCACGCTTGACTGTGACTCAAGAATTGTGGGTTCAAATCCCGCTAGACGCCCCATTTAAAAACACAAAATGATATTTCCTAATTATGGCAACGTGATCAAAAAAAATTTCATCTTGTGATCAAGAAAAAATCATTAATTTTTTTAAAAAAAATACAAGTCAAGGACCAAAGAATAAATACTTAAAATTTTTTCATAAACAAAAAAATTTAACGATCTCTCTCTTTACGAATAACACTTTACTTTTGCAAGGGAGTGCCGATACAATCGAAAAATTTAAAAACCATTTTTTTGATTTAAATTTAATAAAAAAAGAGAAAAAATTTAAAGCAAAATTAATTAGTTGTAATGATTCATATATTGGTTGTGATGAAGTAGGAATAGGTGATTATTATGGACCGATTGTAACCTGTGCTTGCTATATTAAACCGAATGATGTTGCATTGCTCAAAAATTTATCGATAAATGACTCAAAATTGATGTCTGATCACAAAATTTTAAAATCGTTTGAAATTTTAAGCAAAAAAATAAAATATCATGCAACAATTTGTGATAATAAAACTTATAATCGTCTTCATGATAAATATCAAAATAATAAGATTATTTTGGCTTTTTTACATAACAAAACGTTAATTTCATTGAAAAAAAAAATTAATGATTCGACAACTAAAATCGTTATGGATGAGTTTACATCACCACAAAATTATGATAAGTATTTAAAGACAATTGATCCCAAAATTTCGGTAAAAATTGATTTGTTTCAAACAAAAGCAGAAAAAAATTTTTTGGCCGTTGCTTGTGCTAGTGTGATTGCACGAGCATTATTTCTGTTAGAAATAAAAAAAATGGAGAAATCAATTAAAAAGAAAATTCCATTGGGAGCAAATAAAAAAGAAGAAATTATTGATTTAGGAATTTATTTATTACACCTTCATAAACTTGATGCATTTGCAAAATTAGATTTTAAACCGATTACAAGCAAAATTATTAATAAATAACTTTATAAAGCATCAAACCATTGGCAGGAGCACGAAAACGACTTTTACCTTTTTCAGGATGAGTAAAACAATCACAAATTTGCTTCTTTGTGATCTTGTTTTCGTTAAACGCAATAAAACAACCAACAATCATTCGGACCATTGATCATAAAAAATGATTACCCTTTATTTCAATTTTAATTATTGATTTATTTTTCACAATTTTAATTTCTTTAATTGTTTTAATTAAATCTTTTTTTTTCTTACGCGAATCAATTGAAAAACTTAAAAAATTTTTCCGTCCAAGAAACATTTTTTTTACTTGATTTATTTTTTTAAGATCTAGCGGTTTATTATATTGATATACCGATGAAAATGATAATGGATCATATTGAGGACCAACATTAATAAAATATTGATAAATGCGCCATTTAGCATCAAAGCGTGCATGAAAGTTATTAGCAACGGAATAAATTCTAATTAAATGAATATCTGGTGGTAAAACACAATTTATCGCCTTTAATATTGCTAATGCCTTAATTTTAAGCTTTTCGTCCCAATCAAAATGAAAAACTTGTCCTAAAGCATTAACTTTTTTATCAGTTCTGCCTGCACAAAAAATTTTGATTTTCTTTTTAAAAACAGTATAAAAAGCATTCTCTATTGTTTGTTGAATTGTTATAACTTTAGGTTGCTTTGCCCAACCATGATAACGATTGCCATTGTAACTAACAATGACTTTGTACCTTTTTTTAAGCATCATTAAAAGAAATAACAATCAAACAAAAATAGTGGAGCAAAAACTGTTTTTGATACGAAGAAATAAAGCATTAAGGCAAATAGCAATAAAATTGAAAGTAAAAATAATAAATCGTTTTTCTTAACAAGAAATACACGATATCTTGTTCGATTTTTTTTTGGTTGATAATTTCGTGCTTCCATAGCATTAGCTAGATCATTGGCTTTGCGGAAGGCAATTGAAAACATTGGAATCGACAAAGCAATAATCGCTTTCGTTTTCGTATAAAAATTACCATTGAAATTAACACCACGTGTTATTTGAGCTTTTTTTATTTTACCAGCTTCATCAATTAAATTAGGAATGAAACGAATGGCAATTGAAATAATCATTGCAATTTCATTAACCGGAATTTTTAAATATTTTAATGGTTTAAGCATATTTTCGATGGCATAAGTTAATTGAATAGGAGTAGAAGTTGAAGTTAAAATTGTTGTAAAAGTAATCGTTAAATAAATCTTAATAATAATTTTTAAAACAACAAAAATAGTTTGACTACTCAACGCATATCAAGCTGACGAATATTGCAAATAAAATGTTTGATTATGAAAACAACCTAAAGTCAAAAAATTACCGTTAGGATCGCTTTTTTTAACAAGTTTGTCAACAATGCTACCTCCCCATATTTCACTATGCCATCAATATATTCCTTCTTCACTTTTTTTGATCCATCCCCAATTGAGTAAATCGTCTCAACTACCACCAATAATTTTTTTTGTGTTAGCAAGATCAAATTGGCAAGAAGGTGCTTTAAAAGTGATTCAATTAATTAAAAGCATAATTATGAACATAACAAAACAAGATTTTAAAATTGAACAGTAACTATGAAATGAATTTTTTGACATTTTCCATAAAATGATCGAAAGAAAAATTAAAAAAACCTTACATAAAAACATTGATGGTAAAAATGTTAAAACCAACAAAAAAATAATTCCAAATAATTTTATTGTGGGATTTATTTTGTGTAAAAAGCTTTTTTGATAATAATCGCTATTAAAAATTTTTGAATAACCAACCAACATTTTACTCGCCTTTCTTAATTAAAACATCATTAATTCCCCTCGCTAATTCCGCAATTGTCTTCGGTTTAATGGAATACAATAAAACAAAATTTTTGTTGTGGTGAACAAGACAATCAATAATTTGAATAATTTTTGGTTTGACAACATTTGTTGTTGCAAGTAATTGGTTGTTTGTGAATAATGTATACGGTTCACCATTAAATGTTATTGTTTTTTTATCAATTAATAAAATGTCATCAGCTATTTCTAAAGCAATATCCATTGTATGCGAAATGACAATAATTGTTTTTCCTTTATCTTTCAATTTTTTGATAATATCAATAATTTGCTTTTCACCTTTTGGATCTAAACCAGCTGTTGGTTCGTCAAAAATAATAATTTTTGGTTCAATTGCTAAAATTCCGGCAATTGCAACACGACGTTTTTGTCCTCCCGATAAATTAAAGGGGCAAGCGCTTAAAAAAGTGTCATCTAAGCCAACCATATTTAAATAAAATTTCGCGATTTTTTTTGCCTCAACTTTTTTTAAACCGAAATTTAATGGCCCAAAAATAATATCATCCTCAACTGTACTCTTAAATAATTGATATTCAGGGAATTGAAAAACGATAGAAATTAATTTTCGTAATTTTTTTACATCTTTAATTTTTCGGTTTTTCCCAAGAATTGCAATATCTTCAACAAAAATATCACCATCACTTGATTTTAGCAACCCATTCAAATGATGAACTAGTGTTGTCTTACCCACACCAGAATTACCGACAATAAAATAAATTTTATTTGAAAAAAAATTTAAATTTAATTTTGATAATAATGTAAATTGATTATGCTTGCTTTTATTAAAAATTATTGATAAATCGCTTATTTTAATTTGTGGTAAAGTAGGTTTATTCATAAGTTGTTGTCGCTAATTATTTTTTGAGATTAACAATATTTTTAATTAATTCCATGGAATTTAATGTTGGAGTGATATGTGGATTGATTTTATTTTATTCCGTTGATAATTTCAAAATAAAAGGTTGGTCTAAAGCAGCATCTTTCACTTTATCTTTTTGTTGAAAGATAGTAAAAGGTGGGGCAAAATCCTGCACTTGACCACTATTCATTAATAAAATTTTATCGGCATTGACTGCTTCATCCATATCGTGGGTAATTGAAATGATTGTTTTATGATATTTTTGTTTTAGTTCCAACATTAAATTTTTAATCTCTTTTTTTGATTTAGGATCAAGCATTGCAGTTGCTTCGTCAAAAACAATAATTTTTGGTTCCATTGCCAAGATCGAAGCGATCGCAACTTTTTGCTTTTCACCACCTGATAAATTTTGTGGACCTAATTTTAATAGTTTATCAATTTTTAATGTTTTAGCAACGCTGGTAATGATATTTTCCATTTTTAGAGGATCAATTTGTTTATTTTCAAGGCCAAAAGCAATATCATCCTCAACCGTCAATCCAACAAATTGATTTTCGGGATTTTGAAAGATAACACCAATGTTTTCACGTAATAAGTGGTAATTACTTTGGTCAATTATTTGATCAAATAATTTAATCTCTCCTGACCACGGTTTTAACAATCCAATTAATATTTTTGAAATCGTACTTTTGCCACAACCGTTATGACCAACAACACAAATATACTCACCTTCATTAATCACAAAAGAAACATCTTTTAAAATCGGTAAATTTTTTTCATAACCGAAGTTAATTTTATTGAATTCAATTATTTTTTTCATTAATTTTATTAAATAAATTATACGACTTTAATAGGTTTATTTTGGCAAAGATATGTATCTAGTGATAAGGCATGTTTAAGATCGTATTTGCCACTTTTTGTTCTTCGCAATGCTGAAACATAAGCAATAGTTTTTAATTTTTTTGCAAAATCATTACAAAAACTTCGAACATAAAAACCTTTAGTAACATTAATAACAATTTTTAGAGTTTGTTGTTGAGCATCAAATTTAATAATTTTCATTTTTTTGATCTTTACTAATTGCGGTTTTAATTTTACTTTTTTGCTAGCAAGAGCGAGTTTGTAGGCACGAATACCATTAATTTTTTTTGCTGAAAAAATTGGCGGGGTTTGATAATATTCATTCGTAAGAAAAAATTTACTTGCTTTCTTTATTGTTGTCAAAGTAACATGTGATTGGCATTTTTTTATAATTTTTCCTTGAGCATCACCAGTATTGGTTTTTATTCCAAAAGTAAATGTCGCTTCATATTGTTTATCATCAAATAAAAGATTGGCTAGTAATTTTGTTCCACGATTAATTCCTATAACTAATAATCCACTAGCTTGTGGGTCCAATGTACCAGCATGACCAACTTTTTTATACCCATATACTTTTTTTATTTTACAAACAACATCATTACTTGTTAAACCAATTGGTTTATCGATTAAAATAATGTTTTTCATGAAAAAATTATAATCTTAAAAAATGCGAAGAATTCTTGGCAATCTTTTAAAAATAAATAAAATTTTTCCAAAAATGTTGGAAGATAATGATCGAATTGCTGTTGGTCTATCTGGTGGAAAAGATTCTTTATCTTTACTTCTTGCTTTACAAGCATTTGCAAAAAAATTAAATTGAAAAATTACAATTAAAGCTTTTTTGGTACATTTGGATTTCAATAAGCAAGAAAGTTACCAACAATTAGAAAATTTTTTACAGCAAAACAAAATCGATTACGAAATTATAAAGAGTAAAATCAGTCAAATTTTAAATCAACACAAAAAGAATGATAGGATTAAATGTTCATTTTGTTCACGAATGAAAAAAGCAATTATAGTTAAAAAAGCACTTAACCAAAAATTTAATAAAATTGCTTTTGGTCATCATCTTGATGATGCCATTGAAACATTATTTATGAATCTACTTAATGTCGGTCGGATCGAGACTTTTAAACCAATTACATATTTGAGTAATAATAAGATTTATTTAATCCGTCCATTTATTTTTACGCGCGAAAAAGAAATTACTGCTTTCAGTAAAAGACAAAAATTACCGGTCGTAGTAAATAAATGTCCTAATAACGAAACCACACAACGCTTTTTAATAAAGCAATTTCTCAAAAAAAATTTTTATCGCAGCACGAATTGATCTAATAGTTATAAAAGTGTTGCCCGAGCAGTAAAAGAAAAAATTATCGAATGAAATAGAATTAAACCGATAATTTAATTAATTTCAGCGGACAGCATTGACAACAAGAACCACAACCAATACATTTTTTAGCATCGGCTTTGGGTTTATTATTAACCATTGTAATTGCTTGACATGGACAGCATTGACAACAAGAACCACAACCAATACATTTTTGTGTATTTATCTTAACCATAGAAAAATTATATTTTCCTAATTTCACATTTTTACAAATTTTCCTTCCAATTTAGTATTAGAGGAAAAAAAATGAAAAAATTATCATTAACAAAAAAACAAACAATTTCCGGTGGATCGTTTTATACGATTGCAATGGGTATAGGGATTCTTACATCAACACTCGTTGGCTTATCAAATAACATTATCGAACTCGCAACAATGAAAAATAATCCAATTAATAACTCAACAAAAAAATGAGGAAATAGTTATCGTTATGGTTCGTATGCTCGTCGTCGAAAAGGAGCATATATTCGCTATTCTCCTTTCCCTTTACGTAATACAATTGGAATGTACTTTTAATTTCACAATCACAAAGAAAAAATAAATTGTTTGCTTTAATTTTTTTTGTCTTACAACCATACGATAACCAAGTAAAATAATAGTATGGCGAAAAAAACAAAAGGACAATTGGTAAAGAAAATTGCACCTAATGTTAAAGCTATTGCCCAAAAATTAAAAAATGAAAGAATTTCTTATGTTCTAACCGCACAAAGCAAATATAAAGTTTTGAAAAAGGAAGAATTAACTGCAATTGTAGCAAAAATAATTAAAACCGCAAAAGAAAAAAAACGCAACACCAAAATTTTAACTTCTGCCAATATTTTTAGTGAGTTTAGTAATTACATTTTAAGTGACAAGCAAGCAATGGATATGCTTAATAGTATTCTTAAAAGTGGAATCAAAATTAAGGATTACAAACAAAAGAAATTCACATTAGAAGAGGCAAAAGAAATTCTTTCAAAACAAAAAAGAAAAAAAATAAATAAAGCACAAGAGACAAATTTTTCCGCCCAAGATAAAGTTAATGATGGTACAAAATCATATTTATCTTTGCTTTCGTCATCAAAAATGCTAAATTTTACCAATGAAATTTATTTAGCAAAAATGTTGGAAAGTAAAAATTCGCGCTTACGACAATTAGCAAAAGATCAATTGGTTACTTCTAATTTACGTCTTGTTACTTCGATTGCAAAAAAATTTCTAAACCACGGTTTGGAATTAGATGATTTGGTTCAAGAAGGGATTTCTGGTTTAATGAAAGCAATTGAAAAATACAATTGAAGACTTGGAAATAAATTCTCAACATATGCTACTTGATGAATTCGTCAAGCGATTACACGTGCAATTGCTGAACAATCAAAAACTATTCGTATCCCTGTTCACATGGTTGAAGTGATTAATCATGTCGGAAAAGCAGAAAAAGAATTGACACAACGTTTAGGACGACAACCAACAATTAATGAAATTACAACCGAATTGGGGGGTCAAGCAAAAGGATTCACAACACGTAAAGTTGTAACAATTAAGAAAATAAATATTGATCCCATTTCATTAGATAAAACCGTTGGTAATGATGATGAAAGTCAAATTCTTGATTTTGTGAAACAAGATGATGTTGCGACACCGGATGAATTTACTAAAAATAATTTATTGCGCGAACAAGTTGCACAAATGTTTAAATCGACATTAACACCGAATGAACAAACAATTGTTAAAATGCGTTTTGGAATGTTTCCCTATACATATCCGCATAATCTAGATGAAGTTGCACAAAAATTAAAAAAACCACGTGAAGAAATTAGGCAAATTGAAGCCAAAGCTTTACGAAAATTAAAACACCCTTCAAAATCAGAAAAATTGCGAAGTTATGTAATGGATGAAAAGAATTAAAACCATTGCTAGTTTGATTCGTCCTTGCCAATGTGTTTATGATGTTGGTAGTGATCATGCTTTTTTATCGATTTTAATATTAAAAAATAAACTTGCAAAACATGTTGTTAATATTGAAAATAAAATAAATCCATTAAATAATGGCAAAAAAAATTTACAACGCCACAATCTCATTGATAAAACAACAAATATCATCAATAATGGTTTAAAAAATATTACAAAAAAAGTAAAAATCAAACCTAATTACATTGTTATTTCTGGTTTGGGGGGAAGGACAATCACTGAAATTTTAAAAACATGTCACTTAATGAAAAAAAATATAGTTTTCATTTTTTGTCCAAATCTACAAACCAATATCCTACGAAAATGGTTAAACGAAAACAAATTTTCGATTGAAAAAGAACAAACTATTTTTAGCAAAAAATTCTATCAAATTATCGTCGCTAAACAAAAAAATATAAAAGCTAATGATAATGAAGAATATTTATACTTTGGTCAAAAAAATAAACAGTTGGATTTGGTAACATGAAAAAAATATCTTTGTTTTAACAAAAAAATGATTATGAATAGCAAAAAATTGCTTTATAACAAACAATATCAAAAAATGTTAAAAGAAATAGCATCATGAAAATAAAAGATTTAGTAAATTTTTTTTTAAAAAAATACCCAGTAAGCAAACAAGAAACATGAGATCGCTGCGGAATAATTGTTAAAGCAAAATTAAATCGCATTTTAACAAAATGCCTTATTTGTCTTGATGTTAATAATGAAGTAATTGGTTATGCTTGTCAAAATGGCATAAATCTAATTATTAGTCACCACCCTCTTTTTAAAAATAAGGTAAATCAAATAATAATAAATAAATTAAAGAAAAATAGCATATCATATCTTTCTTTACATACTTGTTTTGACAACAATAAAAAAGGGATGAATTTTTTAATTGCAAAAGAATTGAAATTGCAAAAAATAATTTGGATCAAACATAATAAAAGCTATTTCCCACTTGGTTGCTTTATGATGAAAAAAAAGATCAAAGAAATTATCACCTCATTTAAAAGAAAATTCTATTGCCCTTATGTTTTCACAAATATAAAAAATGTAAATAAATCTTTTAAATATATTGCTCTATGTGCAGGTGCGGGTTATCATTGTTTAACCGAAAATTTCAATAAAATTAAACAAAAAAATCTTCTTTTTGTTACGGGAGATTTAAAATATCATAATTGAGTAGAAATTAATGAAAATAAATTGAATTTTTTGGATGTCGGTCACGAATTAGAAAATTTTTTTGTCGATTTTATTGCACAAGAAATTACAAATAATTTCCCCCAAATAAAGGTTAAGAAATTTTTTTCAAAACAAACAAAATTTTTGGTTAATTAACAACAAAAATAACATCTTTAATTTGAGGAAATTCATCTAAAAGAGTTTTTTTAATTCAATTGTTATAAGTCATTGTAAAAGAAGGACAATGAACACATTTGCCAACAACTTCTAATTTTAAAATATTTTTTTTAAATTCAACAAAATGGACATCACCCCCATCGGCATTAACAAAAGTTTTCATCGCTTCAATCTTTGCACGAATTTTTTTAATTATTGTTTTATTGATTAATGTCTTACGTTTTTTTGATGTTGATATCATTCTATAATTATTTTAATATGTACAACCACCAAAAAATTGAAAATTTTATCAAAAATTTTTGATTAGCAAAAGACATTTACCATTTTGATCCTGATTTGGATCTACCAAAAATGTATATTTTAGATATGTTTCCGTATCCTTCAGGTCAAGGTCTACATGTCGGACATCCTAAAGGTTATACAGCAACCGATATCTATGCTCGCTTTAAACGCTTCAATGGTTTTAATGTCTTGCATCCAATTGGTTGGGATGCTTTTGGCTTACCAGCCGAACAATATGCCTTACGCACTGGAAATCATCCAGCAACTTTTACAAAAAAAAATATTAATATTTTTCGTCAGCAATTACAAGCATTGGGTTTTAGTTTTGATTATAAAAAAGAGGTTAACACAACCGATCCCAATTACTATAAATGAACCCAATGAATCTTTAGCCGTTTTTTTGAAAAAGGATTAGCTGAAATAAAAAATATTGAGGTTAATTGGTGTCCAAAATTAAAAACTGTTTTAGCAAATGAAGAAGTTTTAATTAAAAACGGATTAATGGTCTCTGAACGTGGTGAATATCCAGTTGTAAAGAGAAAAATGAAACAATGAATTTTAAAAATTACAAAATATGCTGATCGACTAATTAATGATTTAGCACTAACTGATTGACCAATGAGTTTGAAAACAATTCAAACTACTTGAATCGGAAAATCGTTTGGTTTTACCGTAAATTTTAAAACGACAAATAATCTAGAGTTAAAAGTTTTTACAACACGAATTGATACTTTATATGGTGTTAGTTTTCTTGCCATCGCCCCAGAAAACAAAATCGTTAAAAAATTAATAACTAACCAAAACAGGAAAAATATTGATGATTATTGTCAAAAAACAAAAAACAAAACAATTTTACAACGTCAGGAAAATCGAGATAAAACTGGTGTTTTTACTAATTTTTATGCCATTAATCCGATTAATAATGAAAGAATCCCCATTTATTTAGCTGATTATGTTTTAAATGATTATGCAACAGGGATTGTAATGGGAGTTGCTAGTGCTGATAAAAGAGATTATGAATTTGCCAAAAAACATAAATTAAAAATTATCCCAATTATTAAAGGAGATAAACAATGTATTACTACTGATGGAATTCATATAAATAGTGGAATTGCAAACGGTCTAAACACTAAGCAAGCAAAAGAAGTAATATCTAATTGATTGATTAAAAACAAATTTGGAAAAAAAACTAAATATTATAAATTGAAAGATTGAATATTTTCCCGGCAAAGATATTGAGGAGAACCATTTCCTATTATTTTTGATGATAAAAATAAACCACATTTAGTGAAGGATTTACCATTAACAATTCCTTTAATTAAAAATATTCACTCTGCTGATAATGGTTGTAGCCCACTTGATAATTTGAAACAGTGGGTTAATGTCACGAAGGATGGAAAAAAATATCGTCGCGAAACGAATACAATGCCACAATGAGCGGGAAGTTGTTGGTATTATTTAGCTTATCTTTTAAAAAATGACGATAACACATATTTACCATTGAATAGTCCCAAAGCTTATCAACGATTTAAAAAATGATTACCAGTCGATGTATATGTTGGTGGACAGGAACATGCTGTTTTACACCTTTTATATTCACGTTTCTGACACAAATTTCTTTACGATTTAAAAATTGTGCCAACGAAAGAACCATTTTTCAAACTTATTAACCAAGGAATGATCTTAGGACCAAATGGTGAGAAAATGTCAAAATCAAAAGGAAATGTAATTAATCCTAATGAAATTGTTAATGATTATGGTGCAGATGCATTACGAATCTACGAAATGTTTATGGGGCCAATTACTGCTACTTTACCATGAAGCGAAAATGGTTTGACTGGAGCGAGAAAATGATTGGATCGTGTCTACAATTACTTTATGACAAAGCCACAAAAAATAGTGAAAAGTGAAAAAGATCTACCTTACGAAATAATTCAGACTTACCATCGATTTATTTATGAAGTAACTAATGCGATTGAAACATATAAATTCAACATTGCCATTAGTAAAATGATGGTATATCTTAACTACTGTTATAAAGAAAAAATTGTTTATAAAAAATATCAAATTAATTTCTTAGTGGTTTTATCATGTTTTGCTCCTTTTCTTGCTGAATATCTCTATCAACAAATAATTAATGATCAAAGTAAATCAATTGTGAAAGAAGAAAAATGACCGATATTTGTGAAAGATTTTCTTGTGTCAAAACAAATAAACCTACCAATTCAAATCAATGGGAAACTAAAAGCAACGATTGTCGTTAATATTGATATGACACAAACTGAAATTATTAAAAAAGCTTTAGCGATCCCCAAAATATCACAAATCCTAAATGGCAAACAAATTAAAAAAACAATTTATGTGAAAAATAAAATTGTCAATTTTATTTTCTAATTATGTTTTTTACTGAATTACCAATTAAAACTTGACTAAAAGAAGCATTGAAAAAAAATAATTTTTTGAAACTTACCCCCATTCAAGAAGTTTCATTTAAAACATTAAATTCTCGTCCTTTCAATGCAATCATTTTTGCTCCGACTGGAACAGGAAAAACTTTGTCATATTTGCTTCCAGTCTTGAATAATATTGATTATGAACAACAAGAATTACAATGTCTTGTCATTTTACCTACCCATGAGTTATCGTGACAAACATATGAAAATTTTAAAAAATTTGCGAAGTTTAATGAAAAAATTAAAATCAATTTGTTAGCAAAACAAGATACTTTAAATACACCTAGTCATGTTTTAATTTCGACACTATCCACAATTAAAAATGAGATTAAATCTTCAAAAATAAATTGAAAATGCTTGAAAGTGATTATTTTTGACGAAGCGGACATGTTATTTGATAACACTTTCGCAATTGATATTAACAATATTTTTACAAAAATGAAGTTATCACAAAAAAAAATTAAAAAAATTTTTTTATCTGCCTCTCTTACAATTGATCAAATTAATTTTTATAAAAAAATTGCTAGTCCATTAAAATTTATCCATACAACAAAAAAACTTTTTACCAACAATCATATTAAACACATTGTTGTTTACAAAAAAAACGACCAACACCAATTTCTCACTTTAAAAGAATTTATTTTATCGTTCGAAACATATTTTTGCATTATTTTTGCTAATAAGAAAGAAGATGTTGAAAAAATCTATCAATGATTATCCAAAACGAAAAAAAATGTTGCGATTCTTCATAGTGAATTAAATCAATCTTTTCGTAAACAAGTCTTCCAAAAATTAAGAAAAAATGAGTACAACTACCTCGTTTGCTCAGACCTAATGGCACGCGGAATAGATTTTCCAAATGTGAGTGATGTCATTTCGTACGATTTACCGCAAGAAAATTTATGATATTTGCATCGGTGTGGAAGAAGCGCTCGAAATAAAAATTTTGGTCGTAGTTTTGTCATTTATTGTCCAGAAAATAAACAAAAAATCGCCAAACTAAAGAAACATGTTAAATGAAATTATTGATTGTTAGAACAAAAAAAAATAAAGAAAATAAAAGATGAGAATAATTTTAAACATCACTTTCCCTTGACCGATAAGCAACGACAAGAAATAAAAAAAATCTATAATAATAAAAACTTAAAAATTAAACCTGGTTATAAGAAAAAGATCAAAGAAAAAATTTTTAAAATTAAACAAAAATCTAAACGAAAATATCTTAATCTTAAATATCAGAAAATACTAAGGGAAAGAACGAAAAATGAAATTCAATCAAAAAAGTAATGAAAAACAACTATTGCTTAAGGCTGTTAATAAATTTACGGTTGATGCAACATCCACTAAAAATGAACAATTCTCATATAAAATAAACAAAAATGAAATTGAATTTTTACTTTGTCCAAATGACAAGAAATTTGACTTGTGCCTTTTCACATGAAAAATATCAGCTTTGTTTTTTACATACAAAGAAAAAAATCTTACAATTGATTTAAATACTTTCTTAAAGTATTGTCCCCCAAAATATGCAAAAAACATTTGTAACATTATTTTAAATAAAGCGGTTCTTTTCAATGAAAAAATTCTTTCATTCAAAACGAATGCTACTAATTATGAAAGCAATATTATTTTTTCTCCTACATATAAACCTCTTGTTGATGAAGCTTACACTTTGGCTTGTGGAACAAAATTTGCAAAATATCTTCAAGTTGCTCCATCAAATGTTGTTAATATTATAGAATTCGTGCATTTAACAAACCAAAAACTACAAAAAATTAATAAAAATTTAAAAATTAAAATATTAGGAAAAAATAAAATGGCAAAAAAAGGATTAAACTTAATCCTTGCCGTAAATAAAGGAAGTAATGAAGAAGCAAAACTTCTTCTTGTGGAATATAAAAATAATCCAAAAAGTAATGAAAATGTTGGTCTAGTTGGTAAAGGTGTTGTTTTTGATGCAGGGGGATATTGTTTAAAACCTAGTCCATATTTAATTGGAATGAATCAAGATATGACAGGAGCAGCTGCTGTCGTTGGAACAATCTTTAGTTTGGCAAAAAATAACAAGAAAGTTAATGTTGTTTGTGCTATTCCTTTAGTAAAAAATTTAATCAACCAAAATAGCTATATCGTTCATGACATTTATCAAGCATATAACAAAAAAAATGTTGAAATTCTAAATACTGATGCCGAAGGAAGGTTAATTTTAGCTGATGCTATTGCCTATCTTTCAAAAAACTATAAATTATCAAAATTGGTTTCGATCTCAACATTAACTGGATTGTCAGCACGATATTTTGGTGATATTAATACACCTTACTGATCAACCACAGAAATGGATGCGAATAAAATTAAATTATCTTTTATTGATGCAGGTGAATATTGTGCCAATATCCCTTTGTTACCAGCACACACAACAATGGTTAAGCAATCTTCGAATTTTGCCGATTGTGCCAACATTTCTAAAATTAGTCATAGTGATAGTTCTTTTGCGGCTGCTTTCTTAAAAGAATTTAGTTATTGTCCAAATTTTACACATATTGATATTGCCGGAACAATTGAATATAAAAAATATCCTATAAATCCTTTTTGTTTGGTTTTATACAATTTTGTTGTTAAAAATTTTGAAGAAAATGTTCACTAATTAAATTGTGAAATTTGATTTATAAAAATAGGTAATTTTGAAGAAAAAATTACTTATTTTTCTTATTTTATATATAATGTGTAAAAAAGTGGGAGAAAGTGGGAGAAAGTGGAAACATATTTTTTAGGTTCATTTAAACATAGTGTTGATGCAAAAAATCGTCTCACTTTACCGGCAAAATTCCTCACAAAATTTACAAAAAATAAGGCAATGATCACAAAAGGTTTTGAGGGGTGTTTGGAATTGTGAACTAGTTGTGACTTTAATGAAAGAGTTAGTCAAATTCTTTCATACTCGCAAAACAAAAAAAATACTCGTATCTTGGCCCGACAAATTCTTGCTAATAGCAATGAAGTTGAAATCGACAAAACAAAAAGAATTTTACTTCCAACAAATCTAAAGGAAATAGCTTCGATTAAAAAAGATGTCATGGTTATCGGAATGGGAAATAAAATTGAAATTTGAGATATAAAGACATACGAAGATTTTTGCCGCACGGCAAATAAAGAGTTTGAAAAAATTGCCGAAAAGATTGATGATGAAAATGTTAAATAATTACCATACACCCGTCCTTTTAAACGAAATTATTAGCAATTTACATATTGTTGCTAATGGGACTTATATTGATTGCACCGCAGGTTTTGGTGGTCATAGTCAAGCAATTGTTGATAAATTAAAAAACGGAAATCTCATTTGCTTCGAGCAAGATTATGATGCATACAATTTTTTACTAAAAAAATTTAAAAAAAATAAAAATGTGAAAATTTTTAATGAAAATTTTACTTACATCGACTATGAGATAAAAGAAAAAGTTAATGGTATTATTTTTGATTTAGGTGTGAGTAATTATCAACTTATAAACCAAAACCGTGGTTTTAGCTATAAGATCGATGGCCCATTAGATATGCGCATGAGTCAAAAAAATAAACTTACTGCAAAGACAATTATTAATACCTACACGAAACAACAATTAGTTGATATTTTTAAAAAGTATGGAGAAATAAAAAAACCGCAAAAAATAGTGGATGAAATTATCAAAATTCGCAAACAAAAAGCAATTACAACGACATTGCAATTACAAAAAATTATTTGTGATAAAACAAAAGGTTCAATCCATCGTAAGCACCCAGCAAAAACATATTTTCAAGCTTTAAGAATCGTCGTTAATGACGAATTAAATGCACTAAAACAAGGCCTAGAAAAAGCAGTAAATCTATTACAAAAATATGGTATTCTCGCTGTAATAACTTTCCATTCACTTGAAGATCGTATTGTTAAACATTTTTTTAAAAATATCACTATAGCGCATGATTTTTATGGTCATGATGTTCCACTATACCAAAAAATTAAACCAAGTTATTGTTTAATTACAAAAAAACCCATTACTCCTACACAAGCAGAAATTGAACGAAATCATAAGTCCCATAGTGCTAAATTGCGGGTATTACAAAAAATATGCTAGATTGTAAATATAAAATTCTTTTTATCAATTCTAATAAACTAACATTCATTGTTTTCAAAATCGTTGACAACAAGGTTGTTGTTTTTTACAATTTTTCGCAAAAAATTATATTCTCAAATTTTGCACACCAAATGATGGAATTGTTTGCAAAAGCTTCAACTTTTTTAAATGAAGCAATTGACAAAATTAACATTATTTTTGATGAACCAAATATTTCAAAAATTGATTTTACAAAGATCAAAATTAATAATTGTCAAGATATTGAAGAAGCAAAAAAAACAATTACCGCCATGCTAAATAAAGAAAATTGCTATGTTAATGAAATTAACATCAAAAATTTTACCAATAATGATAACAATGTTGCTTGCGACTATACTGCCTTTGTTACAAAATATGAAAAATATAAATATTGCATCAAGGTAATAAAACAAAGTCATGTAAAAATTGCATATACTAGCAATATTTACAATTTGTTATTTGATCAAGATATAGGACAAGAATCATTCATTAAAATTATTGATAAACAAATCATCATTGGAAAATATGAAAATGCAAGACTTATTGACATTAAGACAACAACTTTTGATATTGATTATATTCACACTAAGATCGCTAAATTTTTCAATTTATCAATCGATAAAATTAAAACAATGTTGACACTACTTGA